>JAEZLJ010000161.1 GCA_023415275.1 Bacteroidota bacterium
ATGTTAATAAGACCGGCATTATTATCCCTTAAGGCTTTGGCAAGGTCATTTATGATAGCCAGGACAGGTCCTGGATAGAATTGGGTGGGGTGTGCTGTAAGAACCACAGAAACTGCGAAGTCCTTCAATGTATCAATCAATTCTTTCTGCTTGCCTTGCTGAATGACTTCAGTCTCAAGATGCTTAAGCGTACCAATACCTACTACGTCATGCGTTTCTTTAAAGGCAGCATCCTCAAGAGCATCAAATAATACTACTTGCCTTTCTGCATATTGCACAAATCTAAAAAGAAGGTCTGTTTTCTCTTTCTGGGTTTTTACCGTGGTAAATCTTTCAAAGAAGTCTTCCACGATAAAACTCGGACTTTGCTTTTTCTTAAACTGATCTTCTGCATGATTTAAGAATAGCGATAATAATATTCCTGTTTTTTCTATTCGATGGAAAGGAAGGGAGGTAAAAAGGCTATTGTATAGCTGAAATTTAATGCCTACATGATTTCTGAAGTTCTCTAATGCCCTGGCTGAAAGATGATCCATACTAATAAATTTAAACAAAAAACAATAGCAAGCTTCCCGTTTAAATATAATGGCACTTATGGCCAGTATGAAATACTATATTAAAGTAGATTTCCTTAATTCAATATTCGACAGGTTGATATCAGAGGGTATTTTCTCTGTAACATAATCACATACCAGATCCCCGATAGTGGAGGTGAAATAATAGTTTACAGGATCTATATCCTTTGTAACAAATTTGGAGTTCAGTGTCCAATCCACAGCAGCACGAACAAGATTAGCTTCCTCATGTAATTTAAAATGATCCAACATCATGGCTGCAGATAATATGGACCCAATAGGATTGGCAATATCCTTTCCAGCAGCTTGTGGATAAGACCCATGTATAGGTTCAAACAGGGCCGATGAAACCCCAATGGATGCAGAAGGCAACAATCCCAGGGATCCGCTGATGACGCTAGCCTCGTCACTGATGATATCGCCAAACATATTTTCTGTTAGTATTACATCAAACTGCTTTGGGTTCACTATGATCTGCATAGCGGCATTGTCAACAAATAGAAAATCAACAGAAACATCTGGATATTCCGTGGCAAGCTCCTGTACCACTTTTCTCCATAACCTTGAAGTTTCCAGCACATTAGCCTTATCTACCAAAGTCAGCCTTTTTCTGCGCTGCTGGGCTGACTGAAAGGCCAGGTGTGATATGCGCTCAATTTCTGAACGGCTATAACTGCACAGATCAGAAGCCTCAGTATAATCGGCATTCACTTCCTTCTTGCCAAAATAGATCCCTCCTGTTAATTCCCGGTATATAATAAAGTCAACCCCTTCCAGTTGTTTACTTTTTAGCGGGGATAAATGCTCAAGTGAAGCATAGGTGTTTATGGGACGAATATTTGCAAACAATTGCAATGTTTTCCTTAATTGCAGCAGCCCTTGTTCAGGACGTACTTTAGCAGTAGGATCGTTATCATATTTGGGATGGCCAATAGCCCCGAATAAAACTGCGTCGCTTTCAAGACAGGTATCTATAGTCTCCTGGGGTAAGGCACTGCCCGTTTTATCAATGGCATCGGCACCCATGAGGGCATAGCTGAATATGAAATGATGCCCGAACTGCCGGGCAATACAATTAAGCACTTTTATGGACTGTTGGGTAACTTCAGGTCCTATACCATCTCCTAAAATAACTGCGATCTTCTTTTCCATAACCTGGCATTTAGTGTTGTTGTTCGTATCGTTCAATTTCTTCTTTGATGCTTAAAAGGAAATCAATATCATCATACCCATTCAGCAGGCATGTTTTCTTATAATTATTGATTTCGAAGTGCTCCTGTTGTCCGGTACCATCAATAGTGATAGTTTGCTCTTCCAGGTTAATAGTCAATAGTGCATCAGGGCCTTGTTTAAATAGTTCCTGCAAAAAAGAGTCGCTTACCTGAATAGGCAGCACTCCATTATTTAAAGCGTTATTCTTAAATATATCAGCAAAAAAACTACTTACCACCACTCTGAATCCATAGTCCAGGATTGCCCATGCTGCATGTTCCCTGGAAGACCCACAACCAAAATTCTTGCCTGCTACCAATATTTTACCATGATACTCAGGATGATTAAGCACAAATTCCTTTATGGGTTTTTCTTCATCACCATTTTCATACCTCCAGTCACGAAAAAGATTCTTTCCAAACCCTTCCTTGGTAGTGGCTTTGAGAAACCGGGCAGGAATGATCTGGTCCGTATCAATATTTTCCATGGCAAGAGGAACAAATGTGCTCTGTATGATCCTTATAGGTTCCATTCTAATCAGCTTTTTATTAAGGAGTTCATATCTCCATCATTTCACGAATGTCTGTAACCACCCCCGTGATGGCTGCCGCAGCAGCACTTAGAGGACTGGCTAATAAGGTGCGCGCTCCTGCTCCCTGCCTGCCTTCAAAATTCCGGTTGCTGGTTGAGATACAATATTCCCCGGCGGGTATTTTATCTTCATTCATACCCAGGCAGGCACTGCACCCGGCCTGGCGTACCTCAAAACCTGCCTCCTCAAAAATGCGGTTCAGCCCCTCTTCCCTGGCCTGGGCAGCTACCTGTTGGGAACCGGGCACTATCATGACCTTTACATTTTCATTCTTTTTTCTTCCTTTAACCACACTTGCTACCAACCGTAAATCTTCGATCCTTGAATTGGTACAACTTCCAATAAATACATTTTGAACCGGCATGCCCTTCAGGGTCTTACCAGCTTCAAGACCCATATATTCCAGGGCTTTGATAATATTTCTTCTTTCTCCTTCTTCAGTAATAGATTCTATGGGAGGTATCAATGCATTGATGGCAATCCCCAATCCCGGGTTGGTCCCATAGGTAATCATTGGTTCAATATCAGCAGCATTGATAAATATCTCTTTATCGAAATGGGCATCCTCATCGCTAAATAACTTCTTCCATTCAAGCATTTTTCGTTCCCACTCTTCACCGTGTGGTGCAAAATGTCTTCCCTTGATATAATTGAAAGTTGTTTCATCCGGAGCGATCATACCTCCCCTGGCTCCCATTTCAATACTCATGTTACATATGGTCATGCGGGACTCCATAGAAAGGGATCGTATGGCAGAACCCGCAAATTCCACAAAGTAACCGGTCGCTCCGCTTGCTGATATTTTAGAAATGATGTAAAGGATAATATCTTTTGAAACAACGCCTTTATTCAATGATCCCTCAATACTGATACGCATAACTTTTGGCTTGTTCTGTAACAGGCACTGAGAAGCAAATACCATTTCCACTTCGCTGGTACCAATACCAAAAGCTATTGAACCAAATGCACCATGAGTTGATGTATGACTGTCCCCACATACTATTGTCATCCCGGGTTGGGTGATACCCAGCTCTGGACCAATTACATGAACAATGCCCTGGAAGGGATGTCCAAGCCCATATAGTTCCACACCAAAGTTTTTGCAGTTCTGTATTAATTGGTCTACCTGCAAGCGCGACATACGGTCCTTAATTGGCAAGTGCTGGTCTTTGGTTGGAACGTTATGATCAGCAGTTGCCACTATTTTTTCCGGCCGGAATAAAGGAATACCTCTTTTTGTAAGACCAGAAAAAGCCTGTGGGCTGGTGACTTCATGAATAAAATGCTTATCGATATATAATACATCGGGGCCATCCTGAATGGTTCGTACCACATGGTTGTCCCAGATTTTTTCAAACAGTGTTTTTCCCATATTCTTACGCTACTCTTTGTACTTCAGGTTGATATTCCCTGGCCATTTGTGCCAGGTCTTCTTCCAATACCTCTTTTTTAGAATCTGCCAACTTTAGAAATGCAGAATATAATACATCTATATCATCACGGGTATATTGAAATCCCAATTTTTGAAACCTGTGAGCCAATGCGCTTCGGCCACTGCGTGCTGTTAAAATGATTTTACTTTCTTCAGCCCCTACTTCCTCAGGGTTTATGATCTCATAGGTCTGCGCGTCTTTCAAAAATCCATCCTGGTGGATACCGGATGAGTGAGAAAATGCATTAGCCCCTACAATGGCCTTATTAGGCTGTACAGGCATGCGCATAGTATCAGACACCTTCCTGCTTAGAGGATTCAATTGTTTAGTATTGATATCAGTATGCAGGTCAAGGTCTTTATGTTGCTTTAGGATCATCACCACTTCTTCAAGAGAAGTATTGCCGGCTCTTTCCCCTAGTCCATTAATAGTACATTCTATTTGCCTGGCACCGCTGATAACTCCAGAAATAGAATTGGCAGTGGCCAACCCCAGGTCATTATGACAATGGCAGGAAATCACTGCCCTGTCTATATTACTTACGTGATTGACCAGGTAAGCTATCTTTTCACCATATTGTTGAGGCAGGCAATAGCCTGTTGTATCAGGGATATTTACAGTGGTGGCCCCTGCAGCTATCACGGCTTCTATCACCCTGGCAAGGTATTCATTATCAGTTCTGCCTGCATCTTCAGCATAAAACTCTACATCATCCGTAAAATTGCGTGCCCATTTTACACATTGCACTGCTCTTTCCAGTATGGCTTCACGTGTAGAATTGAATTTACCTTTGATATGGTAGTCAGACGTACCTATACCGGTATGTATTCTTCCCCTGCGGGCATAACGAAGGGCCTGCGCCGCCACTTCAATATCTTTTTGAACCGCCCGGCTCAATCCACAGATCACAGCTTCTTTGACGGTTTTAGATATCTGGGTTACTGATTCGAAATCCCCAGGACTGGATATAGGGAAACCTGCTTCTATAATATCAACACCCAGGCTTTCCAGTTCCAGGGCAAGTTCCACCTTCTCACTGGTATTTAATTTGCAACCAGGCACCTGTTCCCCATCCCGGAGGGTGGTATCGAATATGTAAATTTTTTCTGAAGGCATACAAAAATGATGTATGTATTTTTGAATAAAAGAAACCTATTGTATTATAATCCCGAAAATAGACGCTACGGCCCCTTTTCAGGCTATCATCTTTTAATGGTTTTCCGGCTTCAATACAGTCCGGCAATAAGCTGAAATACTTTACTGCATTGAGTTTGATAAAATTTCTGATACGATGCCCAATCAACAAAATGACGCACTCTTTACGCTGATCCAATCCCTTACTAAAACGGAAAAACGTTATTTTTCATTATATATAGCTCAACAGCATTCTGAAAACATCAGTAAATACATGAAGCTTTTTACAGTCATGGAAAAAATGAATACCTATGACGAAAAGCAAATTCTAAAAAAAGAGTCGTCCATCAAGCCATCTCAATTATCCAATCTAAAAGCACATTTATATAAAGAATTGTTAACGGCCCTAAGACTTTGCCATAGTGGTAAATTTGGTGAGATCCAGATAAGAGAGCAAATTGATTTTGCCCGTATCTTGTATAACAGGGGGCTGGTAACCCAAAGTTTAAAAATTTTAGAGAAGGCCAAACAGGTAGCCAAAGCAAACAGTCATTTTATTCTGACCCTCGAAATATTGCAATTTGAAAAAAATATAGAGGCCAGGCATATTACCCGCAGTATTAAAGGAAGGGCTGAAGACCTTGAAAAGGAAACAGGTTATGTGATCAAGCAGGTAGATGAAGTAGCCCAGCTTT
Source organism: Bacteroidota bacterium (assembly GCA_023415275.1). Taxonomy (GTDB): domain Bacteria; phylum Bacteroidota; class Bacteroidia; order Chitinophagales; family Chitinophagaceae; genus Flavisolibacter. The sequence continues at coordinate 5,642 of JAEZLJ010000161.1, forward strand.
CTTCGCTTGCTTTACGTATGTATGGATTGTACCTGGAAAAAGGACACATCAAAAATGAAAAAGAAAGTAAAGCCCTGGAAAAATTCTTTAAATCTAAACTCCAGGATATACAATATGACCAGGTAAGCTTTTTTGGAAAAGCCTATCTCCACCAATCCTATTGTTGGTATTATTATATACAGCTTGACTTTCCCTCCTACTTCGCTCATGCCCAAAAATGGGTAAACCTTTTCATACACCATCCAAAAGTAAAGGAAGAAGATCCCCTTTTGTATGTAAAAGCCCTTCACAACCTGCTGAATGCATTATTTATCATAGGAAAAGAAGACAGGCTGAAACAAGAGATAGACAGGCTTGAAGAGGTATACCAGGAAGCAGGTCAACATCAGAATCTAGAAATTCAGACCTTTATTTATCTATATACCGCCAAGATCAACTTTCATTTTCTCACTGGCACTTTTACCAAAGGACTTAAGATCATTCCTGAAATAGAAAAAGGATTAAAAGAATACCAACGCTACATTGATACACATCGTATCATGATCTTTCACTTCAAGATAGCCTGTCTTTATTTTGGAGCTGGGGATAACGAGAACTGCATTATTTATCTAAATAAGATCATTAACCTGAAGGTGGGTCATTTACGAACCGATATCCAATGCTTTGCCCGACTTCTTCATTTAATAGCCCATTATGAATTGGGCAATACAGATATCCTGGAATACCTGATCAAATCTGTTTACCGGTTTCTTTCCAAAATGGACAGCCTTGATGAGGTACAGCTTCAGATCCTTAGATTCCTTCGCAGGTCTTTAACCTCACGGCCAAAGGACCTTATACAGAGCTTTACGGAATTAAGAGATAAACTGGAGCATATTTCCGAAAGCAAATATGCAAGGCGGTCTTATCAATACCTTGATATTGTTTCCTGGCTGGAAAGCAAGATCAAGCGCAAACCTGTTGAATATATTGTTCAACGCCGGCATCATACCCATTCAGCATGAAACCTGCCTGGCATTTAAAATTTCATAGATTTTCATCTTAAAAATTTCTCTATTCTGTCAATCTATTGCTTCTTATCTTCACGCCCTTTAAAAACAGAACCAGATCCATGGCATTACTTGAAAAACAATTGGAAGTGAAAGAGTCTACCATTCCCAATTCTGGAAAGGGATTGTTTACTACGGAATTCATTCCTAAAGGAACAAGGATCGTTGAATACAAAGGACGTATCACTACATGGAAAGAAGTCAAGAATGATAGTGGGAACGGCTATATCTATACTATCAATAACAATCATGTGATTGATGCGCAAAAAACATTGAAGGCACTCGCGCGTTATGCCAATGATGCACGTGGCCTGATAAAAGTAAAAGGAATAACCAATAACTGCACCTATGTCAATGATGGGCTCAAAGCATACATTGAATCTGTAAAAGACATTCCGGCCGGAGCCGAGATATTTGTAGATTATGGCAAGGAATATTGGGAGGTAGTAAAGGAAAATCTAAAAAGAGATAAACAAAAGAATTCCAAGAGCTCAGTAAAGGCAAAAAGAGCCTAATTAATTATTTAGTAACTAGCCAAAGCATTACTGCCATTCTACCACCACCTTGATCTCATCAGCCGAGGTTTGTTTCAATGCTCTTAAAAAATCTGTATAAGGAATCCTTTCTGTGATTACAGATTTTATAGCAGCGGGCCACCTTTCAAGGCTTAACCTGAGATCTTCTACCGCCATTTGATAATGTTGAAGGCTTGCATTCACACTGCCTAACAAGACCTGGTTCTTCAATACCAATTGTTTCATCAGGTTGTCTGCCGATAAGTTTAAAGGCCTGTTACCTCCTGGGATACCAGTAGCCACATAGATACCGTTTACAGCCAGTGCATCTATCAATTGCAATTGAAGTTTTGCAATGCCGGTAGCTTCAAAAATAAAGTCTGCTTCTCCACAAGCGGAATCAATATCTACCACCTGCACTTTTCTACCATCTATGTACTGGCCACCTATTTGTTTTAGTAATGCCGGACGTAATGTATTTTCATCTACTATATCCATCCCTACTACATCAGCACCACGCAAACGGAGAGCAAATGCGGCCATTAGTCCAATAGGGCCAAGGCCAGCTATAAGCGCTTTCTTTCCTTGCAGCCAATTGGAATTTTTACTAAAGGAACCTAACCGGGCTTGTTGTATCTGCAGGGATTCATCAATAGCTTTTGATGCAACAGACATTGGCTCTGTTAATACGCCAATCTCTTTCATGTGTTCAGGCACACTAACCAGGTATTGTTCTTCATCCACCACATAGGTTGCCTGGAAACCATTGGCGGCCTTAATACCCCGCTCTGTATAATTACCAGTATAGCACATATCACTCCTCCCGTTCAGGCAAGCTTCGCATTGACCACATCCTCTTCTTACCATGAAAACACCATAATCATCTTTTTTAACCTTTGTAACTGCATTGCCCACTTCCGTAACCTGGCCAAACATCTCATGTCCTATAATCAGTTTATGCTGTCCCCTTGGCGCATCCGCTCTACCTCCGGATACTTCTTCGCGGTCCGTACCGCAAATACCAACCTCCAATACTTTTACCTTTACCTGGTTGGAAGCATTGATCATGGGTTCAGGTATATCAATCAATGAAACTTCAGTAGTGCCAGGCACCAGGGAAATGGCTTTCATAAATTTGGGTTTACATTTTTATTACTGTTCTCATTTAATTGTTGATTCAGGTTATAAGCGGCACTTATCAAACCGAGATGCGTGAAAGCCTGTGGAAAATTACCCAGGTGTTCTCCTTCAAAGCCCAATTGCTCGGAATATAGGCCAAGATGATTGGCATAACCCAGCATTTTCTCAAAATAAAACCTTGCCTTTTCCAATTGGCCGGATCTTGACAGGCATTCAACATACCAGAATGTGCACATTGAAAAAGTACCCTCATGACTGACAAAGCCGTCCGGGGCTGCCAGGTCTGGCCTATACCTGTATACAAGAGAATCAGATACCAGTTCTTCCTCAATTCTTTTTAAAGTAGAAAGCCATCGGGGATCCTTAGGACTTATAAACCGGGCCAGGGGCATTAATAAAGAAGAAGCATCAACCGTATTTGAGCCTGGATATTGCATAAATGCCTTGTACTCATCACTCCAGAAATCTTCATATATACTGTTATAGATTTTATCTCTTTCACGCTTCCAATGACCATTGATGGGAAATGAGCGTGCCCTGGCAATTTTTATAGCCCTGTCAAGTGCTACCCAGCAATATAGACGTGAATACAGAAAATTCTTTTTACCGCCTCTCACTTCCCAAATGCCTTCATCAGGCTGATTCCAGTTCTCACTTAACCAATCCATTTGCTCACTCAGGTCCTTCCAAAAGTCATAAGATATGGGTTCTCCATATTTATTATAGAGATACACCGAATCCATCAACTCACCATAAATATCCAGTTGCAATTGACCATAGGCATTATTCCCAATACGAACTGGTGCCGATTTTTTATATCCCTCCAGATTATCCAATATTTTTTCTTCCACCTGCCGGTTTCCATCAATGCTGTACATGATGCCCAAACGGTTATTGCCCTTTATGTCCCGGCACAACTTTTCCACCCAATGCATAAAAGCCCCAGCCTCCCTGGTATACCCCAATCGGAGCAAGGCATACACTGTAAAGGAGGCGTCCCTTATCCAGGTAAATCTATAATCCCAATTGCGTTGAAAGCCTATACTTTCCGGCAAACTAAATGTGGGAGCAGCAACGATAGAACCAAAGCGAAAGGATGTGAGTAGTTTCAAAACTAGCGCAGAACGGTTCACTATTTCCATCCATCTTCCCTTGTAATTAGATTGGGCCACCCAATTCTTCCAATAGTTCATTGTCCTGAACAAACTCTCGGTAACAAATTGCTTAAAATCTTTTTCTACCGCATGGTGTTTGTCAATGTGTTCCAGCAAAAAATCGGCAGTTTCATTTGGACCTAATGTAAATTCAGCAACTACATGGTCATTCCTTATTTGAATGGGTACTGTCCCAAGCAAGCGCAGCATGGTGTGGTCATCGCCCTTACTCGTAATGATAATCTCATTGGCAGACCTCGCCTCCAATGAATGTTCGCTGCGGGCATAATTAAACCGGGGCTCACAATGAAGTTTATATTTTACCTGTCCCCGAACTGTGGTAACTCTTCGTATCAATTCTTTCCCATTGTATAACTCTTCAACAGGCATAAAATCAGTGATCTCTCCCACTCCATCTTCCGATAAAAACCTGGTTAGTAATACATTGGTATCAGGAACATACAATTGTTTGGTTTTCATTTCATCAAAAGCAGGTGTAATCATAAATTTACCGCCTTTGTCTGCGTCGAGTAATGCTGCAAATATTGATGGAGAATCAAAATCAGGGAAGCACATAAAATCAATGGAGCCGTGAAGGCTTATCAAGGCTATCGTATTTAAATCTCCAACGATACCATAATTTTCAATCGGCTGATACCTCATCGAGGTAAGTTATACAATAGACATTCCAGCCTATTGGGCAGGGTTTGTGATCAAAGATTCTGATTGAATATCAGAATTGAGCTGCATTAACTAACCAGTCTATATGACAGGATTCAAGTATAGGAACATAAAAAAACTTTTGAATGCCCTCTCAACATTCAAAAGTTTTGTGTGCTTAAAAAAAGCTATTTGGTCTTATTATAATTTTCAACCTCATCCATTTGTCCTTCCTCTACACGAACAATGATCCATTTTTTCATTCCTTCAAGATTTACCACCCATAGATCCCTATTATCCAGTTTTACATTAACAGCCCTGGTGATATTATAATCTGGATAGCCAGACATAACCTGCTGTTTGATTTCTTCCGGAAGATTACTTTCTGTACCAAAACGAATGTGGTAAACCATTCTTCCATTCTTTTTAAAAAGGGCATTGTTCTTCATATCACCAGTAATGAATGTGACCAGGTAGTTCTTATTTAAACGGTACCACTGCGGATCCATGGCATCCTTAAATTTTTTCTCAAAGGCATCAGTAACGGCCTTGTTTACATTGGATTTAGCATAAATAACGATAGATTCCATCATTTTCATTGTATCCTGCTGTGCAGAACTTTTATGAAAAAACCCCAACATTATCATCATCATCCCCAAAGTGAGAAATACTGTTTTTTTCATATGATTAAAGTTTGGTTTCAGGTAAATAATTTTTATGAAGTTTCATAATATCACAGTTACATGCAATGACAACCATCAAAAACATCAATGATGCATGTCAGTGCTCCTACTCTAGTAGGTTCTTTTGCCTGCAGTATTAAACCCATCAATAGCAGATGTATAAAAGCAGTAAGTAGAACCAGGTGTTTTATCCTGGTTTATTATGTATTCAATAAACTTCATTATTGGAAGCTCAATTGCGCCTTATACTTCAGCTTCCCAACTTTCACTCTTCCACATATGAATAAGGTGATCAGAAATTTCTACAATTAATCTTATGACAATGTGAATATAAAGAGCAAATTTTCTGGCATATAAATAGGAAAACAATCTATTAATATTTATTTATTTGGTTAACGGGTAAACAGCTTTTGTTGTTTTGAAGAGTACGGTTAGGGAAAAAGCTGTTTACCTTTCTTAACATTTATATGTTTATCATGAATACAATCGCTTTCAATAAATTGGATATAGAAAAACAAATTGAACTTACTATGTCTAAAGGAGTCTTTTTGACCCAGGCAAAAAAATATAATCTACACCTTTACCTTTTTCAAATGGATCAATTCTATATAGAAATGTTTAGTAAAGAACAATCTGGACAAATCATTTCCATACGGGCTTTTGAAGAAATGGAACACTTAGACATTTACCTCCAGGACATTGATATCACCACTTTGCTGGCTGTATATTAAAGAGGACAAGAAAGTTTCAAATTACCTTAAAGAGATCACCAATGCCTGTCAGTAGGTTCCTGATTGTGATGTAAAAGGCACAAACCGATTGTTCATAAAATAATATTTACAATCAGTTTGTTGGTGTTTCCACTCCATAGATAAGATGGACTCCAGGGCATTCTGCAAATGAAAGCTATTGAATGGTTTCACCATATAAAGATCTGCCTGGTGCAGGTAACTTTTCTGAATATCCGTCATATGAGTGGAGCTGCTATATACTACAATCGTCAAATCTTTACAACTTCCCAGTGCTCTAATCTCGCTCAGGCACTGAAAACCATTTTTGCCGGGCATATTCAAATCAAGAAATAAAAGGTCGGGTGTGTGATCCTTTAAAAATGCCATCAAGGCCTCTCCATCTTTAACTATTGTCAAAGATTGGGAAGGATCAACCTTTTTAAGTACATAATAAAATAAAAGGGCGTGATCCTTGTCATCGTCCGCCAATACAACCTGAGTTAAATTTACAGCGCCCATATACTCTTTCACATTTTCCTGGTAAAGGAGAATTTATATTGTACGAAAATTAAAAATATTTATTGTTCAATATTATTAAAAACACAATTTTTTATAATTACCTTAATAGTAATTCGGCTTTCAATTCTTTAATTTTTTGCCAGATACGGCTCAAGGTGTGAATATCTGCATTCACCTTCAAAGCCTGGGTATACTCTTCCTCCAGCATGGCAATATTTTCTTCCAGTTCATTATTGGCCATTTGTTTTACGTCATTTTCCACACGAAATCTTTTCTTTCCCATAAACAATTTAAATACCAATCCCGGCATTATATAGTTATACCCTGATAAGCAAACAGTTATAACTAAATTAATGTAACCATCACTTATAACAGACTGTGGACATTGTGGAATATATAATTCCACACAACTATATCAGCTAAAAGTATCTAATGCAAACGCATACAAAAGAAGTGTAGAGGAAAAGTTTCAGGCTTTTTGAATAGCCTTATAAAGTATTTGCTGAAATCATTTCACACTGCTGAATATAACTCAGTGTTTCCCTTTGTATGATCAATTCAATGATCTCTTTGGGCTGATGAAGAATAGATGAAGGTTTGGATACAAGGAACTTTTGTTGATGTCCCGCTTCAAGGGAAATCACCAGCCATATATTTCCTTCAATGTTTACCTGGTCATTTAACTCGTCTGCTGTTAAAAAATAATCTATCCTTATTGTTTCTGTACCGGAGCGGAAGCGATAATGGTATAAGGTATTAAGCTGCATAGGTTAGATTTAAAAGTTCAAGATAGAAACGTTATTTAGCAATAACAGAATATACATTTCCACAAAAAACCTATGAACAGTCCTCAATCCCTTGCCAGCTAAGCAATACAACCTCAAAGCAGAATTTATTCACATAAAATCAAATACCATATTTATTTACTTACAAATATTTTTTTACTATCAAAGCAATTTTGTCTTTATTTTCTAACCTGACCATTTCCTAAAGCAACCCATTTGTCCGTAACCAGCTTTTCCAAAGCAAATGGTCCCCTTGCATGTAATTTCTGTGTGGATATACCTATTTCAGCGCCCAGTCCAAACTCCTCCCCATCTGTAAACCTGGTTGATGCATTGGAATAGACTACTGCGGCATCCACGTTCTCAATAAACTCGCGGCAGGCTTTTTTATTATCAGAAACAATCGCCTCAGAATGCCTGGTTGAAAATTTAGAAATGTGATCTAAGGCATCTCGCATATTATTGACCATTTTCAAAGCACATTTAAGACTTAAGTATTCTATGCCATAATCCAGGTTTTTTTGAATATGCAAATACTGATATCCCTTAAGCAAATTGGCATGCTTTGGTTCTACATAAACCTCAACCTTATGTGTTTGGAATACAGGCAAAATCTTTTCCAGGAAAAATGGGGCAATAGTTGTATCTATCAAAACAGTATCAATAGCATTACAGACAGACGGTCTTGATATCTTTGCATTTTCTACAATAGATACTGCCTTTGAAAGATCGGCTGCTTGATGAACATACACATGGCAAACTCCGGCGCCTGTTTCTATTACCGGCACACGACTATTCTTACGAACATAATTGATCAGGCCTGCCGAACCTCTTGGGATTAAAATATCTATATACCTGGTGGCAGTTAACAGGTGATCAATTACTTCTCTATCCGGGGGCAATAGGGTAACAACCGGAGATGGGATCCCATATTGCCTCAAAATTTTATGAATGATATCTACTGCAATTTTATTAGTATGCAAAGCTTCCCTGCTTCCCTTTAATACACAGGCATTTTGACTCCTCAGGCAAAGTGCTGCAATATCAAAAGTTACATTAGGTCTCGATTCATACACTGCCCCTACAACACCCATGGGCACTTTCCATTTTTGAAGCAGTAATCCATTGGGTAAAACCTTTTCTTCAGACAACCTGCCTGCAGGACAGGGAAGTTTGGCTATTTTTCGTATGGCAGTGGCAATATGCCTGATCCTCTCCGGGGTCAACAATAACCTGTCAACTCTTGAATCCTGTTGATCTTGTTTTGATACATCCTTATGATTAGCCCTTATAAGCTTTGCTGTCTCTTCTTCCACCTTAGCGGCTAAACTGATCAATGCTCTTTTGACCACTGCTTGTGGAGTATGTTGTAATTCTTTGGAAGCACTTTGTGCTTTTATTAAAAGCTTTTCGATCGGTTCCATAAAAGAATGTTTAAAACATTACAATATCATCTGCCCTGGCAGCTACCTTGTTTCGCTTAGTTTTTGTAGTATCGATCTCCGAAGCTCCCATTTTCATTTTTGCCACTCCGGCTATCGCACCGTTCGCATCCACCAGCTGCACAACCTCTCCTTTTAAAAAAGGCCTTTGTATCAATACGATGCCTATTGATAATAAATTCTTCCTGTTGTTCAAAGCTTCAATGGCGCCATCATCTATTTGAATAGAACCAATGGTCACAGAACCACTGCTTAACCATTTTTGCCTGTCTTTAAGGGAGGAATGTTTAGGCTGGAAACTGGTTCCTGAACCTCCGCTCAATGCATTGATAAACGGCTCTTCTGAAGTAATACCGCAAATCACCACCCTGATTCCCAAAGAGGTGGCCAACCTGGTAAAAGACAGTTTAGACGCCATGCCCCCGGTGCCGAAAGAGGACTTTTCATTTTTTAAATAACCCAGCAAGGAACTTTCTATTTCTTCCACTTTCTCAATGATGTTGTCCTGGTCATCACGGTAACCACCTGCCGTAGTACATAACAACAATATCTCCGCATTCAGGGCTATGGCAATTAAAGTGGCCAATTCATCATTATCAGAAAATTTTAATTCATGACTGCTCACGAAATCATTTTCGTTCACGATAGTAAGTATACCATTTTTCCACAATTCCCTGATCGTATCCTTTAATTGAACAAATTGCTTCCTGTTAGAAAAATGATGGCGTTCCAGCAATGCCTGGGCTACTCTGATGTCATACCTGGAAAAACATTTCCCATATTGATCTATCAAAATCGGATTGCCAACAGCAGCTGCAGCCTTTCTTTCAATCAATTTTCCTTTGTAAGATTTTAAAGACCCTTTGCCGCTACTGACAGCTCCACTTGATACCAATATAGGGTTGTAAGTTTTAGAAATAGTTGCTAATTCAGATGCAATTTTCTCTATGACGGCAGGATCAATATTGCCTGAAGGGTCAGCAATGACGGAAGATCCGATCTTTATAACAATAACAGGCTTGTCCATGTTCATCAACAATGTATTAGTAGAATAGCAAGCGTTATCGTTTACCCCAGTTTTGTTTTTAACCACTCATCTTCCTGGAAGTTGGCAAACTAATTTACTCAAAAAACTGATGCCCACCTTCACCAAATGTTATAAATGGATACTGTCATGCACTAATGCCTCATATAATATCTCCACCGGGTGTTGCGCCTCTTTGGAAGTACCATCTTTTATCTGGTGACGACAGCTCGTGCCTGGTGCAGCTATGATAACATCCGCAGGTTGTTCCCGCACGGTAGGAAAAAGCACCAATTCTCCAATTTGCATGGAAATAGCATAATGCTCTTTTTCATATCCAAAAGAACCGGCCATTCCGCAGCAGCCCGAGGGTATTGTCTCTACCTGGAAGTTTTTAGGAAAGGATAGAATGCGTACAGAAGACCCTAATGCATTCCAGGCCTTTTGCTGGCAGTGCCCATGTAGTTTTATGGTGCGGGTTTCATTTGTAAAATGGTCTATATCAATATTGCCCCTATCCATTTCCCTGGCCAGAAATTCATCAACCAGAAATACATTTCTGGACAATTCCTTTGAAGCTTCCAATTTCTCCTCATCCACAAGGTCGGGATATTCATCTCTGAATGTCAATATCGCTGAAGGCTCGATTCCTATCAAAGGACTTTGTTCTGATATCAGATCAGCCAGGAGGTCCACATTTTCATTGGCAATTTTTTTGGCCTCGCGCAGCAAGCCTTTTGAAAGCCAGGTCCTTCCACTTTCCTTGTGCTTCGTTAGCAGTACATTATAGCCCAAATGTTCTAGAAGCAATATGGTCTTGATACCCAAATCCACATCAGTGTAGTTAGAAAACTCATCACAAAATAAATAGACACTATGCTTAAAAGTTTTATTCTTCTTTTCAGCTATGTGCCTTTTATACCACTGGCGTAAAGTGAAACTATGCAAAGTGGGCATTGATCTTTCCCCGGCAAAACCTGAAAGCTTCTTAACAATGCCACTTATACCTTTTCCAGTCATTACATAGTTGTACATTTTAGGCAGCAATGTACCCAGGCTGGCAGTAGATGTAAAGTTGGCTATAAGGCGCGCGCGCAAGGGGATTCCATTGGCATCATAATAATGCTGCAAAAACTCGGCTTTTAATTTAGCCATATCTACATTGGAAGGGCATTCAGATTTACAACCTTTGCAGCTCAGGCACAGATCCATTACCTCTTTTATTTCTTCATGGTCAAACCTGTTAATTTTTGTTGAATGAGTCAGAAACTCTCTCAGGATATTAGCCCGCGCCCTCGTAGTGTCTTTTTCATTTCGTGTAGCCATGAACGATGGGCACATTGTCCCGCCTGAAAGATGTGTTTTCCGGCAATCTCCTGACCCATTGCATTGTTCTGCATGCTGCAACACATCCTGGTTGGCATACCTGAAGACGGTTGGGAAAGCAGGTGTCTTCTGTCCTGGTTCGTACCGCAACATACTATTCATTGACGGCGTATCCACAATCTTATGCGGATTAAAAATATTGTGCGGGTCCCAAGATCGCTTGATCTCTTTTAGCAGTTCATAATTCTTTTCTCCTACCATATAAGGAATGAACTCCCCCCTCAACCTGCCATCACCATGTTCTCCACTTAAAGAACCCTGGTATTTTTTCACCAGGACAGCAATTTCCTCCGCTATTTTTCTAAACAGCCTGTTGCCTTCCTCTGTTTTTAAATTAATGATGGGACGCAGATGTATCTCGCCTGAACCTGCATGTGCATAATGCACGGAATACAATCCATATTTAGTAAGTATCTCATTAAATTCCCTTATATAGTCTGGCAGGTCATGCACATCTACTGCAGTGTCTTCAATTACAGCCACTGCTTTTTCATCACCCGGAAGATTACTTAAGAGTCCCAACCCTGCTTTTCTCAATGTCCATATCTTCTTTGTGTCTGCACCAAACAATAAGGGAAAGTGGTAACCTAAATTTTGATCTCTCATTTCTGCTTCTACCTGTTGGGCTATTTCCATGACTTCATTGCGGGTAGTCCTTGCATATTCTATTACCAGGATGGCTCCCGGGTCACCTAAAACAAAAAATCGATTCTGCAATTGCTCCAGGTTATCCTTGGTACACTCCAGTATATAGTGGTCTATCAATTCACTGGCACTTGGTGCATATTTCAATGCAATGAGGTTAGCTCTTAATGCTTCGTCTATAGAATTAAAATGTACGCATAATAGCCCGGCTTCTTTTGGCGGCAATGGAACCACGTTCAGTTTGATCTCTGTAATGAATGCCAAGGTTCCCTCTGATCCGGCCAGTAGTGTACAAAAATTAAAATCCTCACCACCGGCAGTAAAAGGGGCTTTTTCTAACAGCAGGTCAATAGCATATCCGGTATTTCGTCGCTCAATACTTTTTTTGGGGAAATCTTTTCTAATAGCTACCTGGTTCTCATATTGACTAAGGAGTTTCCGGGTGGCATGATAAATAGACCCTTCCAAATTGCCCAGATCACATTTTTCATGAAAAGTCTCAAGATCCAATGCTTTGAAAACTGCCTCCGATCCATCACTCAATATAGCCTTTACCTCCATCAGGTGCTCCCTGGTGCTTCCATACACCACTGAGTTGGATCCACATGAATTATTGCCCACCATGCCACCAATCATCGCTCTGTTAGCAGTGGAGGTCTCAGGCCCAAAGAAAAAGCCATGAGGCTTTAAAAACAGGTTCAACTCATCCCTGATTACACCTGGTTCTACTCTCACCCAACCCTCTTCTGAATTCAATTCCAATATCCTTGTAAAATGTTTCGATACATCTACCACTATGCCTTCGCCCACTACCTGGCCTGCGAGCGATGTTCCGGCAGTTCGGGGAATTAATGAGGTATGTTCATTTCTTGCAAACCTAATCAGCTTTTTAATATCCTCCACAGAAGCCGGCATGGCTACCGCTGAAGGTTTTTCCCGGTAGGCAGATGCATCTGTAGCATACAAAAGGCGCATGGTATTGTCATAATACAATTCCCCCTGTAGTTGCTCGTTCAGTGCTTTTAGTTTATCTGTCATTTCGTGAAAGTTAAAAGATTATACTATTTATGTGTGCCTTTGAGTAAAAAATTGATCGAATACGATTTATATAATGTCTTCTCGAAAGTTATACTTACAAAATATTTAATGCATGGATCAACAGTACCTTTTATACAAGTTATCCTTCCTGCCGTGCAAAATGCTAATAGAAAAATTTGTAATATTTGGATAAAATACACTACTAGTTACGAACTTTAATCCCCATTCATTTGACAAAAAGGACAATACATGCAAGACAACTCCCAAATACCTGAACCTATCATTAAAGAAGTAATGCTTGATGCTACAGTAGAAAAAGTGTGGAAAGCGCTTACAGATAAAGAAGAAATGAAAAAATGGTATTTCGACATAGCAGAATTTCAACCAAAAGAAGGCTTTACCTTTCGATTTTATGGCGAAAAAGATGGCAGGAAATTTACCCATATTTGCACCATACAGGAAGTGATTCCTAATCAAAGGCTAAGTTATACATGGACCTATGAGGGTATCCCAGCTGAGACTCTTGTAGTATTTGATTTATTTCCCGAAGGTCAGCAGACCCGGCTGCGTTTAACTCATAAAGGTTTGGAAAAACTGCCCCAAAATGATGACTATGCAAGATCAAACTTTGAAGAAGGATGGAATTATATAATTGGAACATCCATCAAAAACTATATAGCTTCTTTTAAATAACCGGGCACTGCAAGATTTTTCCACAATCATGAGCTTATTGCTATCATATAAAAGTGAACAACTTATAAAATAAGCCTTTTAATTGGCTTGATTGCATTTTTGGCATCCATATTGACTTAAATCAATAGGCTTTATAATCTATGACTATTACTGATAGTCTTAGGTGGATGTAGACTTAAACAATATACCAGGGCTGAATTTCTATTCGGCCCTTTCTTATGCTTTTGCTATTATGCGACCTCATTAGTACATACCGTTTGTAAACAGGAGCTTTCATTGCGCTTCAGTGAATGATTCAGGGTAAACGCTTCAGATTTCAAAAGAAAAAATACCAATCTATTGTCAGCGGTTAAACTTTAGTGATAACGTCAAGTCTTTATGTCCCGACTATATGCATCCAGGAATAAATGCCTGGGCTTGTCGGCAAAAAAACCTTAACAGATGAGTTATATCACTATCGCCTTTGCATCAATGGAGCAGCTTTGGGAGTTTAAACAAATAACCAATACTCTGAATTGTAAAATACATTCAGTTGACTGTACCATTACGGCGAATTTTAACGAGATACAGATTAAGCTTGCCGAGACCGGGTTCAATGCCAGGGTTTTTGAAAATACCTTTCTTCAGCACAGTGCGGCCTTCGCATCATGACTCATCAACAATTTCTTTCCACCCACTTTCTATAAAGGGTAATATATGGTTGATGGGAATTCCCGCGATCATACTATTTTCGCGCACTTACCAATGAAAGATCCATGAACTGTACACTGGACAAATCAAATACAGAAAAGCTGGTTAAACTGAACGCATTGACCTCGGGAAAATACAAGGCTTTCCTGTATGATTGTGATGGCACCCTGGCAGATAATATGGGAGCCCACAAAGCAGCCTTTGTAAAGGTGGCCGCCAGCCATGCAATTAACCTTGATGATTCAATCATAGATGAGCTGGCCGGTTGGCCAACTGTACTGGTGGTAGAGGAAATTTGTAAAAGATATGCGGTGTCTCTTGACATTGCAGATTTTGCAAAGTCCAAATCCAGGCTCTTTGTTGAAGAATTTATTTCGGATACCCTACCTATCCCTTTTGTAGTAGAACACCTCAGGTCGCATGCAAATGATGTCAAAATAGGTGTGGTCTCTGGTGGCAGTCGCTCCACAGTCACTAAAACACTATCCATCCTTGGCATAGATCATTTAATAGAAGTGCTTGTCTGTGCGGGAGAAACTCCTCAGGGCAAACCTTTTCCCGATCCATTTTTATTGGCTGCCCGTCAATTAGGGGTGGATCCAAAAGACTGCATCGTGTTTGAAGACGGAGATCCTGGCGTGCAGGCTGCTATCAGTGCCGGCATGGATTGGATAAGGGTTGATCAATTATAACATACTCCTGGTTTATCTCACTGTGTAAGCTGACAATGCGAATGAATGATTCATACCATCATGTTTTGCCTTCAGTTCAGTTCTGACAAGGCCTTTGAATACCTGGTGCGCCTGTAATCAAATCCTATTGTAGAGTCCCTGGAACTTCCAATGGGTTTATCAAACCTGAAGTAAATCGTATATCCATGGTCATGTCTCCGGTAATATAAATTCCTCTCACCCTGCGTAAATCCGGAACGCTGGTTGTTGGTTACGCCCGGT
Source organism: Bacteroidota bacterium (assembly GCA_023415275.1). GTDB lineage: Bacteria > Bacteroidota > Bacteroidia > Chitinophagales > Chitinophagaceae > Flavisolibacter. The sequence continues at coordinate 20,749 of JAEZLJ010000161.1, forward strand.
CTGTAAAAGATGAAATGAAAACCGGTTTGCTTTTCAAAATACACCGGTTCTCCCAGGGCTTTATTTACCAATATAATATCTTCCATTTCATGGTTGCGTTGCACAGCTATTTCCCTGATAAAGATCTTTGAAGGATATTGACCGTTCATAAATGGTCGCAGATCCCAGGTCATGATCTTTTTAGTATCCATAGTTTCAAAAGAAATACTTTCACCATTTTCGTCCACGGTGCCAAAATAAAATGTACTCAGGTCATAAGCATTGATAACTGTATCTGCAAACCGGTACCGGGAATAATACTGCTGGTACTTATCCGGAATGGTGGATATGTACAAGGCTATTTTTCGAGGCAATGACAACAACAGGTACTCTACCTCCACTCTTTTCATACAAGCCAAATGATCGGCTGTAGGCTCACCCATTTGCTTCATGCTTGATTCAGGTTCTTCAGCACTGTTTACCTGCCTCAGGTATAAAACAAAGCTCGAGTCCAGCACTACTTTTTTTATGCCGGTCAGGTGCCCATCCCGGAAGCTTGTAGATATAAAATATTCACCACGGTTACAGGCGCCCACCAATGAAGCCAATAGAATCATCACTATCTTTTTCATCTCAGTCCAATATTATTATAGTTATGCAGGTAGGAACCACCAACTGAAAAATAGTCTTTATAAGGAACCAGGTGATAGGAATTATAAATAGAAAAATGAATTAAATGCTGCATGTCCCATGGTGTATAGTTATAACGATTAAAATAAATTCCAAATCCTCTTTCAGGATTAGAGACATTCAGTGACCAAAGGCTTTTGTTATAATAATTCTGTTCCCTATTATTATAATTTACAAAGGCAAGGTCTAATTTATTGGAAACCTCAAATGCATCCTTGGTATAACCGGTAAACTTGCTAAAGCTCAGTTCTACCAGGTTCAGAAAGCCGCTGTTCTTTCCATGAAAGCTTAACAATGCACCCCCGCTATAGAACCTGTCTTTACCATCTCCGAGGTAAGTCCTGTCAAAAGGTGCACCACCGTCATTGTAATAAGATAGCTGCAACCGGTTTACATGAATATTCAGGAACCCCACTCTTTGCGGGGCTTTATGTTTATCGAGTGTAAAAATGAAATTTGTGCCAGCCGTAAGGGAATAATTATATGGGTTTTGCAAGGCAGGATAAGTAAAATTGGAAAAATAGTATAAAGGAATATTCCTGCTATTTATAGCAGGCAGGCTGTCTTTATTCAAATAATTATTGAATCCCGTGGTCAGTGAAAAGGCGCTGATGATATCAAATGTATATTTCGGATCCCGGTGGCCCTTGCGTGCATTATTACCCAGGCCTCCATTATACAGTTGTAGTTCGGTATTGATGGAAAAATAAAGTCCTCTTGCCAACACGTTAGATCCCAGGCCAAGGTCAGAGCACAAACGAAAAAATGGTGGCTCACCTTTTGAAAGTGGGAATTCTACAATACCCTTTAATGAAAATCCATATTGAAACCCAAGCTCATTGGCGGAATAAATTCTTTTAGATTGCGCATAAATAAATAAGGTAGGTGCCAGGGTGATAATGGAAAAAAATAAAAGTGTATGCACTTTCATCAGAAGCAGTTATTGGCAGCTATAAGTTAAGGATTTTTGGCGGAGATTTATCCTGGGTCTCTATATTTTTCAGAAGTGAACAGCCTGGATAATATTTTTTAGCAACATGTTTTCATCTATTGTATGCAATCCTAACCTAACGATAACCAGTTTTTCAGAAGGAATAATATAAATGTCCTGTCCCCCATAACCATCTGCAAAGAACATATCTTTGGGCACGTCAGGATACATTCTTTTGGAAGGATCTTTTTTATCCAAACCGTTCAACCAAAATTGGAATCCATAATGGTGAAGCTTATCTGCAGGCGATGGCTGCACACTTTGCTGAACCCAGTTCCCAGGTAGTATCTGCTCTCCATTCCATAAACCCTTATTGTAATACAGAAGGCCAAATCTTGCAAAATCCCTGGCTGTTGCATAACTATATGAAGAACCAATAAAAGTTCCGGATGCATCAGGCTCAAGTACCATGGAGTACATGTGCAGCTTATGAAACAACTGAGTATAAGGAAAAGACCAATAATCCTTTTCTCCCACTGTTTGCCTGATGATTCGGCTGAGGATATTACTGTTGCCACTTGAATAATTAAAAACGGTACCTGGTGTATGCTTTAATGGCAACAGGGCTGTAAACATGGCCATATCCCCCCGTTTGAATAACATATTTGTAACTTCGGAAGGCTTAGTGTAATTCTCCTCGAAATCCAGGCCACTGGTTTGCTGCAGCAGGTCTATTAACCTAATCTTTTCCTTTGCCGTATGTTGCCATTCAGGTACCGGTGCTAAGGCATTGACATCCAGTTTACCCTGTTGCACCAACACGCCCGTAAGGGCTGCAGTAAGGCTTTTAGATATTGACCATCCCAGCATCACCGTATTCCTGTCAAATCCATCAGCATACTTCTCCCCGACCAACTTGCCGTCATAAACCACCAGTAATGCGCGTGTATGGCAAGGTTTCCCGTTCTTTTTCTCTTTTATGGCTTTGTCCATGACCTTTTCCAATAAAGGTTTGTTGATCGCAAAAGTGATGGAATCAATCCGGTCCCCATACGGCCATGGCAGGCTGTCCATCGGCGCCTTTGGGGTAGTAGAAAATTGATATACTTGCTTTCTCAATTCTTCTTCCGGAATATCATTGATCAGGGTGCAGCCCAAACCTGGCCGGTAAATGGCTTTTTGTTTGGCCAGTCCCCATACTGAACCAGTTACCGAGGAATCTTTCCTGTTCACTACATAATTACCAAGTGTAAATGGAAATTCGCCCAGGTCCTCTCTTAAAATAGTAGTTGGGTCACGGTGTTGCACAAAAACGGCAGATGCCATATTCTTAGCACCATATCCGCTTATAATAGGAAAAGCCTGCCAGGCGTAAATCAATCCTCCAATCAAAATGAATAATAAGAGAATAAAAAAGATACTGGTAATTAGTTTCCTGGCAGACATGGAATAATTGTTGAAACTGCAAAATACAATAACTCCATTTTGCATTCAAGAATAGGATGGTGTATGAATAACAGCTAATTCCACTTTAGAACCCAGGCTGAAAAAGTATAAATACGCGTTCGCAACAGGTAATCATTCATAAAAATCAGGTGGTTTACCTCTGGCGTAGCAACTGTTGCTGGCTTAGTTTTGCTTCAGAAGTTGATTGATAGTTCAGTATTATCAATCGTATCCAAATCCTGAAGAAAAACCAACAATCCAAACTATCCAACAGGAAAACCAAAATCCAATATCAGTCAACTTCTTTTTTATATCCTTTGAAACCAATAATATTCATTAGTCCAATCCTATCGAAAACCAATGGCATCCAATAATCCTTAACCATAGGAAATTGCCAATTTTCTCTGAACATAATAATGCCCCTTTAAACAGGGGCATCTTTTTATTACAAGCTCAGTTGAAACTTTTTCAAGGGCACTTGTTGATTAAACCTTCTGCCAGGCCAGTTTCCTCAATTTCCTTCCTATTATGTCATTCCTAAAAGATACATTAATATTATCCTACAGTTTGCCACTCTTCATTTTCAAAATTGTGGCATTCTTAATATAGGTTTCATCAAATGTTTTGAGTACAACATGATACCAATTGTTATCCGGAATATCGACAGTAAAAATATCGCCCTTTTTATGTCTTTTCACAGCATCTTCAAATTCTTTTACCATCACTCCTTCAGCAAACCATTTGGTATCACCAGATATATTCGCATCCATATTAAATTGTTGCACCAGATCAAAAAAGCTGGCTCCTGCTTTGTACTGTAAAATAACTTCCTTGCGTAAACTATCTACCTGTTTCGCTGAAAGCTGGTTTCCATCAAAAAAAATATAGCTTACCCTCCAGGACAATATGGAGTCAATTTTTAAAATTTTATAGCTGTCATTATCAATATGAAATGTAAAACCAGTGGTCTTATTATATAAGGGCAAAATAATATCCGAAGTATCGATTCCTGAGTTTATGGTTAGAAGTTCAATGCCGGCATTCGGATGTTTTTTAATAAACTTTTCAGCTTGTGCCACAGTTCTGATCTTATCTGCCTCATTGTTTGTTTGTCCAATTGAAATCAAAGATGTTACAAGCAGTAATGTCAATAGTGCAGATTTTAACATAGTACAATGTAGAGAATTAATTTTAAGTGATGCGAATGCTCTTTGTATTTATTCAAGCAGCTTATTGCATAATCAAATGTAGCAGACAGCTATTTTTTTAAATATCTTAACTGGCTTAAAAGCAAGAACTATAATGGTTTTTGTGGTTTAACAAATTGCTGGGGCCTATAAAGTATATCTCTTACTGCCATATTTTAAAAGTGCCAAATAATTTGTCCCAAAAAATAAATAGTTGACCATAGTTTGAGTCATGTAATAATGAAGTTGATTTTGATGCTTTGAACCACTGGATTTCGATCATAACTTTATCCTTATACTTTATATACTTTGACCACCTGGCAAATCATCTGGGGTTTCATAAAAGAATGGTATTGGATTCCCATGATATTGGTGTATGCCTTTATCATTATTACCATTCTTAGCGAGAATCGTAACCCAAGTAAATCACTGGCATATATACTGGTACTTATCTTTTTACCATTTATTGGTTTATTGGTTTACTATTTTGTTGGCCGCAAACCGGTGTTTAAAAAGCTGGTCTTTAAGAAAAAGCGGATAATAGATCAGCAAAAAATGCATCATTTTTACAAACAGTTAGCCCCCCAGATGGAAGAACGCCTGCAAATGCTGGAACAAAACATTTCCGACATGGCTCTACCCTTCCGGTACCTCTATTACCAGGAGCAATCCCTTATAAGCACAGGTAATGCAGCCATCTTATTACGCAATCGAGAAGAAAAATTCCCAGCTCTTTTCGAAGCTCTTGAAAATGCCAAATCTCATATTCACCTCGAGTACTATATTTTAACAGCTGATGATGTGGGCAACCGCATAGCTGATATCCTGATCCAAAAACAAAAAGAAGGAATTGAGATCCGCGTGATTGTGGATGATGTGGGGTCAAATCATATTAAAGACCTGCCCAAACGGTTCAAAGAAGCAGGCATTACTCTATTAAAAACCATGCCTGTCGCCTTTTCATCCCTTGCCAACAGCAATTACCGCAATCACAGAAAAATAGCCATTATTGACAGTACAATAGCATTTATTGGAGGCATCAACCTTGATGAACGATATTGGAACAATAAAAAGCACAAATTGTATTGGCGGGATACAGCAGTACGAATTGAAGGACCGGCAGTAAACCTTCTCCAGGTTCAATTCTTTTTAAGCTGGTTCTTTGCAGGTGGAAGAGATGATTTTAGTGGAGATGATCACTATTTTAACAGGAACACTGAAAACATAGGGAATGCCATTATTGCCATTGCAGCAAGCGGCCCCGGTTCATCTATCCTATACATTATGGAAACCATCCTCCTGGCTATCAGCCAGGCAAAAAAAAGCATACATATATGTACACCTTATTTTATTCCCAATGAACAATTAACTTCTGCACTAGTCATTGCAGCTTCTAACGGCATTGATGTGGAATTGATTTTACCTTCAAGATCTGATTCCTTCATCGTACAGCATGCTTCTTTTTCCTTCATAAAACCTTTACTGCAGCGTGGAGTAAAAGTGTTCTTGTATAAAAAGGGATTCATACATGCCAAGACCATTTCTATTGATCATTCTCTCGCCTTTATTGGCACAGTCAATATGGACACCCGGAGCTTCTTCCTCAATTTTGAGATCACATCCCTTATATACGAAACAGGATTATGCCATGCACTTGAAAATATGTTTGCAGAAGACAGGAATGATAGCCACCTTGTAACACTAAAGCAATGGGAAAACCGGCCGGCTATACAACGTGGGCTTGATTCCATATGCCGGTTGGTAGCACCCTTGTTATAAATCCTGTTTACCCCGCAAGGAATTGGATCTTCTCTTTCCTTTGAAAATTATATTATGTTTTCTCAGCGCCACCCCAGCTCAGGTGCCACAAACTCCAGAATTGATGACAGCACATGTACATTATAATCGACACCTAACGTATTAGGTATTGTTAATAGAAGCGTGTCTGCTTCCTGGATAGCCTCATCTTTTGAAAGTTCTTTAATAAGCTCAATGGGTTCTGCAGCGTAACTTCTTCCAAAAATGGCGCGTTTATTCTTTTCTATAAAGCCTATTTGATCTCTTCGGTCAGCTTCATGTCCAAAATAGTATCGGTCCATATCGTTTACCAAAGCAAAAATAGAACGGCTCACAGATACTCTTGGCTCGCGTTGGTGACCTGCCTTTTTCCAGGCTTCTTTGTATATTCTTATTTGCTCTGCCTGTTGCACATGAAAGGGCTTCCCGGTTTCGTCTTCTTTTAATGTGGAACTTTGAAGATACATTCCATTTTCCGCAGCCCAGGTAGCTGTGGCATTAGAACTGGATCCCCACCAGATACGTTCGCGCAATCCCTCAGAATAAGGTTCCAGGCGCAATAAACCTGGTGGATTTGGAAACATGGGATTAGGATTAGGCTGGGCAAAGCCAATACCTTTTAATTTGTCCAGGAATATCAATGCTTTACGCCTTCCCATTGCTGCATCGTCTTCGCCATCGTTAGGTTCATAACCGAAATAGCGCCAACCATCAATAACCTGCTCAGGCGATCCTCTACTGATACCTAATTGCAATCGTCCTCCTGAGATTATATCAGCAGCGCCTGCATCTTCTACCATATACAAGGGATTTTCGTAACGCATATCTATAACCCCTGTCCCAATTTCAATTTTACTTGTTTTAGCACCAATAGCCGAAAGCAAGGGGAAAGGCGATGCCAATTGAGCTGCAAAATGGTGCACCCTGAAATAAGCTCCATCTATACCAATATTTTCTGCCGCAACAGCCAGGTCAATGGATTGAAGCAGGGTATCACTTGCCGACCGTACTTTGTACGAAGGATGCTGAGCCCAATGCCCAAAAGATAAAAAACCTATTTTCTTCATGTTTTCCTTTCTAATATTTTATACGCTTATTGTGCATACAATCATTTAAGATGACTTGTATGCCATTTTTGAAAACTTGTTAATTCTTCCACTAGTAAGCAATAATAGTACGTAAATCAGGATTCTTTTTTTAGCGTCTCCTGGCCTCACAGGTTATTCATCAAATAATAAAAGAACATCCATTGATGAGTTTTATTGGATTCTTCAAAATCATATAGTCTTATTCTTCCCTTTTGGTATTGTTTTCATAATTGCAATAATGGCTATTATCACCATTACCAGGTTAAAAAACAGGGCTATCATCGCTCCCTGGCGAAGGGCAATATTGTCCTGCCTGCCCTCAAACTTAATGACATTATCCAGTATGCTTACCGGGGTATCCACAGCACTTAGCCCCACAAAAATGCCGGTGGAAATAGCTACTCCCAAAGCAGCTCCAAGCGAAGAAGCCATCTTATAAATTCCTGAGCCTGCACCTGCCTGTTCCTCTGGCAAATTAGAAAGAGCCGCATCGGTAGAAGGCGTGGCATAGAAGGCAAGACCTATTCCAAAAAGTGTATAAGAAATAATTGCCAGTATTTTATAGGTGCCGGTCATCAGGTTGGCCGGTAATAAAAGCACAATAGAAAGACCTACAATATGACAGCCCCAGATCATTGGTTTGCGGGGACCAAAACGTCGCAGCAGTTTTTCACCCACCCGGATAAATGCAACAATGGCAATAGCATATCCTAATGTAAGCAGCCCTGCTGATTGCGCCGAAAGACCTGCGCCCAGTTGCAATAGAATGAGCGATACAATGAGCATACCTACCACACCATTCAGTAAAAAGTTGGAAATGGTAGCGCCACTATAGGTGGAATTTTTAAAAAGATTGAAATCAATAAGAGGAGCTTCCTTTCTTTTCTCAATACGGAAAAAAGCAATTCCAAAAACGATGATCGAAACAGTCAAAATTATGGAAACACTGCTTGTCCAGCCCAACTGGCTTCCCTGGCTCACCAATACCTGCAGTGCAATCATTACAATCATGAAACTAATAATACCGGCTACATCCAATCCTCTTTTTTTTCCTGTCTGCGCAGCCTTACTTTCTGGTGTGTCTTTGATCATCCACATTCCAATCATAGAGATCAGCGCAGACGCATAAAAAATATACCGCCATCCAACATTCTGTGCCATTAGTCCGCCGAAAAGTGCACAAAATCCAGAGCCACCCCATGAACCTATCGACCATAGGCTGATGGCCCGTTGGCGGCCTGCACCTTCCCAATAGGCTTTTAACAGAGCCAGGCTTGCTGGCATAATACAGGCCCCGGACAGTCCTTGAAAAATACGACCGGCAATAAGCACCAGCGATGCCATTTTCCCTGCAGGGGTAAGCCCTACGAGCAGGGAACCGATAATGCTAAAAACAAATCCAAGGCGGATGATCTTTAATCTACCAAGGCGGTCCGCGAGGCAGCCAGCAACCACAATGAAAATTCCGGAAAATAAAGAAGTAATGGATACAGCTATGTTCATCATGGCGGTATCCATTTCAAGGTCTTTCGCCATCACCACATTAATGTTCAATGTGGTTTGTGCAAATAACCAAAAAGCCAAAACCCCGAGAATGATCCCAAACAGCAATTTGTCATTTCCCTTGTATGATGTGGTATCCATAAAGTTGCTTATTATCGCATGAAGACAAATAGTTGTTTGTCTTTTTACCTGATGCTTTATATAAAGGAGGCAAAAGAAAGGTTTTCCAAAAATTTAAAACAGGTAGGTAGTGATCTGCTGATTTCATTGATCATGCATTAAGCCAAACAGCAGCAGCTGTCAGCATGGTTACAAATCCTGTTTTTAAAGTAGGGTGAAGTACCGGCGCAAACTTTGGCGAATGATTGCTGGGTATTTTATTAATGCTCTTGTTCTTTTTCGCTTCCAAAAAGATCTTTTCATCTGTGCCACCTACAAACCAAAATACATAGGGCACTTTCCATTCACGGCCAAAGACACTAAAATCTTCACTGGCTGAACGGCGAGGTGTTTCAAAAGAACGTTCACCAAACACAGCCTCAAAGGCAGCTGCCACTTTTGCTGTGGCTTCTGAATCGTTTTGTGTTAATGGATAATAGTTGATAGTAGAAAACTCCGGTTCCTTTGGCGCATTGGATGCCTGGCATTCGGCACAGCAAATACGTTTTACTGAAGAAAGCACCTGCTCCCTTACATCTTCGTCAAAGGTCCTGATATTGATCTTGAGCAAAGCATCATCCGGAATGACATTTTCCTTTGTTCCCGCTTGCAAGGAACCCACCGTGACCACAGCACTTTTATCGGGATCAATTTCCCTTGATACTATGGTCTGCAAACGCAAGGTAGTTGCTGCCGCCATGATCACCGGGTCAATGGAGTTTTGAGGCTGCGAACCATGGGAGCCACGGCCAAATAGCTTTATCTGCAGGCTATCGCCACCGGAAAGTATGGCACCAGTTTTATGCCCTACATGCCCTGCAATGCCTACCATTACATGTTGCCCTAAAATGATGTCTGGTTTGGGAAAACGCTGCATCATGCCATCATCCATCATGGCTTTAGCACCACGACCTACTTCTTCACCCGGCTGAAAAACAGCCAAAACCGTTCCCTTCCAACCATCTGTGTTTTCTGCCAATAATCTTGCGGCACCCATTAACCAGGTTACATGAAAATCATGACCACAGGTATGTGAAACCCCCACTTCTCTTCCTTCTTCGTCTTTTGCTTTAACCGTACTGGCATAAGGTAGTCCGGTGTCCTCCGTAATAGGCAATCCATCCATATCAGCCCTTAACATCACAGTAGCACCTTCACCGTTTTTTAAAACGCCAACAACGCCGGTGCCGCCTATGCCTGTCGTTACTTCCCATCCATATTTTTCAAGGTAATCGGCAGCGATTTGTGCCGTACGCTTTTCCTGCATGGAAAGTTCCGGATGGTTGTGAATGTCTTTATAAACGGTTTCCATTTCGGGGAGCATGGCATCAAGCGCACTGTTTAGCTTTTCAGTGAATGCCTTAATTTGTTCAGTAGTCATATTGGTAAGTTTTATTAATGCCAGCCTGGGATAATTAATCCAACAACCCATTTGATCAACATCATGTTAATCAAAAGAGAGAACATTCATTGCGTCACAAGCTTAGGTGGGGAGAGGTTCGATAAGCTTAGTAAATTTAAAACAAGTTCCTTTTAGACCTTTAAAGATTTATTGTTGAGGTGTTTGTGTTTGATGCACTTTAGTTTCAGTTAAAAAATATGACAACCGCAATGAAACTACCGGCAATTCTTCTTTAGTAAATCTTTCTTATTCTTAAGGCTACTAGCTTTGCAATGCCTAGTCCTTCCTCTATCAAACCTAGCATGTATCCCAGGTGAAAGGTAAATAGTATCCATTGCCAGATCTTTTGATTGCTCAACTTTAAAATATAACAATATGAAACTGTTAGAAAACAAAGTAGCTATTATTACAGGATCGGGGTCAGGAATAGGAAAGGCAGCCGCGACACTCTTTGCCAGGGAGGGAGCAAAAGTGGTAATATCTGATGTGAATGAAGCACATGGCAATAGTGTGGTAGATGAGATCACAAAGAATGGCAGTGCTGCATTTTTTGTGAAAGCTGATTCTTCAAAGCCGGAAGATAATGAAGCCCTGGTAAAGCAAACACTGGACAAGTATGGCTCATTGGATATTGCGGTAAACAATGCCGGCATCGGTGGCCCACTTGGCGTTACAGGTGAGTATCCATTAGATGGATGGAAGAAAGTCATTGACATCAATTTATCGGGTGTGTTCTATGGTTTGCGCTATCAACTGCCTGCCATGTTGCAAAACGGTGGAAGCATTATTAATGTAGCCTCCATATTAGGCCAGGCCGGCACTAAATTCTCGCCAGCCTATGTGGCCGCCAAGCATGGAGTGATAGGATTGACAAAGGCCGCCGCCCTGGAGTATGCCGATAAAAAGATCCGCATCAATGCCATCGGGCCAGGATATATCAAAACACCATTGGTCATGAACTCACTTGACCAATCTGCACTGGATGCCCTGGTAAGTCTTCATCCTATCGGGCGCCTGGGCGAATCAGAGGAGATCGCAGAATTGTTATTATGGCTGGCATCATCCAAAGCTTCCTTTGTGACAGGTGCCTACTATCCTATTGATGGCGGATACCTGGCACAGTGATCCCTTATTAAGATAAATATTGGATACTATCTATATGTACACTTATTATTACCAGATGGTTGCCAAATACATTCTACATCCCTGGTATAATATTGCTGCCTATCTCCTTCCTATCAAAGCCCTACTTACGCTATATTTACGGTATAGATACTGCGTGATCATCACGCACTATCTATACCGTAGATAGAGGGATGATAGGATGTTAGTAGGGAGGAAATTGGTAGGAACCGCAGAATTTCGAACAAGGAATATCGAATCTCGAAGGAGGAGAACTAAAATATATTAGATTCAATAGGATTATTGAGGAGATGGGATACTCCCTGTCAACTTGTTAACTTGTCAACTTATCAACTCATAAAGCGGCCAAAACCGGTCATTTCCGGCCAAATCGGCCATAAACGGCCATGGTGTTTGGCTGAATGAATAGATAGAGCAACCTTGCAGCTATTAAAACCTGGAGTCATTTGGATATAATAAGAAAGCTGCAAAAACTGTAGATACTTTGACGTGCTTGTGAAACCCGGAGGAAGGGCTGTACCTATTGGTTTGGCTGGGTTCTACGAAAGATTCTTTTGTGAAAAGGGCTTACTACCTTGTTGCTGGCTGATACCCGTCGCAATGTGTAGTATTTATCCTGTAAAGTATTGGTGATAGTCCTGCAATAAAAAACTGGTTCATAAGTTACCTGAATGAACCAGTTTACGGATTTTATATATAATTTGTTAGATCTAGCTTTATTTACACGTTGCCATAGCTGTTAGACTGGCCACCGTCAATAGCAATGGTTTGACCATTGACATAGGAAGCATCTTCACTCAAAAGAAAGGTTACTACTTTAGCTACTTCTTCTGGCAGTCCCAGGCGCTTTGCTGGATTGGCTTTGGCATATTCTGTTTCTGCCGCCTTTGGGTCGGCAGGGTTCACCTGTTTGAATGCTTCAGCCACCATTGGTGTCAGGATAGCTCCGGGTGCAATGGCATTAGTGTTAATACCATCCCTGGCATATTCAAGTGCTGCATTCTTGGTCATACCAGATACGGCATGTTTAGATGCCACATAAGGCACCTGGTTCAATACACCACGAATGCCACCTACTGAAGCCACATTGACAATGCGGCCATAGCGCTGTTTTTGCATCACGGGTATTACATAGCGCATAGCATAATAAACACCCATCAGGTTAATATCGATCACTTTTTTGAACACATTGATATCATATTCAGTCATACCTGCTTGCCTGCCCTCAATACCGGCATTGTTGTACAATCCATCGATGCGGCCAAAAGCCTTCAATGTTTCTTCCACGTAGTTCTTTACTTCATTTTCTTTTGAAACATCTGCAATTACCGTAACAATCTTAATGCCGGGAAACTGCTTACTGATTTCATCCTTTGCCTGCAGCAAGCTTTTTTCATTGTAATCCACCAGGGCAAGTAGAGCACCCTGTGAGGCCAGTTCTTTCGCTGCTGCTAAACCAAGACCCATTGCGGCCCCCGTTATAATAACAACTTTATTTTCTAAACTTTTCATATTGATTTCATTTTATGGTTAAGGAATTAAATAGGGAACGGATCCTTATTTCATCCAGGCATTGAGATCTTTCAGCACTTCGCTACTAACCTGGTGTCCTATAGGATACTCATGGTAAGTCAATTGTACGCCTAAGGATTCAAGATATTCTTTTGCTTCCCTGGCAAAATGAATGGGAAGTGTTTGATCCTGCACCCCATGAGCCAGGAAAACTTTTAGTTGGTGAAGGTATTTATCATGTTGAACAAGAGGACGTATCTCCTGCAAAACCCTTCCACTTAAAGAGATGATGCCTTGCACTTCATCCGGGTGAATCAGTCCAATGCTTTGACTCATAATGGCACCCTGGCTAAACCCACCCAGGTACAATTCATCAATTGAATATTTTTCCTTGACCTCCTGTATAAATTTCCTGATCAGTTGCCTGCTGGCAGTCTCCTGCTCAGCATTAATGTCAGGGCGGCCGGAAGAAAAATCTACATTATACCAGGCATACCTGTTTACACCTACAGTGAAAGGGCCTCTCGGAGCTATCACGAATACATCTTTCGGTAATTGACTGGCTAATGCAAAAAGGTCCTGCTCATTACTGCCTACCCCGTGCAAAAGCATAATAGCTTTTACATTATTTGAAACCTGTTCAGGCTTTTTAATTAAATAAGCTAAAGCCAGGTCAGCCTGCAAGGCTTCTGTACTTTCATTTATTATTGATTGTGTCATTTGTATCTCCTTTATTATTCAAAAGCCGGTTAAGGCACCACGAACCTGCATCTAATCTATATCAACCGATTTTCACAGAAGTCATGGTAAGTGAGCCACCCACCGCTTTATCATTAAAAAATGATATCCCGTCTTTATTGTTCTTTACACCCAGGGTGTACATCAATGGAAGATAGTGTTCAGGAGTAGGAATGGCCAGCATGGCTTCCCTGCCCATGCTTGAATAATTAATCAAGGGTTTGTGGTCGCCAGTGAGGATCAACTCTTTGAACTTATCATTCATCTTTACTGCCCAATCATAAGCATATTCGGGATCGTTCAACCTGTCCCAGGCTACCATACGCAGGTTATGCACCATGTTGCCGCTGCCAATGATCAGCACTCCTTTTTTTCTGAGTGCCTGTAATTCTTTAGCCAGGTCATAATGATATTGTGGCCCCCTGGTATAGTCAATACTTAATTGCAACACAGGAATGTTGGCTTCAGGATACATATGTCTTACCACAGTCCAGGTACCATGGTCCAGGCCCCAGTCATGGTCCAGCTCCACATGTGCCGAATGCAATAAACTGGCAGTTTCCTTCGCCAGCACCGGATTACCGGGGGCATTGTATTGTACATCAAAAAGCTCCTGTGGAAATCCACCAAAATCATGAATGGTTTTAGGGAAGTCCATAGCTGTTATCTGTGTGCCTTTGGTAAACCAGTGTGCTGATACTACCAGAACTGCCTTAGGTGTTGGAATCTCTTTGGCCATCTGTGACCACCTGCGACTGAATTCAGTATCCTCAATTCCATTCATAGGCGAACCATGACCAATAAACAAAACGGGCATAATTTGTTCCTGTTCGTCCAGGTTGTTAGTAAAAGATCTGAATGCTGATAATGTTGTCATAGCTATTGCTCCTTTCAAGATTGTTTTAATAAAATGTTTTCTTCTCATGCTTTAGTTGCGGATTGTTTATTAGCCGCATGCTTCATGGTACTGAGTGCAGCGTTCATCATGATGATAGATCAAAAGCCTGCCTTGCTACACTATATCAGGGGAATGAAGCTTCCTATCTCAACGTGGCTGCACCCATGTTCCAGGGGTAATTACTAAAAGGGTAACGCTACCATGGACATCACAAATTATTTACATCCGGAGAGGCAAGGTCAATAAGCTACAGTAAATCGTTGACGTATATGTTTGGGGTTTTCCAATTCATCCACAATGGCCATTGCCGTATCTTCTACAGAAATAATGCTTCTGCCATTGTCATCAACTACAGGGCTTTCAAGGCCTGATCTATAGGTTCCTTTTCTTTCTCCTGATGTGCCGTGGTGCATTTCCACTGCAGGACTTAAAAAAGTCCATTCCAATTCCTTTTCCTTTTTTAGAATATTGAGGTAATCCCTGGCGGATAATGCTCCCGCCTTCCATTCTTTGGGAAATACTTCAGTATCCACTAACTGCTGCCCAGGTGAAGTGAATAAACTACCAGCGCCCCCTACAACGATATATCGTTTTATCCCTGACTGCTTCACTCCTTCCTGTATGGTTTGTGAGCCTTTCAAGAATTCATTGTACAGGTCAGGGTTTGTCCATCCTGCATTGTAAGCACTGATCACTGCATCATTTCCCCCTACTGCATTTTTGACTTGTGCTTCATCCAGCACATTTGCCGATACCACTGTTACATTTGATGAGGATGAAACCTTTGCCGGGTTGCGAACAATAGCAGTAACCAGGTGGCCTCTATGTAACAATTCTTTTAAGATCGCAGTTCCTACAAATCCGGATGCTCCTATTAGTGCTACTTTCATTTTAAACGATTGAAATTATTATTGATAAATAGCCAGAGTAGGGTCTTGTGTTCTATTCCTGCTGTAGCTGGCTGTTACCTTTTTTCCCTGCAACAGGTAATCAATAGAAAACCTGCCACTGCCGGCAAACAATAATACCAGGTACACCAGCAAATACTGAAGCGCAGGCTCTTGTTTGGCAATAGGATCGGCAGCATGGATAAATATCAATGCTACAGCCATGGTTATAATCAGTGGAATTACAGCCAGCCTTGTAGCAAATCCTGCCAGAAGGAAAACAGAACAAAATACTTCTGCAAAGACCGTAAGTCCCAAAGAAAGTTCAGCGCTCATTCCCATCACAGGAGGAAATTGTACTGGTCCGCCTGATAAAAGCATGAACAGTTTAGGAATACCATGGGTTAACATCAGGGCTGCTATTCCTACCCTGGCCACCAACAATGCTATGTCAGTGGCCCCGGCAGCTTTATTTACATTTAATATCTTTTTCATTTTTGTTTATTTTACTTGTTTTCGTTTTGAGTAAACTCACCATCTGCTTTGATCCTGACTTCATTGCTAATCATAGGTGCAGGGAATTTTGGTCCTACATTAAAATCTGAACGCTTGATAGTACCAGTAACCTGGAAGCCTGCTGTTTGTTTCTTGCTCATAGGATTTTCAACAGTTCCTTTGTACAAAAGATCCATAGTTACAGGTTTGGTAACACCATGGAGTGTAAGATTACCAGTAAGCTTGTATTTGTTTTTACCTGCTGGTTTTACAGAGGTGCTTTTAAAATTCAATGTGGGATAAGTTTCCACATCAAAGAAGTCAGCACTTTTCAGGTGGTTGTTCCTGGCTTCTACCCTTGTGTCAATAGAGGCGGTTTTAGCGCTCAGTTCAATGACTGCATCACTAAAGTCGGGTTTTGCGGATTGTACAGTCACATCAAAATCATTGAAAGTCCCGGACACATCATTAATACCCAGGTGAGATACAGTAAAACCTAATTGCGAATGCGGATCATCATTCTGCCATGTTGGTAAAACAGTGGTAAATGCGGTCAACGTAACAACTGCTGCGAGAATCAAGGCGATTTTTTTCATGTTTCTTATTTTTATTTTATTGTCAAAAGATTTAATTGTGTAATATTTTCCAACCGGCCAACCAGTTGTAATTGTTTTTCATAACCAGCTGAATGAGTAAAAGCTGCATATTTTCCAGCGTGCGGCTCACAGAAAGATCACCAGCAGCTATTGGCTGGAAGCCTGCTGTAGAAACCAGGTCTGAAATGGTTTGGAGAGCATCTTCATCATTACCTGCAATAAAGGCATCAGCCTGTATTCCGTTAATGACAGGTGTGGCAAAATCAGCTGCGAACGTGGTATTAAATGCTTTCACTACTTTGGAATGAGGAAGCAATTTTTGCAGCTCTTCCGCGGCGCTTGTATCCGGTGGGGTTACCAATCCATTATAAGAAGCATTCAAAGGGTTGGCAATGGAAACCACGATCTTTTGGTTGGCAACCTCTTTGATCATAGGGGCTATTTCCTTTTCAGCTTCAAATGGCACAGCCATGATAATAATGTCTGCTTCCCAACTTGCTTCTGTAGGACACACTGCAGATTCGACCTCTGCATTGGGATGTTTGCTTTGAATATCTTTTACCAATGAATCCAGTTCTGCCTGCTTGTTGCCTTTTAAAAGCAACCTGTAAGGCCCCCCAGCTATAGATTTTGCAATGGCGGAACCCATGTTGCCAGTGGCTCCTATTATTGCTATGGTTTGTTTCGTTTGCATAATCTTTAAATTGATTACACAAAGCTACCATAGCCTCATTCGGCCACCATTGCGTTAGGATAAGAAATGGTCTTGATATATATCAATGAAAGGCATTGATATAGGTGAAGAAGATCTACCGTCACAACCTTCTATTATTCCTTATGTTTTATTATCCTTAAAAGCCTGGATTACTTTTTATTTTTATGGCAAATCCTGGTTTTACGAAGCTGCCGTTCTGCTTTTTCCTTTAATTATTCCTGATGGATACACCAACAAGTTATAGCCTCTTGTGGCTGATAAACTTTCCATGTCGGACTAGTTATCAATGAGATTGCCCGGCCATTTCAATTGTACTGTGGTGAATGTTGTTGTGCTCCAGTTTATGTTTGATCTCCGTAATGACATCTAATTTTTGATCAAAAGGTAATTCTTCATCAATGACCACATGGGCTGTCAAAGCATTTTCGGTGGTACTTAGTGGCCATACATGTACATGATGCACATGCCTGACATGGGGCACAGTTTTGATCAATTTTTTAATAGCTTCCAATTCAATACCTATAGGCACTGCATCAATAGTCATTTTAAAACTATCTCTTAATAAGCCCCAGGTGCTAATTAATATCACAACCATAATAACCAGGCCAATAGCAGGATCCAGCCAATAGAGATGGGTACGTGAAATGACAAGACCTGCAATCACCACTCCCAGTGATACTAGGGCATCTGCCAGTAAATGCAGGTAGGCCGCTTTGGAATTCAATTCATGCTTTTGCCTGAAAAACAAAAAAGCAGAAACACTGTTCACAATGATTCCCAGCCCGGCTACCCAGGCGATCACATTGCCCTTTACCGGTTCCGGACGTACCAGGCGGGTGCTTGCTTCATAACCAAGGAAGCCAATAGCCACCAACAATACTACTGCATTCACCAGGGCTGCCAGCACGGTGGTTTTTTTATAGCCATAAGTATAAATAGCATTAGATTTCTTTTTGGCCATCCAGAAAGCGACGAGTGAAATGACCAGGCTGGCCACATCGCTTAGATTGTGACCGGCATCCGTGAGTAATGCCATTGAATTGTAAACCAGGCCTGCAATAAATTCCGCCAACACGAATGCAAGGTTCAACGCGATGCCAATGATAAAGACATTTTGATTGCTTTTATTGATCTGCACCGCATGGGAATGGCCATGGTCATGGCTGTGTGAATGTTCCATTTTTACAATTTTATCTTAATGCCACCATTTACAACAAATCCTTCCGTGTGGGTCCAAATCTCATCAAAGACCGGGTTAAGATGCGGACCATTTACTACATTTTTATACCTGCTTTGCCTGGTGCCAGTAAAATTCTCCAGGTTAATGAATAATGAGAATTTGTTAAAGATCTTTTCGGCCATAAAGCCATACTCTGCAAATGAAGGAGTTTTTGTTCCATCATGCAAATATTGCTTTCCTGTAAAATAACCTTCCAGTCCTAATTTGATCACGCCTTCCCGCTCATAGATCAATGCGGTATTTAATTTATCCCGTGGCACTAAAGGCAAAACCTGATTTCCAGTGAGATATTTTGCCTTGGCATATGTGAAGGTGTATCCCAGGAAAAGCTTGAAATCATTCATGAATACAAACTTTGCATTGGTCTCAAAGCCCTTACTCTGAACAGGTTTAGAAGCATTGATGAACCTGAATTGATTACTAAGGTAGTTTTCCAAAACAAGTGGATGCCTGATCCAGCTATAAAAGAACATGTGATTAAAAGAAAATACCAACCCATCACTAATATGGGTTCTGAAGTTGATATCTGCAGTTCCTCCATAACTTTTTTCTGATGTTACATCTTTTAACGGTGCCAGGCCCTGGTACTGCATGGTTTCTGTTTCTTCAGTGAATAAACTAGGTGTTTTATATCCCATACCTGCACCTATCCGTGAAGACCATTGAGGATTGAATGTAACCAGTAAGGATATCCTTGGTAATAAAAATGCTTCGGTATTAGAATAACCTGAGTTCCTGTAATTGGCAATATCAACGCGAAGACCAGTCTCCAATTTTACTTTTTCTGAGGCATCCCAGGTATGCTGGCCATATAAGCCACCTGTAATGGATGTATTATCTTTATTGCTGATGCTTTTGCTTTTTTCATCAAACTGGTCATAGATAAAATTACCGCCCATTACAAAAGCATGTTTGTTGCCATTGCTCACGTAAGAAACATCTGTATAGGCATTGTAGTTTACACCATCAAATTTATATCCGGGTATATTGATATTCCTATCAAAAAAGCTGAAGCTTTGCCTGGCCAGCAGCTTGTTCCTATCTCCTATATTTCTATCCCATTCAATACTGCTGCTGTTGCGGAATGTTTGGTTCTTCTCATAGTATTGATGTGATGCATCACTATTTCCTTTGATCACCTGCATATCTCCACCCGTTCTGGTGCCTGCCGTAGTGTTATTGCTGATAACAATGGTGGAGTTTTCATTTGGATAGATAAAAAATCTCGGGTTAATGACTATTTCATTGGATCGGGGCACTTCAGTGAATTCATCTTTGTCTACATCATATGCTTTTGAATGATTGTAAAGTGCCAGTAGTGTGTAACCCAATTTCTTACTTCTGCCCGAAGCAAAAGCCCCGATATTGCTTTGACCGATATTTGATTGGTTGAGGATGAAACTGTATTCGGGTTTGGTTACAGGGGTTTTAGATATAAAATTGATGACTCCCGCTATCGCACCGCCCCCATATAGAGGTGAAGCCGGCCCCTTGATGATCTCTACCTGTTTTAAATCTAAAGGTGGTATTTCCAGCACGCTTAAGCCACTGGCAAAGTTGCCATAATTGGGAAAACCGTCTTTCAGCAACTGTGTGTACCTGCCATCAAGGCCCTGTATCCTGATGCTTGCATTTCCGGAAGTGGCAGACGTTTGCTGCACCTGTATACCTGTACTTTCATGTAAGATCATAGCGACATTGGAAGGTCTCATATTGGTCTTTTCATCGATCTCCTCCACCGAAATAGTTTCCACCCTTGTTGGCACATTAGAAATGGTCCTGCTTGTCCGGGTAGATTGTATGATCACCTGTTCCATCTCATGCTCACTGTTTTCCAGTTCAATACCAAGTGTATCATGAATTGCTGGAATGGTTAGATGTATTTTTTTTGCTTCATACCCGGTGGCAGTGACCATTAAGGTATAACTGCCATTAGATGCAAAAGGTATCATAACCTGTCCCGAAGTATCTGCCAAATAGCCTTTTGACGTACCATGAATTAATATACTTGCCTGTACTGGAGTTTGATCCTCCCCACTCGCTATTTTGATGTGGATTGTCTGTTGTGCCGTAACATGTATGGTGGCACCGAATAGTATAAATATGAATATATATAAACGCATAATGTAATGCCTGATCTCTTTTAGTGAATCAATGAAAGACGAAGTTTGTGATACAAACCTTTTAAAAGGAATCAGCAGGAACGTGGGGGTTGCCAAAATGTTGAGGCATAGGCACTCAGATCAGGAACTATATTTATTTCATGATGCACCTGTGTTTCAAACACAGGCAGGACCAACAAAATTGGTTTTGATATTTCTGTAAAGCCAGGGCAGGTGGCACAGGCAAAAAATGGTGAGCAAGCACCTTCCTGCTGTTTTTTACCAGAATGAGAAGAATTAGTGACCTGGTCAGCACAACATGCATCAGAAACACAGCAGGGAAAGAAAGTTCCGGCGGCAGTTACCATGAGCAATATGATTACCAGGAGATTTTTCAATTGGACAAAGGTATAATAAGACTGTATTTTAATCTGCAAATTTGTTTGTAGCCTTGTTGCAATCTGCTTTGTAGATCATTATAGTTCATTCTATGCAAATAAGAACTTGACATGAACTGTTGAAGAAAGTAATTCTGGCTATTGATGCTTGAAGCACATTTATATAATGTATAAAAGTGGTGGAGTTCTTTAGAATTCAATAAAGAACTGGTTCTATAGTTTATTTTCGCATTTGAAAATATAGGCCATTCATATGCTTTGCATTTACCACGAGTCCACCGATCCTTATTTTAATGTAGCTACAGATGAATACATCTTGAAATACCTGGAAGAAGATTGCTTTATGCTATGGCGCAATGATAACGCCATTATCGTAGGTCAATACCAGAACACACTGGCAGAGATCAACTACGATTATGTGAAAGAACATCACATAGCTGTGGTGAGGCGGCTATCGGGTGGCGGGGCTGTATATCATGACCTGGGAAACCTCAACTTTTCCTTTACCCAAAAGGGGAAAGATTCCAACCTTTCTGATTTTGAAAAATTTACCCGACCCATTGTAGAGGTAATCAGGGAACTAGGTGCAGATGCCCGCTTTGAAGGCAAGAACGACCTTATGATCGACGGAAAAAAGATTGCCGGCAATGCCGCCCATATTCATAAACACAAGATCCTGCACCATGGCTGTTTGTTATTTGCTTCCGAAATGCGGAATGTAAGCGAGGCACTGCGTATTAACCCTGTCAAATACACTGACAGAGCAGTGAAGTCAATACCCAAAAGGGTTACCAACATCTCTGAACACCTGAAACAACCGGTAAGCCTGGAACAGTTTACCAAAAAATTGATGGATCACGTACTGGCTACCTATCCCGGCGCCCGGCTTTATGAATTTTCCGAGGCAGATAAAAAGGTGATTCAGCAGTTGCGGGACGAGAAGTATGCTACCCACGAATGGAATTATGGCAAATCGCCTGAGTATAATTATAAAAAAGCTATCCGCACCCAGGGTGGCTTGTTGGAAATGAACCTGGATGTTAAAAATGGCATCATTGAAAAAGCAAAGATCTTCGGAGATTTCTTTTCTGAAAAAGGCATTTCAGAAGTAGAAGAAGCCCTGTTACAAACGCAACATGAAGAAATGGAAATAAGAAAAGCCTTATCAGGGTTACCCATAAAAAAGCACTTTCGTAATATTGGTATTGAGGAATTGATCGCAGCACTTTTTTGAAAAAAGTGCTGCAGTAATGTATTTAAATGCCAATGCAATTAGAAAGCAAGGAATGTAGAAGCTATTTTGCCAGTGCATCAAAATCAAAGCCTGCTCTTTGCAAAGCCCTTTTAGCAGCACCTAAGGCATAATCTGCTTCATTGTATAATTGCACAGGAACATCAGTAACCTTTCTCAATTGTTCGAGCAATGCCTGTGTTTCACTTTCAGTTAATTTTTCACAAACCTCATACATACCTCCGGGTTCTTCTTCCAGGATATCGTGCTTTTCCAGTACGTGTCGCAGTACTTTGATCACCTGTTGTGATGGCGGCACTACCATTAAAGAAGTCAAAGCCCCATGATCAAGACGGAGTTTGGCGGCAAGAGTCAACGGGCTGCCACCATTTGCTTTTTGAGCAGCCGCAAACAGGATCTTTTCTTCCATTTTAATGTGCTTCAAAAGGCCAATTCGAAACTGGTGATAGTAGTCCATTTGAATAGTATCCGGAGATGCTGTTGCTTTCTCAAGAAGATCTTCTATTCTTCTGTGGTCATTTGTAAAAAACTGGTAAAGTGGCTGGTTCATAATAGTACGATAAAGGCAGTTACTCATCAAAGCTAGTTTTTCATTTTCATCCCCAACATACCGGGATATATACGCAGGTATACTTCCACTGCCATTGGATGTTTGCCATACAATGGATCCAGTCTTTTATCAGCACTATAATATGTGGCCTGGCTGCCTATTGCCAGCCTGGTCTGTCCTAAGTTCAACAGGTCGTAATTAAATCCTGCCGTAAACGCATTAACAGGAAAAACTGCATCGTGACCAAATACATCTTCATCAAGGGAAAGTTCTTCTATCCCCTTCTGCACCCACTCGTACCTGCTGTGAAGGGACAATTTATTAAACCTCCATTCACCTTCCACTAACACAGCATTTTCACCATTATGATCCTTTATTTTATTCATTCCCCACACTGCGGCAGCATTCAAACTGCTCCCATTTGGAAGTGCTTTACTATAAATAGCAGATGCAGTGGTTCTCCTGACATCTTCACCAGGATGAAGCAATTCAGGACTTTTGATATAACCATGCGATGCCTGCAAGGCCCAATTTTCAGAAGGGCTGTAGGACAACCGGCCGCTCCAGCTATCAAAGCGGGGCTTATCAAAATCATACCTGTTTTCATTGGGTTCCCTGCCGGTAAAAGAAGAACCCTCTAATTTGAACTGACCATAACGCACTCCCACAGTTGCCACCCCGAAGGTTACATGTGTGGCATCCACCCAATGGTGAGAAATAGGGGCATCCGGATTGTCCATTGCCGAGGGCCTGTGCATGAAAGCCACAGGCCCCAGGGCTGGCTCACCCGGGTACGCCAGGTAAAGAAATACATCTGATTTCTTTGACAATGCCTGTGAATAGCTTACCGACAATTCTGAAAACAGGTCGTGAGGGTGTTGACGGTCGACAATAGAACTTCCCTTATAAGCTTCTCCACTCTGGAAAAGCAATGGGTAACCGTTGCTGCCTCCTAAGGGGGCATCGAAAGACGTCATTACATTAAAATGCAACAATCCATTCTTTCCAACAAGCCTTTGTCCCATAAACATCAGCCAATCGGGTGCATCGATCTTACTATCACCTCTCGTGCCCTTATTGCTGAAATCCTGGTTGTTGTATCTCAAAAAGAAATTACCATGCAGCATATACATCCACTTTGGTGTATGAAACATGTAACCATACATGGGAGAAGCATCAGGTAGCCATCCAGTACCGGAGCCATTACGGTTCATTGAAAGGTTCAACGAATAGGCATGGCTCATATTAGTATGTTCATTATGATCCATAGGGTCATCGTGGGCATTATCCATGTGATGCTGGTGCTGAGGCAAGGAAGTATCTGCAACCTGGTGTTGATGCCCTGGCATGGTATCATTCTTCATGCTCATATGACCGGAATGAACACTGTCTTTCACTTCGTTGTGTTGCTCATCATGAACTATAACCGTTGAATCATTTACCTGATGTGAATGTGTCTTTGATGAAGCAGCTGGCCTTTTAGGTACAGGGGCTTTTGATTTGTTCACCGTAATGGTTTTTTTCACCAATTCCATTCCGCAAACCGGGCAATTTCCTGGCTTATCCATTTGCACCTTTGGATGCATGACGCATGTATAAACCACTTTTTTCTCCTGTGCTGTAGCTACATTAAAAAAGAATAACCCTAAAATGATCAATAACAATCTCAATACCTGTTTCATAAATTACTTATTATTTTTTTCCGCTTTATAACCCGCTTTTTCCACTGCGTTGATGACTTCCTGTTCGGTGAGGTTTTCATTAGTTACTATTAATATTTTATTGGGATTGGCAGTATCTACTTTCCATTTGTTTTCACCAATTACCTCGTTTAATGTGGGCGTTACTTTAGCTATACAGGATCCACACATAATATTTGTCTTTACTTCAATTGTTTTCATATTCGATGTTTTATACTGGTGCAAAATTGGTGTATATACAAGCCCAATTATTACACCATTTTAGGAAAGTGTTATAGTTAATTGCATTTATATTTTGAGCCATTTCAAGCGCAAACTGTTAGCAACTACACTTACACTGCTCAAAGCCATTGCGGCCCCGGCAATCATTGGGTTCAATAAGAAACCGATAAAAGGATACAAAATACCTGCCGCTATAGGGATTCCTATTACATTATAAATAAATGCCCAGAATAAGTTTTGCCTGATGGTTGTTACTGTGTGCTTAGATAGCTTGATAGCTTTAGGGATTTTGGTAAGATCAGAAGATATGATGGTCATTTTGGCCACATCCATGGCAATATCACTGCCCTTCCCCATAGCTATGCTTACGTCTGCCTGTGCCAGAGCATTACTGTCGTTAATGCCATCCCCAACCATGGCCACAGTCTTTCCTTGTTGCTGTAGTTCCCTGATAAAGTCAGCTTTTGCTGATGGCAATACTCCGGCTTTGTAATGCTGGATCCCGGCCTGGGCTGCAATGGCCTGTGCTGTATATTGATTATCACCAGTTACCATGTAAACTTTTATACCATCGTCCTGCAAAGCCCGCACTGCTTTAATGGATGTGGGTTTAATTTTATCAGCAATTCCAAGAGCAGCCAAAGCATTTTGGGTATCTGCCAGCCAGATGACTGTATAAGCCTTGGCAAGCCAGCTATCTGCAATATCCTGCAAAGCAGGCTCAATATGTATTTTTTCTCGCTGCAACAAGGCAGGACTGCCTAATAAATACCTTCTCTTTTCGTAACTAACTGCCACACCCATTCCAGTTATACTTTCAAAATGATCTAATGGTATAGCTTTCACTTCTTTATTCGAAAAGTAGCGTACAATGGCCTCTGCCAATGGATGTTCTGATCGTTGTTCAATACTATAAACCAGGTTGGATAATTCCTTTGCATAGGTTCCTCGTTTCCATTCAATAGAAACTACTTCCGGTTTTCCTTCAGTAATGGTTCCTGTTTTATCCAGTACAATGGCATCAATTTTCTTTGCCAGTTCAAGGCTTTCGGCATCCTTGATCAGGATGCCATTCTCTGCCCCTTTCCCTACAC
>JAEZLJ010000045.1 GCA_023415275.1 Bacteroidota bacterium
TCATAAAACACGCCCTCCTTTAAGTCAAAGGAAGGTTTCGCATACACAATATCAGCCAGGAGAGTCCTGGATTTCAGGTTGGCCACTGGTATGATGTAGTTAGAGAATAAAAAGGCTATCCCACAAATAAAAAGTGTGACAATGAATAAGGGCCTCATAAAGCGGAGCAGGGAAATTCCTGCCGACTTGATGGCAATCAGCTCATAGCTCTCACCCAGGTTACCAAATGTCATTAAGGAAGAAAGCAGTACTGCAAGAGGAAGCGCCAGGGGTACCAATACCGCACTTTGGTACCAGATGAATTCAAGGATGATCCCTGTGCTTAATCCTTTGCCCACAAAATCATCTATATAAAGCCAGAAGAATTGCATAACCAGCACCAGCACTGTAATGAAAAAGGTAGCGACAAAAGGCCCAATAAATGCTTTGATAATGAGTTTGTCAAGTTTTTTGATCACTATGGCAACTGGTTTAGATAATTTTATAGATGCAAGGTTCAAAAATACAGCTTTCAGACAGTGAGTTACAATTGGCCTGTAATGCAGATATCATCTTAACAAAAAATAGCATCATTCATAAAACTATTGCCTTGCTGGGGACTGTAGAGGAAAGCATAGGGCAGCAAACAGACCGTGGAAAGGTATTCAGCACATCACCTAAAATATCCCGTGGCGAATATTACAGGGGCCTCCCCTATGTAGTGCTGGATTATCCCCGCTATTCAGTAGCACCGGATCTTGCCTTTATCAGGTCTATGTTTTGGTGGGGAAACTTTTTCAGCAGCACTCTGCAGCTTGCAAGTAACCTCAAAACCGAACATATAACTGCCATTGCCGACGCCCATGAGTTGTTGGCCGCCAACCAATATTATATAGGCATCAATACTGATCCCTGGGAACACCATTTCGGGGACGATAATTACCTGGAGGTTGGTTCCTTATCAAATAGTGCCTTCAAAACTATCCTGGAAGAACAGGATCATATAAAAATTGCTGCAAAATTACCATTGACGGAATGGCAACATGCAGCAAGCTTTATGACAAATAATTGGAACCTGTTGGCTGGATTAATTACCTAAACGGTGAAAAAGGTCCTTTACCTGGTGATCCCATAACATGCTTTGGTCCTTAATTTCTTTCTTTTCGGCAAAGTCTTTAATAACCAGGATGGTTTGGTTGGTTACTTCTGACTTTTCTATGGCAAACTCGAAAAATTCATCTTTAGGCGCGTGTGACCAGTGAAAACGAATAAATTTCTCTTCTTCCTGGTCCAATACTTCGGCTGTGTCTTCAGATCCGTTCCAGGAAAAGCTGAAAATCCCATCTTCATCATCAACTTTGTCAGCAAACCACTCCTGCAATCCCGAGGAGGTGGCCAGGAAATCATAAAGAATAGTTGGTGAACATCTCACAGGATATTCTAAGGTGTAAAGTTGTTTTTTGCTCATCTTACTTATCTAAGGTTGCAATAATAGAGAAATAATCATTCTAGCAAAATTTTTTTACCCCTAATTGGCACCCCCTACACAGTATTATTTGGGACAAATCCAAAAAAAACTAAAAAAATATTTTTTTCATATAGACCTTTTTGCTAATTTGGTTTAATAGTTCAGCTGTGAGCTGATATGAAGAACCAGAACTGTGATGGATATTTTGGGATAACTCCAAAACTAACTTAAAACCTAAATCTTAAAAATAACCATCTAAAACCAATCCTATGAGTATGCGTCAACTCAAGATCACGAAGAGTATTACTAATCGTGAATCGCAAAGCCTCGAAAAGTACCTCCAAGAAATTGGTAAGGTAGAACTCATCACACCGGAAGAAGAAGTCCGACTAGCAAGATTGATCAAACAAGGGGACCAGCGTGCACTGGATCGTTTGACCAAAGCCAACCTGCGCTTCGTAGTGTCTGTTGCAAAACAGTATCAAAACCAGGGGTTATCTCTTCCCGATCTCATCAATGAAGGAAACTTAGGATTGATCAAGGCAGCACAACGCTTTGATGAAACCAAAGGTTTCAAGTTCATCTCTTATGCTGTTTGGTGGATCCGTCAATCCATTCTCCAGGCATTGGCCGAACAAGCCCGCATTGTACGACTTCCCTTAAATAAGGTAGGTTTGACCAATCGCATTCAAAAGGCTTTTTCCCAACTGGAGCAGGAATTTGAACGCGAGCCCTCAGCTGAAGAACTAGCCGATCTGCTCAACATGGAGCTGGAGGAGGTCACTTCTTCGCTGGGCATCAATGCACGGCATGTAAGTGTTGACACTCCTTTATCTGAAGGAGAAGAAAGCACCTTACTGGATGTGCTGGAAAACACCAATGCAGAAAAAACAGATGCGGCGCTAGATCACCACCAGTCTTTAAAAACTGAGATCGACCGCTCCCTTCAAACGCTTACTGAAAGGCAAAAAGAAGTGATCTGTTATTTCTTTGGCATAGGTGTAGATCATCCATTGAGCCTGGAAGACATTGGTGAAAAATTCAACCTGACAAGGGAAAGAGTTCGCCAGATCAAGGACAAGGCCATTACCAAGCTTAGGTCTACCCAAAAATGCAATTTATTGCGTAGTTATTTAGGCGCTTAAGCGTTTTCCATCCATCATCCTTGTTATCTTTGCGCAAACTTGTTTAGAGTGAACTTAGGTTCACTCTTTTTTTATCACCAATATTATTGGTAAGACATTCATTGTAAAAAAATCAATTACTTAAAAATAATTGGTTTAGAAATTGGAGCGCTATCAGGTTGTGAACCAGCCAGGCTGACATTAAAAGGCCAAAGAAACCGGTGCTATCCATTCTAAATCTTTAAATCCGCGATTATGTTCGAAAGTTTAAGTGACAGGCTCGACTCGGCATTTAAGAATCTAAAAGGTGAAGGCAGGATCACTGACCTGAATATAGCAGCCACCGTAAAAGAGATCCGTAGAGCCCTTGTGGATGCTGACGTAAACTACAAGATCGCCAAGGAGTTTACAGATACGGTAAAAGACAAAGCCTTAGGCGAAAAAGTGCTGACTGCCATTAGCCCCAGCCAATTGATGGTAAAGATCGTCAAGGATGAATTGGTGCACCTGATGGGCGATGATGCTGCCGATTTTAACTCAAAAGGCGCCCCGGCTGTGATCCTGATTGCAGGTTTACAGGGAAGTGGTAAGACTACCTTTAGCGGAAAACTGGCCAATTTTCTTAAAAAGCAAAAAAAGCTTTCTCCATTGCTGGTAGCAGCCGACGTGTACCGCCCTGCAGCCATGGAGCAATTGAGGGTGCTGGGTGAACAGATTGGCGTGGAAGTGCACCTGGAACCGGAAAACAAGAACCCGGTAGAAATAGCCCAAAATGCCATTCGTGATGCCCGCAGCAAGAATAAGAATGTTGTCATTATTGATACGGCTGGCCGTTTGGCCATAGACGAGGCCATGATGACCGAGGTGGCCAACATCAAATCAGCTGTAAACCCGCAGGAGATCCTGTTTGTGGTGGATAGTATGACAGGCCAGGATGCCGTAAATACCGCCAAGGCCTTTAATGACCGCCTGGATTTTAGCGGGGTGGTATTGACCAAATTAGATGGTGATACACGTGGTGGTGCCGCACTTTCTATTAAATACACCGTCAACAAGCCCATTAAATTCATCAGCAGTGGTGAAAAGCTGGATACCCTGGATGTTTTCTACCCTGAACGTATGGCCCAACGTATCCTGGGAATGGGAGACATCACTACGCTGGTGGAAAAAGCGCAGGCGCAGTTTGATGAAGAGCAGGCCCGTAAGCTGGAAAAGAAGATCCGTAAGAACCAGTTTGACTTTGCCGATTTTAAGCAGCAATTGGAACAGATCAAGAAAATGGGAAATATCAAAGACCTGATGGCCATGATTCCCGGTGTGGGCAAAGCCATTAAGGATATTGATATCAGCGATGATGCTTTTAAAGGAATCGAGGCCATTATCAACTCCATGACCCCTGAAGAAAGGGCCAATCCAGACCTGATTGATGGCAGCCGCCGTAAAAGGATTTCCAAAGGAAGTGGGAAGGATATTACTGAAGTGAATGCCTTTATGAAGCAATTTGAACAAATGAGGGAAATGATGAAAATGATGAACAAGATGCCTATGGGACGAATGATGCCGGGCATGCGCAGATAAGTGATATAGCAATAAATAAAAAAGCTCCCAGGTGATCTGATCCGGGAGCTTTTTTATTTATACCATTTATTAACTTGAGGACCTAACGAAGGCATTCATGGGATGCTTCACCCCAGGCAATAGTATAAAAGACTCTTTTCTGCAGGCTTCGTTAAAACAATTAATCCCCTTTAAATATCACCGAAAGATATATGGGAAAAGGGTTTCCAGCCACACCACAGAATTACCAGATATACTTTTTATCAATTCTTTATTGCCTTTTTCCATTCCAACACTTAGATTTGCAGCTTAATAATTATTGTTTCACGCATTTAAATTTCTATTTAAGATGCCAGTTAAAATCCGTTTACAAAGGCACGGGTCTAAGAAAAGACCCTTCTACTTCATTGTTGTTGCAGATGCACGCAGTCCCCGCGATGGTAAATTCATTCAAAAGTTAGGTACTTACAATCCTTTGACAACTCCTGCCACTGTGCAGCTGGATCGTCAAAAGTCATTGGAGTGGTTGCACAAAGGTGCGCAGCCTACCGACACTGTTCGTAAGATTTTATCATACAAAGGTGTTTTATTCCTTAAGCATTTATTGCGTGGAGTATCACTGGGCTTGTTTGACGAAGCTACGGCTATGACAAAATTCCAAAGTTGGCATTCTGAGCATGAAGCTCAAATAAGAAAACGCCAGGAAGAAGCTCAACGTGAAAGAAGAGGCAGAAGAAATCCTCCTTACCAGCGCCGCGAAAGAAGACCGGCTCCTGGTGCAGGTTCTGAAGGCTAATTCCTCATCCAAGACCTTCAAAAGATTAAGGTGGTCCGTTTGCGGATCACCTTTTTTTATGCCTTAACTCATCAAACATTTCCTGCACATATATACAGGCATATCACAAAGGCTTTGTTTCCTCTATTTCCTTAGACAAATAATGTGACCCCGCAGGGACTCGAACCCTGGACCCGCTGATTAAGAGTCAGCTGCTCTACCAGCTGAGCTACGGAGTCAAATGCTTACAAGGTTTTTAATGGACTGGAAGTATTATACAGCTTCCTGGAGTGTCTTTCTTAAAGGTAAAATTTCTATGGCTGCATTTTCCTGATAAATCTCACTATGCTATCACTTAATTCACCAGCTATGGGTAATGACGGATCATTATAAGTAGCAATATTTGCATTCCTGTCTCCCTCCACTATTCTAAAAATGTGGTTCATATGGTCAATGGCCACTAAGGGAGCCTTACCGGCTTTCGCCAGCAATTGCGCATCTTCCATAGATACCTGTATGTCATTGGTACCCTGTATGACCAGGACAGGAATAGAAAGCTTCCGGATCTCAACGGCGGGATCATATTTAAACCAGGATATCAGGTAGGGTTGCACACTTGGTCTGAATAGGCTGAATAACATGGGATTTACAGTTCTTACAGTTTTACCGGCTACCAGGCTGTCAATAATCGGGAAAGAAAGGTCTTTAACGGCTTGTGGTTGTTTATCCAATTGCTCTTTCAATATCTTATCCGCCGGTCTCCCTGCACCCGCAATAGATACAAAGGCATCGGCATTTTTATGGGCTGCCACCATGCCTATCAATGATCCTTCGCTATGACCGATCACAATGATCCTGGAAAAACGGTTATCCTTTCGCAACAAAGAGATCCAATCCCTGGCATCGGCCACATAATCATCAAAGCGAAGGTCTGCCTCCGATTTGGCAGCTGCCTTGCTTTCAGCGATAGCCCTTTTGTCGTACCTCAATGAGGCAATGCCACTGTCCGCCAATGCGATGGCCAGCTTATGAAGGCTTTCATTCTTCATCATCGGGTTGTTCCCATTCCTGTCAGTAGGTCCAGAACCTGCAATGATCAGAGCTACTGGCATCCTGGTTTTTTGAACAGGCTCCGTCAGTGTACCAAACAGGTCTCCTGTAGCTGTATGAAGCGTAACTTGTAACTCTTTATATAAGCTATCATTGCCCATAACCACATTAAAGCTGGAACAGATATAGAGTAAAAAACAAAATATGATGACTCTCTTCATAATTTATAAAAATAGACAAGACCAGAAAAAGATTGATTGACCAGGATCAGTAACATAGTTATTTCTTTACTTCCTTTTTCTTCTTTGCTTTCGCCATGTTTTCAGCTACCCTGTACTTTACAATCTTTCCTATCAGTTCTAAAGGCATAGGCTGATCCAATGGAAATTGCACCGACCCCTTGGCGCCTTTATACACCGACAACTCTTTTTTAAAGGCTTCAATGCCGTTGGGCGTTGGATATAGTCCAATATGATTTTTAAAGGCAGCAAAATGTACCAGGTTGCCATTGAGCATGAAGGTAGGCATTGCGTACTTGATGGTTTCTTCAGCGCCGGGTGCAGCCTTTTGAATACTGGCCCTCACCTGTTGCAGCAATTTTTGAATACCGGGAGGAAAGCTTTTGATATAATCATCAATGCTATTCACATTTTCCATAAGCAAGTATATTTATTGTGGTTAAATCAGAAAACAGCTTGATAAAAATGCCCTGGTTTTCATTTTACGGCTTATAGATCATGCCTGTGGAAACGGCTATTCGGTTCCAGGCATTGATCACTACTATCTGCATGATCAGTTGAGCTGTTACTTGTTCACCAAAAACAGCAACCACCTGCTCATAGGTTTTATTAGTCACGCCTTCTTTTGACAATAAGGTTACTTCCTCTGTTAATTGCAGCACGGCACGCTCGGCTTCTGTAAAAAGATGCGACTCTTTCCATACAGCCAGTGCAAATAACCGCCTTGCCGACTCACCCAGGTTGATAGCATCTTCCGTATGCATGTCCACACAAAAAGCACAGCCATTGATCTGCGATGCTCTTGTCTTGATCAACTCTTTTAATAATGGATCGATGGTAGTTTTCTTAGTGTAATTTTCAAGGGCCATCATGGCTTCATATGCTCCTGGCTCCAATTCTTTCATCGAAAATCTTTTATTCATCCAGTCTGTTTGATTGATTGATCAATTGCTTCAGGTAATCACTGGTCACTTCATTTCCTGTTATGTCTTCCAGCCCCTGGTGGTTTTTTAATGCTTCGGCCAGGTTTTTCATAGCACGCACGGCTATCTTTAAAAACGAAGGTCCCAGGCTCAGTCTTGCCACTCCCATGTCCTGTAAGGTTTGAAGGTCTGGAATGCCTGGAATAGTGATCATGTTCAGCGGCAATAGAACCTGTTTCACTACCTGCTCAATATCACGTGGCTGGCTCATTAAAATGGGATAAAAACCATTGGCACCTGCCTGCATGTAGGCAGCGCCCCTGTATAAACTTTCTTTCAACCTTTCTTCAGCCGTAGTAAATGTTTCAGTATGGATATATACATCCGTCCTGGCGTTGATAAAAAGCGGTATATTTCTTTTGTCTGCCAGTTGCCTGATCAGCGAGATCTTTTTGCATTGCACTTCTACTGGCTGTAAGGTATGCGTACTGGGGTCCGTGTCTTCTATGTTGATACCAACAATTCCTGTATCCAACAACCGTGAAATATTCTCATGCAGTTGTTCATCATCCTCTGCATATCCCGCTTCAATATCTGCAGTCACGGGCAGGTTCACACTGTTCACTATGCTACGGCAGATGGCCAGTACATTGTTAAAAGGGATCTTTTCTCCATCAAGATATCCATTGCTGTAAGCAATGGAGGCACTGGCAGTGGCCACTGCTTTATAATCTAATGATGCCAGCAATAAAGCTCCTAATGGATCCCAAATATTGGGAAGGATAAGCAGTTCACCAGTTTGATGTAATTGGTGAAACAATACAGCCTTTTCTTTTTGTGTAGCCATTAGAACACCATTTCACCTGCGAAAGTTTTGATGATCCCTGATGCAAATGTGGGATCTATTCCTTTCAGTCGTGCAGGTTAATAAAGGTACAATGATTCGCGAACCATGAAACCATCATTTATGCACTCAATTGGCCTTAGGCTTTATGGGTATCCATATCTCCTCTTCCGATGATTCATCGTTGTGTTTATATTTATCACCCATCACGGCAAAATGAGGCCTGCTATCTACTTCGTATCCCGAGCCAGGCATCCAGTCCATAAAAATATACCTGTAAGTCTCCGCACCCTTTTCTGGTGTGCCTTTATGTATAAAAACAGCATACAGGCCCGAAGGAAAAACCAGGGGCTCCATGCCGTTAGGTATAACATTTTTGTCAGCCACTTCCACCGCTGCCCATTTATCAAATTCATTATTTACATTATAATCCTGAAAGAAGTTGGCAGGGTAAACTTCGGCGGAATACAACTCCTTTCCAATCCTGTTCCTGATCTCCTGCAATCGTGGCATAAAGGATCGCCACAGTTCTGGAGTCCTGTTGTTGGCAAATGACATATGCAAGCGCTTACCAATAAGCTGCATTTCTTTAAGGGTTCTTATTTCGGGCATCATACGGTGCGCAAATTAATTTTGATTAGAAACAGGGTTCCGGTTAAATATAAAACCATACAGCACGGCAAATACTGAATACAAGGCTGCCAGCACCCATAGCACGGTAGGCAATCCTTCACTATGCATTAGGCCCTTGATCAAGGCCAGTGCCCCCACCAGGTAATGGGTGAAGTTGGCGATGGATACCGGTCGGTTATAAATACCTCCTATGACACTATTTCTGCTCATCCAGTTCAGCATACCCATGGCAAAATATTGTGCCCCGGCAATTTGCAATATGATCTGAATACTCCTGGAGCTTTCCAATTTTAGAAAAGCCGCTATTTCAACCGGTAGAAAAGTAAGCAGCAAGCCTAACAAGAACAGCAGTAATGCACTAACTGTCATAACTAAACGCGTATTCAATGCCATAAATGTATCAGTATGATTTAATCCGCGAATATATCATTTAACTACAGCTTTCTTTTCCATGCAATGGATATCAAATGCAAGGAATAAGCAACAATATTTAAAATATTCACTACGATGCAGCACAGCTATTTCAAAAAAAAATGCATGGTTAATGCTGTCCTCTAAGCAGTATAATAAAATAAGCTCAGTCAATAAACAACCTATTTATTTCATCCAGTCGCCAAACTACTTAATATGCTGTAGCAGGCAATACCAAATTCAATCCCATTATCTTTACCCACTCATTCATGGTTTAGAGTCCATGTATTCATTCTCATTACCTGCATGACAGAATATTTTAAAATAGGAAAACTGGTTGCCGCGTTCGGATTAACGGGCGAACTGATTTTGAAACACAACCTGGGCAAGAAGACATCTCTGAAAGGATTGAAAGCGATTTTTATTGAAGAAAGAAAAGAAAGCTTTATTCCATGGTTCGTAGAGAGCACCAGGATCAAAAATGAAGAAGAGATCTATATCAGCCTAGAAGGTGTGGGAACAAGAGAAGCTGCATTAAAACTTACACAAAAAGAAGTATGGCTGCCGGATGAGGACTTCAAGAAATTTGCCGCCTCCTCATCTCCTATCAACCTGTTGGGTTACGAGGTGGTAGAAGACAGCAATGCCCTTGGAAAGATCCTTGAAGTAATAGAGCAGCCGCACCAGCTTCTTTGCCGCATAGATATTAAGGGCAAAGAAGCATTGATACCGCTGCACGAAGAAACCATTGTGAAGATCGACAAGAAGAACAGGCAGGTTATAGTCGAGCTGCCTCCAGGATTACTGGAAATTTATCTGTAGAAACCCCCGTGGCTTTAATGGCATTCCTGGCCTGGATCATATGCCTTTGCTCATGAGCTACAATGAAGCGGAAAACATCACCCAACTTCAGCCGGATCATTTTGCTGATGGTAGTAGGAATGCGTATCTGCTCCATATTGCGTTTACGGGCCATCTCCAGCAGTTGCAGCAACTTTTGTTGATGTTCCTTAAACTCTTTGAAAACCCCTTCCACACTTACCCCCCTGTCCGGGCGGTAATTTTTCATGGTCTTCATTTTATTCTTCACCTCGTACACATTCTTTGGCATCATGGCGTTGGTAAAATAGTTACCAAAGAAACCCGGAACAAACCAGGCATTTACCTCTTTTGGGATATGGACCATGGCTTTTTCTATAGCAGGTAAATAATAGCGGTTATACATGTTCAAATGTTCTAATGCCTGGGCAGCACTCCACTTACCTTCAGCAGGTGGATATCCTAATTTTACATTATCAGCCATTTGAAGATGATCGGCTGCTGCCATCAACTGTTTCACATCCGCTTCTAATTGATTTATAAGTTCTTCGCTTTTAAACTTTTTCATTGTCTGTTGTTTTTTCAAAACTATTTCTATAGCTGTTGCAAAATCTTTGCCCACGCCAAGATTTTATAGCCGCACCCTTCCCAGCAGCTTACTGAAAGTGGTAGCATCAAGGCCCAGGTAAGAAGCCAGGTATTTGTGAGGAATCAGGTTCAAAACTTGTGGACTTCGGGTCAACAATTGGCGAAACTTTTCCTCTGCACTAAAGCTTTGCAGTTCCACCTGCCTTTCCAATACTCCTTTTAGTGCCCATGCTGTGGACTTTAATACCATCCGCTGAATGCCCGGATGGTCATTCATCAGCCGCTCCAACTGTTTATAAGTTGTTCTCAAAAATCGCGAAGCGGTAAGTGTTTCAAAAAAGTAAACGGATGGTGTTTGGGTAAGAAAGGAATCAGCCACACCCGAGAAGGAAAAGGGATAGGTAAAAACGATGGTGACCTCTGCCCCGTTTTTATCAAGGTAATAACTGCGCTGTACCCCCTCCAGCACAAAATAAAGATGCCGTTCAGTCTCCCCTGTTGATGTGAGAATGGTTTTGCGCCTGCAGCTTAAAGGCTCCCAAATGTCTTCAAATGCTTCCCATTCCTGCTCCTTTAAGGGATAAATAGCATTAATGAATTTTTGAAGGGCAGCCGTTTCCAATGTTTGCATTTTGGTTAAAGTTAGCAGCATTGAGGGCAATAAGTTTATTTTTGAATATATGGCTGAAAAGCCCCGTCATATTGCCCATTTCGACCTGGATGCCTTCTTTGTTTCGGTGGAATTATTAAAACGTCCCGAACTTAAAGGCAAACCACTGATTGTGGGTGGAGATGGACAAAGAGGCATAGTAGCTGCCTGCAGCTATGAAGCCCGCAAGTTTGGAATACAAAGTGCCATGCCTGCTATGACCGCCAAAAAGCTTTGTCCCCAGGCAATATTCCTGAAAGGGAGCTACCATGAATACAGTAAGTATTCCCGCATGGTCACTGATATCATTGCAGACTCCGTTCCGGTTTATGAAAAAGCTTCAATAGATGAATTTTATGTGGACCTCACCGGCATGGACAAATTTTTCGGGGTCAGCCAATACACTCTTGATCTTAGGAAAAGGATCATAAAAGAAACTGGGTTGCCAATTTCTTACGGACTTTCCACGAGTAAGCTGGTAAGTAAAATGGCTACTAATGAAGCTAAGCCCAATGGCTACCTGGAAATTCCCCCGGGTCGGGAAACCTCCTTTCTCTGGCCCCTTACTGTAGATAAAATACCCATGGTAGGCAAGCAAACCCAGCAGCATTTGTACAGCATGGGCATTCATACCATTGAACAACTGGCCCATACCCCGGTAGAGCAACTGGAATATGCCTTCGGCAAGTGGGGTAAAAGCCTTTGGCAAAAGGCTCATGGCATTTCAGATTCACCGGTTGAACCCTATAGTGAGCAGAAATCACTCTCCCACGAGAACACCTTCCAGGAAGACCATAATGATGTTGCTTTCCTGAAAAAGGAACTGGTACGCCTGACGGAAGAAACAGCCTACGACCTGCGACAGGAGGAAAAGCTTACGGGCTGTGTCACCATTAAATTGCGCTATGCTGATTTTACCACCGTTTCACGCCAGGAAGTAATAGACTACACCGCCCTGGATAATGTATTGATGAATAAGGTGCAGGATCTGTTTGATAAATTGTACCGAAAAGGTGAAAAGGTGCGCTTATTAGGAGTCCGGTTCAGCCACCTGGTACCTATGACCATCCAAATGAGCCTTTTTGATGATTCCGTGGAAAAGCTGGAATTATTCAAAGCAGTGGATGGCATCAAAAACCAGTTTGGTTCGGATGCTGTCAGGAAAGCCACAACTCTTACCGGCCACAAGAAAAAGGATCAATAGCTGCTTTTCACCTGGTTGATATTTTCCCCTTTACTTACTTCTCACACTGTGGCAACTTCCAGCCTCCTCCCTATCTACACCCTATCTCTGGTATACCTACGGTATAGATACTGCGTGACGACCACGCAGTATCTATACCGTAGGTAGGGGGTTGATCGGGCTTTGCTATACCGGAGGTAGGTAGAAACCTTAAAGAATTCAACCCGGATCGGGCAGGTGGAAAAGGGGTAGAGCCGCAAATGCCCTTACAGGCAATGGGGTGATAAATCCGGCAGTCTGGCCTTTAAGATGAATACAGGCAGCCTTGTTTAACAACTGGCTTGAGCTTTTGACTGGTTTTAGGTTTTTACTTTTAAATTTTACCCTCCCTCTCCCGCTTATGCTTAATTTTACGGACTTCGAAGCTGGCCCCGCCCGCTTTAAATGTGAATTTATCCATTCAACTAAATAACGATTATGCAAACAGCCTGGAAAGAGTATCAGGAGAAAAATCAACAACGCTTTTTGGATGAGATGCTTGAATTATTACGTGTGCCTTCTATCAGCGCCAAGAGTGAGTGCAAGGAAGATATGCGTAAATGTGCTGAACTGGTAAAACAACGCCTGCTGGATTCAGGAGCCGACAAGGCTGAGGTGATGGAAACGGAAGGCCACCCGGTAGTATACGGCGAAAAGATCATTGACCCTTCTAAACCCACTGTTTTGGTTTATGGTCATTACGATGTGCAACCCCCCGAACCCCTTGAACTCTGGCACAGCGGTCCTTTTGACCCAGTTATCAAGGACGGTAAAGTATATGCCCGCGGCAGTGCCGATGATAAGGGTCAGTTTTACATGCATGTAAAAGCCCTGGAAACCATGGTCAAGACCAATACCATGGCTACCAATATAAAATTTTTGATAGAGGGAGAAGAAGAAGTGGGCTCGCCCAACCTGGGCAAGTTTGTTGGCCAACATAAGGACAAGCTGAAGGCTGATGTGATATTGATCTCTGACAGCTCCATGATCTCCATGGAAAACCCTTCCCTGGATATTGGCGTTAGAGGCCTTTCTTACATTGAAGTAGAGGTAACGGGCGCCAACCGCGACCTGCACAGCGGCACTTATGGCGGAGCGGTAGCCAATCCTATTACTATACTCGCCAAGATGATCGCATCGCTACACGACGAGAACAATCATGTGACCATTCCGGGTTTTTATGATGACGTGGTAGATGCTTCAAAAGAAGAAAGGGAATTGATGGCAAGGGCCCCATATAATGAAACAGAGTACAAAAAAGAATTGGGCATACAGGAAACCTGGGGCGAAAAGGGCTATACCACTGGCGAAAGAACCGGTATCAGACCTACTATTGAAGTGAATGGTATCTGGGGTGGATATACAGGTGAAGGTGCTAAAACAGTGCTTCCATCAAAGGCTACAGCTAAGATATCTGCCAGGCTGGTTCCTAACCAGTCTTCCCGGAAAATCACAGACATGCTGTTGGAGCATTTTAAAAAGATAGCTCCTCCATCAGTAAAAGTGGAAGCTTTTGAACATCATGGTGGCGAACCCTATATGACCCCGATTGACAGTAAAGGCTATAAGGCGGCGGCCAAGGCTGTTCAAACCACTTTTGGTAAAGAACCTATCCCTGTGAGGGGCGGCGGCAGCATACCTATTTGCTCTATACTGGAAAAAGAATTAGGCATCAAGATCGTGTTCATGGGCTTTGGATTGGACAATGACAACCTGCATTCTCCTAACGAAAAATACAACCTGGAGAACTTTTATAAAGGCATTGAGACCATTCCTTATTTCCATAAATTCTTTGCGCAAGAAGGATAATACAAACATTCCATACTTGTGAAGTATGGATCATCTTAAATTATGTAAACTACGAAGCTTATACTTCGTAGTTTTTATTTTGTTTTATTCCTCTGGGGTTCAGGCAAGGGCTGTTGAGGCAAGCCTGGGTTCGGAATACCTGACTTAAACGGCAATTGCACATTGGGCCAGCCATTAGGAATGGCTGCCAGGTCCCTTACATCGGGAACAAGACAGGGCATATTGTCCTGCGGCATGTAATAAATACCGGGCTCTATTTTTTTGCCAACTAAAGGAGCCTGAAACTTTTTAATTAAAGTATCCTGATGAATTTTTTCAAGGAAAATATTATTCCTAAAGGGCTTTAGCACTCCTGGCCGATTCATGTTCTTAAGCACATCAACCTTGATTGTTTGTGCCCAAGCGGAGGTAAAAAAGATGCAACAGCCAATAAGTGATAGCAGTTTCATGGCATTATTCTTTCTTCTAAATTACAGAAATACCTTTGTGAAACTATGGCTGAAAAAGAAAAGTTACGAATAGATAAATACCTCTGGTCCATCCGGCTATTTAAGACCAGGACCCTCGCGGCGGCGGCCTGCGATTCGGGAAAGGTGAAGCAGAATGGGGCACCAGTCAAGGCTGCTAAAAATGTGGCCGTGGGTGATGAATACGAGATCAAAACCGAGGCAAAGAAATGGAGGATCAAGGTAACGGAATTGCTATATAACAGGAAGGCATATGCGGAAGCTATTAAATACTACCTGGATATCACTCCACAGGAAGAACTGGACCGTATGCAGTTCCAGGCGGCATCATTCCACACCGGTAAGCGCCAGAGCAAGATAGGCCGGCCGACGAAGAAACAGAGAAGAGAACTGGACGAGTTCAAAGAAGAGTGAGAACAGCGGAATGTCGAACAATAGAACAAGGAATATCGAATTTCGAAGTATTAAGATTGGAGAACCTTTTGATCGCGGGAATTTCTTAGGCTGATGGATAGATAATAATCAATGTTCAACAATCAATGATCAATGCTCAGTTGAGAGAAGAGAACTAAGATTGATGGGATTAAGGGGAAGAAAGAGCAGGAAGAAAATTATCTGACTGACGTATAAGCAATGTCGAATTTCGAAGTGATTAGATGGAGAAATGCTTTTGATAGCAGTCTTTTCTTAGAAGAATTTCAGAAAATTTTCAATAACCAACGCTCAATACTGAATGTTCAAGGGAGGAGAGAGGAAGCTAATTAAGGATTACTTCAATATTCCGTAGGAACATTTTGTCGGTAGCAATAATGATATAGAGTGATGTTGCGTGCCTTAGGTTACGCCTGGTAAATTAATGCAGCAGCGGAATGATGGTAGTGAAAACGTTTGCTCTCACGTTTTTTTACTTTTTACTTTTGAATTTTGACTTCCTTCTATATCGCTTTACTGAATATCTGCTTTCCGGGAGCAGTGCGGTGTAAATAAAGATCGAAGGCACTACAAATATTACGCAGGAAATAGTGTCCCTGCTCGGTAAGCTTTAATCCCTTCCTGTTCCATTCTATCAATCCATCTTTGGCCAGGTCTGCCAGAACTGGAAAGGTATATTGTTCCAGCAGGGGCATATGCTCTTCCTTGAAGCTGGTTTCACCCTTACAGCTGATGTCAAGAATATATTTCCTGAAGGCTATGTCTTCATCACTAAGTATGTAACCTTTTTTAATGGCAAACTTCCCTTCATTAATAGCAGTATAATAATCATGAAGTGCCTTTTGATTCTGGGCAAAAGCATTGCCGGTATCGCTGATGCTGGAAACTCCAAGTCCTAACAATAAACCAGAATTCTGGGTAGTATAGCCCATGAAGTTGCGGTGCAGTCTCCCCGCTTTCCAGGCCAGGTACAATTCGTCAGTAGGAAGTGCAAAATGATCCATGCCTATATCTACATAACCATTCTTCATCAGCAATTCTTTTCCCTTCAGGTACAGCAATATCTTTTCTTCAGCTCCCGGCAGGTCCGACTCGTCAAATAGCCTTTGTGCCTTACTGGTCC
The DNA here is from genome assembly GCA_023415275.1 of Bacteroidota bacterium. Classification (GTDB taxonomy): domain Bacteria; phylum Bacteroidota; class Bacteroidia; order Chitinophagales; family Chitinophagaceae; genus Flavisolibacter. Next base: position 16,113 of record JAEZLJ010000045.1, read on the forward strand.
AGGGCACATGGGCATAGCTGTAAAAAGCTATACGGTCAGGCCTCAACTCGATCATTTTATTGATGGTCTTTTCAATGCTTTCCAGTGTCTGCTTGGGCAGGCCATAAATGAGATCAAAATTGACAGATGTAAAACCGGTAGCGCGGGCATTTTCTGTAGCAGCCTTTACATTGGCAAAAGGCTGAATGCGGTTGATGATGCGTTGTACTTCCGGATCATTATCCTGTACTCCATAGCTGATGCGCCTGAATCCATGGCTGTATAAGGTCTTCAGATGGTCAATGGTGGTATTATTGGGATGACCCTCAATACTAAATTCATGCTTGGGATGGAGGATACTGGATTTTAAAATAAACTTCAGTAGCCGTTGCAGGTTGCGGGAAGAAAAGAAAGTAGGTGTGCCGCCGCCAAGGTGCAATTCCCTGATGACAGGTGTTTGCTTCATCAGTTTGCGGTACATGGTCCATTCCTTTTCCAGCACATCAATATATTCTTCTTCTACCTTATGATTGGTAGTGATCTTTTTATTGCAGCCGCAATAGGTGCATAAGCTTTCGCAAAAAGGCAGGTGTATATAAAGGCTGATGCCATTGATATGATTTTGTTCGCTGAATTTATTCCTGAACGCTTCTTTCCACTGCTCTATGTCAAGCTCATCTTTCCAGAAAGGTACTGTGGGATAGCTGGTGTACCTGGGTACCGGCTGGTTGTACTTTCTTATTAGTATGGAATTGAGTGCTTCACTTTTCATTTTACGAAAATATCAAGATGCCTGGCGGGTAATTATGACCTTGGTTAGAATTTCACAGGAGTTTTATCAGTGATAATTATGATATGCTGTCCTTGCAATCTGTTAAGCGCCAGCACTGTGTTAACGAGAATTTAAATTGTCATCATACTGTAACGAATCAGCGGTTATAAACAGGAGTTGGGAATGGCCGGCCCATTTGTAAAACTGAGACTGACCAGTGTGGAAGAAGACTTAAATCATAAATAAGTAATTATTCTGCCGGTTACCTTTGCAGCCTTATGACCGAATTTTCTCATGACAAGATCAAGCCCTTTTCCGACCAGGGCTCGAAGAAAGAACAGGTAAGTGAGATGTTTGACCACATTGCACCCCGGTATGATTTCATGAACCGTTTTTTGAGTGTGGGCATTGATGTAAGCTGGAGGCGCAAGGCCATAAAACGTTTTCAGAAAGATAATCCCCGGGTGTTGCTGGATGTAGCCACCGGAACGGCTGATATGTCTATCATGGCTGCCAGGATATTGCAGCCTGAAAAGATCATAGGGATAGATATTTCGGAGAAAATGCTGGAAATAGGCCGCAGAAAGATTGATAAAGAAGGGCTTGGAACGAAAATTGAGTTGTTCAGCGGCGATGGCGAAACAATAAATTTCCCAAAGGATACGTTTGATGGCGTGATGGTGGCCTTTGGGGTAAGGAATTTTGAAAACCTGGAGAAAGGGATGGCTGAGATCTTAAGGGTGATGAGACCCGGGGCTCAGCTGATCGTTCTTGAATTCAGTAAACCAAAATTACCTGGTGTGAAGACCCTGTATAATTTTTATATGGGAGTGGTAGCACCACAAATGGCTAAATGGTTTAATCAAAATAAAAAGGCCTACCAGTATTTGAATGAATCTGCCAAGGCTTTCCCTGACCGCCAGTTATTTATTGATGTATTAAAAAAAACAGGTTATTCCGATACCTCATTTAAACCACTAAGCTTAGGAATATGTTGCATATACAGCGGACGAAAGCCAAAAACCTGAAGAACCGGGCCTTTTTCTTAGTGCTCTTTTTTGCTATTTCCTTTACTTCGTTTTCTCAAAAAGTTTTATACCAGGAAGACCATGATAATAAAGCTTATTACTTTGGTATCTCGCTTGGTGTTAGCAAGGCTACCTTTCATACTCATTTGAATCCTGGCTTTATGGAGCAGGACAGCATTATGGTGGCCGAACCCATGAACAATGGCGGTTTTAACCTGGGGCTGCTTGCTACAATGAACCTCACCCGACGTTTTGAACTGCGGTTCAACCCCCAGTTGATGTTCACGGAAAGGAATATACGCTACCAGTTAAAATATAAGGACCAGGATTTTGGATTCCAGGTTGACAAAAAAGTGGAATCTGTGATCACAAGCTTTCCATTACAGGTCAAGTTCAACTCTGACCGTATTGGAAACTTCAGGGTGTATATGCTGGGTGGAGGCAAGGTGGATATAGACCTGGCTTCCAATGCAAAGGCCAGGAAAGCGGATGATATGATCCGCATTAACCGCTTTGATTATGGCATAGAAGCAGGGGTAGGCTTTAACTTTTATTTCCCCAGCTTTATTCTTTCCCCGGAGATCAAGATCAGTAATGGTTTAAGTAACCTCCACGACCGCAATGAAAAGCTGAATTACAGCCGCATACTGGAGGCCATTCAATCCAGGATGATCGTATTTACTATTCACCTGGAAGGATAAGGCGCTCTGCCTATTGAATTGTTTATTTTTCTACTATCACACTGTCCACAATATAAGGGGTATCACCGCGCCAGGTAAGCGTACCATTCTTCTCTTTGTAGTGGACCGTAACAAATTTTCCCTGTGCATTCATCAGCTCCTGCGCCACGTTTTCTTTGGTAACAGAAAAGAAGAATTTTTCAGAAGCCAGGGCAATATTAGTATTGCTTTTTATGCTGCTTAAGATCAATTCACCTTCATAGGTCTTGAACAAGTTACCCTTGTGAGAAAACTTCTGCAGCAGACCATACCTGTTTCCACTGCTATAAGTGAAATAATATTTCCAGTAGAAATAAATACCGCCGCCCAATAGAAGGATAATTATAAAAATGGTGAAGAATTTTTTCATTCCTCTTCCGGTTTTTTGAGCAAATGACCGCGTGTTATTATCCATTTTCCTAAGTTAATCAGGATTGTGAAAATTTACAATCCATATTTATCAACCAGGTAAATGAGACCTGCCATGTTTACTGCGCCTAGTTCCAACTCTCTTTTATTAACTGCTTCGAAAACATCGTTACGGGCATGATGATAATCAAAATACCGTTGAGAGTCGGGCATGAAACCAGCAAGAGGTGTTTTTTGAGTCCTGGCTAATGGACCTATATCAGATCCCCCACCGCCACGTATCCACTCAGTAGATCCATAAGGCGCGAGAAGTTCCTTCCAGCCTTGCATCTTTTGAAACTGGCTATCGGATACTGTGGCACCAAAGCCCCTGGGTGTAAATCCACCTTCATCGCTTTCCAGCGCGAAAATGTGTTTTTCTCCATTGGCCATTGCCTCATCAGCGTATTTAGCACCACCACGTCCGCCATTTTCTTCGTTGGCAAAGAGTACAAAACGGATGGTTCTTTTCGGCCGATAACCCAATGCTTTAAAAGTGCGCAGGAGTTCGATGGTCTGTACACAGCCGGCACCATCATCATGAGCCCCCTCGGCAGGGTCCCAGGAATCAAGGTGTCCTCCTACCGTAATGTATTCATTGGGGAACTCAGAACCCCTGAGTTCACCAATCACATTGTGGCCGATGGTGTCTGGAAGGAATTTCCCATGTGTATGCAGTGTCACTGAAACCTTTCCCTTTGTGGCCTGCTCACTTAACCAGTCAGCATCTTTCAGGCCAATAGCCACTGCCGGTATTTTGGCCAGGGAATCGGTGTAATTGGTAGTGCCAGTATGAGGATTATTATCGGTGCTGTGCGACATGCTTCTAACTATTACCCCTACAGCGCCATAGGCAGCAGCATGACTGGGACCGCCACCGCGATATTTTACAGCATCGCCATAAGAACGAAAACTATGTATAAAGGTGGGGACGAATTTATAATTATAGAATACGATCTTGCCTTTCACCTCATCTTTTCTCTTGTCCAATTCTTCAAAGCTATTGACAACCATAACTGGTGCAGTAAGTGGCTTCATAGAACCAATGGTGTTACCAAGAGCTATGACGTCTAGTTTGTGCACTTGTTTCTTTCCGCCATTTGTAAAGGAAGCACTCGCTTCATCCGTACCACCTCTTACCCAATGAGGTACCATGCATTCCTGCAACCAGGCTTTATCTGCACCCGCATCCTGCATAGCTTTCAAGCCCCATTTTTCAGCTTTTACCATTTGTGGAGAACCGGACAAGCGACCTTTCACCTGTTTGGTTAAAACCCTCAGGTCATCATAAGCCTTTCCGTTGGTTAGGATCTCATTAGAAATGCGATTGATAAAAACAGAGTCTGTGTCTTGTGAAAATGATGCAAAAGCTTGTAAACTAAAGGTAAGGAGTAGGATAATCGTCTTCATTCTTTAAAAATAAAAGTAATCTGCTTTACAGGGCTCAATTTTTTAACGTTAGGCACAAAGTAGCAAACGCTTTTTTGTAACTACCTTCATTTATCTAAATCGATTGAATGAGAATAGGTATAGTTTGTTACCCCACCTTCGGGGGTAGTGGTGTATTAGCAACAGAATTGGGAAAGGCTTTGGCGCAATTGGGTCACCAGGTTCATTTTATCACCTACCAGCAACCTGTGAGGTTGAATGGATTTATTCCGAATATATTTTACCACGAGGTGCAGGTGCCTACCTACCCTCTCTTTGATTATCCGCCTTATGAAACGGCACTTGCCAGTACCATGGTGGATGTGATCAAGAATAACCACCTGCAGTTGCTACATGTGCATTATGCCATTCCGCATGCTTCTGCTGCTTATATGGCAAAGAAAATCCTTGAGCAGGAAGGCATTCACATCCCGGTTATTACCACGCTGCACGGCACAGACATCACCCTGGTGGGGCGTGATAAAATGTATGCCCCTGTCGTTGCCTTTTCTATCAACCAAAGTGACGCCATCACGGCAGTTTCTCAAAACCTCCGGGATGAGACGTTCACCCATTTCAAGATAGAAAAGAATATAGAGGTGATACACAATTTTGTGGATGTGCATAGGTTCTCAAGAAAACCCATAGATGCATTTAAAAAAGTGATAGCACCGGAAGGAGAACGGATCCTGTTACATGCTTCCAACTTCAGGAAGATCAAACGTGTGGAAGATGTGGTGCTGATATTTAATGAAGTAAATAAGCAGATACCGAGCAAATTATTATTTGTAGGTGATGGTCCTGAAAGGGGTACAGCGGAAGAGTTATCCCGCAAGCTTGGCATTTGCGATGAGATACGCTTTGTGGGAAAGCAGGAGCAGATGGAAGACATTTTGGCTATTGCTGATCTTTTCCTGCTTACTTCTGAATATGAAAGTTTTGGTTTAGCTGCCCTGGAAGCCATGGCGGCAGGCGTTCCGGTTATTTCAACCAATGCAGGTGGCTTGCCCGAGATCATGATACAGGGAGTTACAGGCTACATGGGTAATGTAGGCGATGTGGACACTATGAGTAAGCAGGCTATAGACATTTTAAGAGATGATGACCGCCTGCAACAATTTAAGGCTAATGCATTTGAGCAAGCAAAAGCTTTTGATATTTCAAGTGTGGTGCCCATGTATGTGAAGTTATATGAAGATGTGCTGAACAGTGTGATGGCCTGAATATCCTGGAAGGTGCAAAGAAGCCATCAGTTATTTCCTTAAACAAATATTCTTAAAATACAAAAGCCTCCAAGGGAGGCTTTTCTGGCTTTATAGATGTAGACTGTAAGGTGAAACTGGAATATTATATTATCCGTAGCATGTTATCTTCTCAACCATGGTTGAGGATTGACGTTCTGAGATTCTACCATGAGCATGAAGTCAAGTTGTCCGCCACTGCCATCATCTGCCTGTGCGGTGCGGCCAATGGCCTGCCCGGTACGAACATTATCACCACGGCTAACAGAAGCGCTTGAAAGATTGCTATACACTGTAAAATATTTACCATGACGGATCATGACCATCATGCCATCACCCGTATTGGACACAGCACTTACTTCCCCATCAAATACCGCTTTAACTGTTGCCCCTGCATTGGGTGTGCTTATAGTGATGCCTGGATTGTCCATGGTAAGGCCTTCTACCCTGCTGGTACCAAAAGGAATACTGACATTCCCATTATCCACGGGCCAGGGCAAACTTCCTTTATTGCTGGAAAAATTGGCTGCCAGCTTGGCCTGACCTTCATTCAGCACCAGGTAGTCCTGCTTCCTGGCAGGAGCAGAAGTTTTTTTAGCAGGTCCAGCAACTGTCCCTGAATTGGCCGCGCTTTTATTAGCTGCTTCTTCCTTTTTACGGAGAGCAGCCAGCCTGGCTTCTTCTTCCTTTTTAGCCCTTTCAATTTCACGGCGAACAATAGCCGCTATCTGTCCCTTCAAAATATTGTCACGCTTTCTCTTGATGGACATTTGGTGCGCCAGGTCTTTTTCCTGGGATTTGAGCTTTGATACTACGGCGTCCTTTTCTTTTTTCTGTACCTCCAGTGAAGCCATTTCATGACGCTGGTTCTCCAAAGCTGATTTCTTTTGCGATTGCTTGCCTAATAATTGTTGTTTTCTATCCTGAATAAGCCTTTGGGTTTCTTCAATATTGGCTACCTGCTGTTGCCTGTAGGAGCGATATGACTTTAGATAGGAAACACGCTTAAGAGCATCATTGAAGCTGCTGGCAGAGAAAATAAAGTTCAGGTAATCGTAGCTGCTTTTATTCTTATAGGCATAGACAACACTTTTGGCATATTCGGTCTTGAGTGTATCTAATTGTTTTTGCAGCCGGTTGATCTCCAGGTTACTGGTATAAATATCTCCTGATATAATATTGATCTCCTTATTAATATTAGCGATCAGGCGGTCCTGCAACTCCAGTTTGCGCTCCAGCATCCTCAACTTCGCCAGGTTGGCCTTGGTTTGCCCTTTTACCTTGCTCAAGCTGGATTGAAGTTCCCTGATCTCCTGTTGAATTTCCCTGCGTTCGCTTTCCATTTTGGCCTTATCTCCAGTTTGGGCAAAGCCAGCATGAACACAGAAAGAGAGAATGAATACCAACAGTAGTTTTTGCATAGCCGGTCTTATTAGGAATGTATCTAACGATTTCAATTAAAATAAATTTTAATTACGATCATAATTTTTAGGTACAGAGAATGGAAAGCTCACCTGCTCATTCAATTCGTACTGCTTAAAATCAAGAACAATATCCAGGCGTGTCTTTTCTGTAACACTTATTTTTCTTTTGGTAGAAAATAAAAATCCCTTTTTATTTTCATAATCACTGTAGTTCAGATCAGCCGTTCTGTTCCTGGTAATATTCACGTCATCCAGTTTCAAATGTAACAAGCTATTATTAGATGCATCCAGTGTGACGAGGTTTTTAAACCAGTTTCCAATGCTCAATAAAGTGATTGTGTTGCTTTTTTTAGAGAAGGCTACTACATTGCTGTCAACATACACAGCATTACCAATAATGAGATCCTGTAGTGTAAACAGGTCTAATGGAAGTGAAGTGATCTCCTGGAGGTAATCAACGCTTCGGGCTGTGTAGGTCTTTTCCAGCTTATTCAGAAGCTTTACCGAATCTTTTGTGATCAGCACACGCATGGCTTCAATACCCAATATAGCATTGGCGGATACCCAAATGGCACTATCCCTGTACATACGGATATTAGCATTGATGTTATATTTCTTTCCATCGCTGCCTTCATAGTCGATATTAACCTTACTATTGAATGTATTATAGGGAATGCGGTTGGAATTGATAGCTGTCACCATTTTCTTGAAGTACTGTAGTGAATCTTCCTTCACTCCCTGCAGGATGACTTTTGCGGAGGTATCCTTTTTGGAAATAGCTGTCTGTATTTTTTTAGTAGAGCGGCATGATGCCATCAATACAATAGAAAGTAAAAAGAATAAAGTCTTGCGCATTCATTAATTTTTTCCGGTTGAACCAAATCCACCTTCACTGCGTGAAGTTTCAGATAAAACCTGTACTGGCAGCCAGGATATTCTTTCAACTTTTTGTACCACAAGCTGTGCGATCCTGTCACCATGCTGTATGACCTGCAATTCACCGGACAGGTTTATCAACAGAATCTTAATTTCTCCCCGGTAGTCACTATCTATAGTGCCTGGTGTATTTAAACAGGTAAGTCCCTGCTTAATGGCCAGGCCACTTCGTGGCCGCACCTGCGCTTCAAAGCCATCAGGCAATTCAATAAATAACCCGGTGGGAATCATTTGTCGCTCCATTGGTTTCAATGAAATTGTACCGGGTAGATTAGCCCGGATGTCAAGGCCTGCAGCACCTTCAGTAGCATAGTGAGGCAATGGATTGGAAGAAGTATTAACGATCTTAACAGCAATGCTCATTGTTTCAAAGATAGGTTTGGGAGTGTCCAAAGATGTTAAATAGTTTCCAATAAAGCAGTGGCATAAGCTACTACACCTTCCTTCCGACCTACAAAACCCATTTGCTCAGTAGTGGTGGCCTTGATAGAAATATTCTTTATACCAATGCCCGAGATGCCAGCAATGGTTTGCTGCATAGGTTCTATATAGGGTTTGATCTTAGGTTCCTGCAGGCAAAGCGTACTATCAATATTCACTATGCGGTAACCTTCTTCTCTGATTAATTCAATGGTTTGCCGCAATAATATTTTGCTGTCAATATTTTTATATTTCTGGTCCGTATCGGGGAAGTGAACTCCTATATCACCTAAACAGGCCGCACCTAACAGGGCATCACAAATGGCATGAAGCAATACATCTGCATCACTATGCCCCAGGCCTCCTTTATGGTAAGGGATCAAAACGCCACCTATCCATAACTCCCTGCCTTCTGCCAGTTGATGAAAGTCAACTCCTAAGCCTATTCGAATGCCCATATGATTTTTTTGGCAAATGTAGGGATGCATTGTGATGATATGAAGGTGCAAAGTCAGATATGCACCTGTTAGGCCAAATGAAAAACGGCCCTGGTAAGGGCCGTATTCAAATAATATTAATTAGTTCTTTATTCTGCTGAAGCTCCTTCCCCGCTAAGATCAAATACCAGGGAGAAACGTAGTGTATTGGCCAATGGGTTTTGATTCACACCACTGTTAACAGGTATAAGATAAGAGAAGTTCAGGCCAAATACATTGTATTTAATTCCAACACCGGTAGTAAAATAGCGGCGGTTACCCTTTGTTTTATCTTCATAGAAATAACCTGCACGAAGAGCAAACTGGTTATTATACCAATACTCTGCTCCAAGTGATGCCTGGAACTCTTTTATTTCTTCAGACATGCCGCCGGGCGCATCTCCAAAAGAGCTGAACCAGCTTCCTACTACACTTTTAGTTCTGTAATTATTAAAATTAATGGTATCCTGTTGTGTAGGTGGATTTGAAGGCACTGGCGGAGTAGGCACCATTAATTTATTCAGATCTACACCAAATGTGATCTTGTTGCTTTCATCTATCACCTTGGTGTAGGTGGTACCAATACCAAAGTTAGCAGGTATAAAGTCTTTTTGTTCCGCATTATCTGTGTAAGATATTTTAGAACCCAGGTTGGTAAGGGCCAGTCCGAATGCCCATCCCTGTCCTGATTCTGTAAGTGCCCTATAATAAAGACCAATGTCACCTGCTACTGCACTGCCCGCCTTGTAGGTATTGCCATTGCCACTATAACCGCTGGCCAGGTTGGAATAGATGTACTTTAATCCTACCCCGATTCCCATATTTTCTGACAACTTACGGGAATATCCAAGGTCAAATCCGAATTCTCTTGGATTGGAAGTATTTAAAGGATTACCATTATTATCAGTGAATTGTATGCTTCCTAAATTGAAATAGCGCAATGAACCGGATACTGCCTGGTTCTCATCCAATTTATAATAACCTGCCAATGAAGCCAGGTACACATCATTAACCAGTTTTTTCAGCCAGGGGGTATAGGTAACATTCACACCTGCTACAGATTCATTAAAAGGCACTTTACCCAGGTTGAAAAAAGAAGCGCTTGCATCAGGACTGGTAGCCAGTGATAACTCACCCATTGCACCCGCACGCCCATCAGGAGAGATCCGCAAAAAAGGTACAGCCGTGGTCACAACATTAATTCTTTCCTGGGCATATGTGGGAAGAACGCCTGCGATCAATAGAGCAAGAGCAGCCGTTAGTCGTAATGCAGTTGATTTCATAGTTCTTGTTTATAAAGTGCGTGAAAATATACAGTTTTGGTTACAAAAGGAAAATGTTTGATTGATTTATATGCCTAAAGAATGACGAGGCGCTCCCATTTTTCGGACGTTTTTCCATATGATGATCTGATCTTCATACGGTACAAATAGACACCCCTGCCTAATTTATTACCATACTCATCCTGTCCATCCCACAGAATGTCATTGGAACGGTTTCCTGTGGAATTTATTGTTTGAGAAATGGTTTTTATAAGCTTACCACTTACCGTAAAGACTTCAACTTTAACATACAGATCTTCAAAAGGATGATTATGCTCAAACCAAAAACTGGTGGAAGTAGTAAAAGGATTAGGATAATTCAACACATGTTCAAGGCGTAATTCACCAGTTTCAATAACAGTAAATTCCAACAGGTATTCACTGGAATTATTGGTTACATCCCAGGCCTTTATTTTTAAGGTATGATGTCCGGGATCTAATTGTGGCAGTTGGAAGCGAACCATTCCCTTTTGAAAATTATCTACTTCAGTTTCATAATAATTATTCAGTACAAAGTATTTGTTATTATCATTATCCAAAGTAGCTACCAGGTCATGGCCTATACCAGAACTTACAGTGTTGATACCAGAAGAGTCGATAAGTTTCACTAATAAAACAGGTGTATGATTAGTAATGCTTCCATTGACAAATTTTTCATCATTAAGGTAAGCCCTGATCTCTGGCCCTACCTGATCTTTGTTTGCTGCAGTATCTATTCCGCCAATAATAATAATAGATGAATAGCCACTACCACCTTCAATCCCGTTTTCAGCATATAAGCTCATTTTCCCTTTACCGAATTGATAATTGATATCCTTTGGTAATCTGAACCGGAAAATAAATCTTCCATTTTCTACAGATGCCTTTCCTTTAAAAAGAATGTTCGCCTGCTGTTTGAAATCAATAGGAAAGCTTCCCGGGTCATTTCCCAGCGTAGTGATGGTCTCAGGCTTATCAAATAGGGAAAGATAGGCTGTGCCATTAAAATTATTTATTGGCACATTTTGCAGGTCTGCGATAAAGCCTTCAATGGATACTAATTCAGTAGCACTCAAAGTATCGGTTGTCACTGAAATGTCTTTTCCATTGACGTTTTTGATCAAAACATTAAAAGAGGGAAATCCCAGCGTCATGGCAGGATCACCTAATAAAACAAATTTCCTGTTATTGATAACATCAGCCGATGTCTGGTAAGTAAAATTCTTTGCTTCCTTAAGAGCGGTACCCAGCGTTTTATAATGGCCATTGCTGTCAGGCGTAAGTGCAATCTTAAGATAGTTCTCATTAATGATCCTGTTGCTATAAGCAAATACCACCCTTGATGTAGTCATCAATCCAATCCCGCCTGTTTTTGGTCTGACCAATATATTCTCTCCCAGGGAGTTTATTAATGGATTGTCATAGGGCGCAAAATCACAGGTAGCCGTAATGAACAGTGGAAGTTTGTTTGCATTTTCCCATTTGTTCACTATTGACTGGTCAAGTACTACTTCTTCAGCCAATCTTTGAGAACCTCCATGCCCGCTATAATTCCATATCAATGTTCCGGAATAAATAGAATTATCTATTTGCAGGTTAGCCTGTGGATACCGTCCCCCGGCTGATCCACTTTCCTGTCTGAACGCATCGAGGTAGATCTTTTGTTCATTGAATAATGGTGCTACTGAGGCAATAGCAGCAGCTAAGGACTCCGCATCTTGCAAGTGCAGGTTGTTATCTTCATCATCAGCCACCAGGTCAATATTATTTCTCCAGGGACCAAGGGATGGTGGGGCATGATAGGCAAAGACCTTATTTACAAAATCCCTGGCTTCAGTAATGTTTTTTGCTGGCACTCTCCCAATTCCAATATCAAGATTATTGATGATCAAACCAGTGTTGATATTCTCATTTTCATCTAAAAACCCATAAAAATCATCTGACGTATATGTATTTAAAGGGTCAAGGGATGCAAAACTTTCATATACCGGTACCAGTGCTGTATTATTAGGCACCCGGCTCTTGTAATCATAAGATCCTTTTCCAAATAATAGGAGATATTTACCTGAAGCATTCCATGTAGATCTGTTGCGGTCATAAAACATCCGGATGAAATTCCTCAAAGCTGTGGGGTCAGGCGTACCCACTGAAAATTCATTATAAACCTGCTCGGGAGTAACCACCAGCGTCTTTAACCCATCGTGTTGCTGGTGAAAGCCTGCTAACCGCTCTGCTTCAACAATGAACTCTGAAGGTGTAATAATAAAATAGTCAACCGATGGGCTCGAATGCAGGTTTTGGTTCGCCACTTTTCCTTCCAGCACAGGCACCAAATAATTGCCTGAAAAGGCTATATATTCTTTTAGTTCCTGTGTCTCATTGCTAAACTGTAATTGATCTCCTGACACATTGGCCAACATTTTAACCGGCTGGGAGGGGTTGGTAATTTCCCAAACCTGTGTTTCGGCATTTGCATTAGAAAGTATAAAACCTACAGGAGAGCCACCAACACTTAGAATATCCCTGAAAACTAATTGCTTGGAAACCGGCATTTCTAGCTTGCGCCGGTAAAACAATTCAAACCAGTTCAGCCATCCCTGGCTATTGAAGCTTCCCGGAGAGAAGGTAAAGGTCACCACAGGCTCTGGTGATGCCAGGAAATTATCCTGCTTTTCTGCCTGCTGGGCAAAAGGATCCAGGATGCCTGTTCCCACACCAGGAATAGTAATTTGCTGAACAGGCATACCATTAATAGAAACACTAAATGAAGAGGAAACATTCAAAGAGCGGGCCGCCAAACTGGTAGCTATTTTGGCCTGCTGACCGGCAATAATGCCTGGAATAGCAGTAACAAAGCTCCTGGAAAGTCCTTTACCTGGTACATTGGCCATTTCTTCTCCATACCATTCTTTCCCGCTAGAAAGAAAGTTTATGGTGTCCAACTCATGGAAGTAATGATCATCGAAGGAAGTAATTGTAGCCTGTGGTTGCGGTGCCGAAGCCTGTTGGCTGACCCTTTTTCCCTGGCCACCAATGGTTATAAAATAAAAAGCTTTATTAGTATAAAGGTTCCGGGAATGCCGAAATTGATGGGTATTAGAATCCAGTAACCAATGATCAGGACCCTGCGCATAAAATAGTAGTTGGTCCGCTCCGTTAAATATGCCATCTCCCCCATCTTCCACCGATATGGCAATTTCCTCCAGATCATCCATTGCGCTTGCCGCATTGGATTCAGGCAGCATACCACCCCCATTACCATAAATCCTGATCTGGCTGGAAGGAATAGCTCCCTGGATGCCCAAACCAGCCAAAAAAGAAGCATCGATTTTATAAATACCCTCCTGCTCTACACTTACCTTATACCAGTTTCCAGAAGCCAAAACAGAACTGGATTTATACGTTCTTTGTGCCTGGGCCTGCAGGATGGAAGCTGTCAAAACACTCAGGATCAGGAACTTTTGTAGGAGGAACATGGTGGTGGCTATCGTAGAATTAACATGTAAAAAACGTAAAACCCCTTAGACATTTCATATCATTCTATCTATATTCGCACATCTGTCTTATAAAACTATTTGGGGTCACAATAATTCCAATCAGACGGCGTTAAAGTTATTCCAAACAATGGTTAAACCAAGGCAGACACATGAAAAATCCATGTGTTCCTTTAGAAAGACAAAAAACGCAACCATGCAAGTAAGAAATTTTTTAATCCTATTATCCTGTGCCGCAGCGCTGACATCCTGTAAAAATGGCCTGTTTGGCAAAAACAAAAAAGACAAATCCGACGTAACAGGCTGGAACTACAATGACAAAAACCAAGGCGGTTACCAGGTAGCCAAGTCTCAGGAACAAGGCCTTGGGCCGGGATTGGTATTTGTTCAGGGTGGTACCTTCACCATGGGACAAACTGAAGAAGATGTTATGGGCAACTGGGATAATATCCCCCGTCGTGTTACAGTTCCTTCTTTTTATATCGACCGTACGGAAGTTGCCAACGTTCACTACCGTGAATATATCTTCTGGCTCAATAGGGTTTTTAATCCTGAAGATGATCCCAATAACCAAAAAATTATTGATGCCGCACTTCCTGATACACTTGTATGGCGCAGTGAATTAAGCTATAACGAGCCCCTGGTGGAGTATTATTTCCGTCACCCAGGCTTTAACTACTACCCTGTTGTAGGTGTTAGCTGGAAGCAAGCCCATGATTTTTGTCTTTGGAGAAGTGACCGTGTGAATGAAGGTATCTTAATGCAAAAAGGATATGTTTCCACACAAGGTGTCCAGGGACAACAAGGCCAGGAAAACTTTACTACTAAATCTTACTTACTGGGTCTTTACCAGGCACAACCTGGCAAAGGCGCTACTTCAAAAAAGAATCCACTAAAAACTGCACAGGGCACACCACGTACCAATGTGACCATGGAAGATGGTCTGTTATTACCAGATTACCGTTTGCCATTTGAAGCAGAATGGGAATATGCAGCCTATGGCTTGATCAATCAAAACCCACGTCCTTCAACCAAGGAAGGAAAAAGAGGTGAAGAGTTACAAAGCAATAAGCAGGTTTACCCTTGGACACATAATATGAATTCAAGCGGTTTGCGCGATACCAAGCATGGTAGCTGGCAGGGCCAGTTCCTGGCTAACTTCAAAAGAGGATCTGGTGATAACGCGGGTGTGGCTGGAGGTTTGAACGACCGTGCAGTTTACACTTCTGAAGTGACCTCATTCTATCCAAACGGCTTCGGCATCTACAATATGGCTGGTAACGTTAGTGAGTGGGTAGCTGATGTGTACAGACCTCTTACAGGTTTGGATGTGGCCGGCAACCAGGATGACGTAGCTCCTTACCGTGGTAATAAGTATCAGAAATTATATGTTAAGGATGCTAACGCTACAGATCCTAATGAGAGATATGAAAGAGACAGCACCGGACGCGTTAAGATGACTGACGTAACTGATGAGGAAAGCAAGAATCGTCGTAACTACCAGCGTGGTAACGTCATCAACTTCCTTGATGGTGATAGCTTGTCTAATGCTTCTTATGGATATGGAATTACCACTTTAATATCAGATAAATCAAGAGTCTATAAAGGTGGAAGCTGGAATGACCGTGCTTACTGGCTGGTTCCAGGAACACGCAGGTATTTAGAAGAAGACCAGGCTTCCAGCACCATTGGTTTCCGTTGCGCAATGGACCGTATGGGTAGCCCAGAAGGTAACAAAAGAAAAACAGGTAACTTCTGGAAAACTAAAAAGCAAAAAAGATAATCCTGAAAAACATCATAGACACCCCTTCCAGTCAAACTGGAGGGGGTTTTTTATTCAATAAACCTTCACCTATTATTTTTGCCAAATGAATATTGAAGAATTATACGCCCTATACCTTACCTATCCTTCTATTCAAACCGATACCCGCAAGCTGGCAAAGGGAGACCTGTTCTTTGCACTGAAAGGACCCAGCTTCAATGGAAATGAATTTGCGGCCCAGGCACTTGATGCTGGAGCCTCATATGCTATCATTGATGATGATCGCTACGCTAACGGAGATCGCACCTTGTTGGTAGATGATGTATTGAAAACGCTCCAGGACCTTGCCCACCATCACCGGTTACAATTTGACATTCCTTTTATAGGCATTACAGGTAGCAATGGCAAAACCACCACCAAGGAATTAGTGCATGCTGTGCTGTCATCTTCTTACAAAACCTACACCACTGAAGGCAATCTCAATAATCATATTGGTGTACCCCTCACTATATTAAAGATCAGGAAGGACGCTGAAATGGCAGTTATAGAAATGGGCGCTAATCATCAAAAAGAAATTGCCTCTTACTGCGAATATGCCATGCCTACGCATGGGCTGATAACCAATGTAGGTAAGGCCCACCTGGAAGGCTTTGGTGGAGAAGAAGGCGTACGAAAGGGAAAAGGAGAATTGTTTGACTACCTAAGGCAACATCATGGAACAGCCTTTATCATGTATGATTATGATTACCTCAGGGAAATGAGCCAGGGCATACCTAATATTTATACCTATGGCACCCGGGACGCAGATATTATCGGCAACCTTTCGCAAACTGACCCTTTTCTGGGTGTTCATTTTACCCGGGGCTTTGAGGGATATATCCTTACCCATCTTGTTGGCAGTTATAACC
>JAEZLJ010000053.1 GCA_023415275.1 Bacteroidota bacterium
GCTCCCTTGGGCAGATCGATCTGGATCGCCTTCAGCTTGGCTAGTTTATCGCTCTGAAACTCGGCCTGCAAGGCACGGTACATCTCTACCGATAGCTTGGCGGTGGGCTTCAGCTCGTCTTTGTCAAATCCTTTGCCTACCAGAAAGTCCACAAGGGTATCCTTACCGATGTTAAACTCTTTGGCGGCGGCCATCAACCTTGGTGTTGTTATTGTTTCTGCCATTAACTGTTTTTATAGTTCTCTAGTTTACAAGTTTAAGAGTTACCAAGTCCGTTCTACAAGCTGCAAGCTACAACTCATGAAACCGTAAACCTGTGAACCTTGCACTTTTTTTATTCTTTTTCAAATTCTGCCTGCAGCACTTTCCTCACATCTTCGATCGTTTCCTTTTCCAGGTCTGTTCTGCGTTCCAGCTCTTCCGCACTCAGGTCCAACACGCTTCTGGCCGTATCGCAACCCACGCGCTTCAGTTCATCTATCACCCAGCTTTCTATTTCATCACTGAATTCTTCCAGGTCGATATCAAATTCTTCCACTTCTCCCTCATTATCACGGTACACATCCAGCTCATAATTGGTCAGTTCGGAGGCCAGCTTGATGTTCACGCCCCGGCGGCCGATGGCCAGGGATACCTGGTCGGGTTTTAAATAAATACTGGCATGTTTTCCTTCCTGGTCCAGCTCCATGCTGGTGATCTTGGCAGGAGTTAAAGAACGCTGTATCAATAACTGGGTATTGTTGGTCCAGTTGATGACGTCAATATTTTCATTTTTCAGCTCGCGAACGATGCCATGGATACGGCTACCCTTCATACCTACGCAGGCGCCCACCGGGTCTATACGGTCATCGTACGACTCTACGGCTACCTTGGCCCTTTCACCGGGCTCGCGAACGATCTTTTTAATCACGATCAGGCCATCGAAGATCTCCGGTACTTCTATTTCCAAAAGCTTTGCCAGAAAATCGGGCGAGGTGCGGGAAAGGATGATCACAGGGGTAGTATTTTTCATATCTACCTTTTTGACCACGGCACGGATGCTTTCGCCTTTTTTAAAATAGTCCTGCGGTATCTGCTCGCTTTTAGGCAATATCAGCTCATTTCCTTCTTCATCCAGCAGCAGGATCTCTTTTTTCCATACCTGGTACACTTCTGCGCTGATGATCTCACCAATGCGGTCCTGGTATTTCTTGGCCAATACGTTTTTCTTCAGGTCGGAGATGCGGCTGGCCAGTGTTTGCTTGGCCGCCAGGATGGCCCGGCGTCCGAAGTCAACCAGGTTCACCTCTTCGTATAGTTCCTCTCCCACTTCATAGTCGGGAGATATCTTCAGGGCATCACTGTATTCAATTTCTTCCAGGGTGTTGTAGATATCCCCGTCTTCCACGATGGTGCGGCGACGGAAGATCTCGAGGTCACCTTTTTCAGCGTTCACGATCACGTCGAAGGTTTCATCGCTGCCATATTTCTTGCGCAGCAAGGTTTTAAACACATCTTCCACTACACGCATCAGGGTGGGACGGTCAATATTTTCTGCGTCCTTGAATTCCTGGAAAGCCTCCATTAAATTGATACTTGCCATATGTTCGATTTTTACTGGCCCGGGGTGTGGGCAGGTGTTTGGCCTGCTGTAGCCCTGCCGTCTTTAAAACTTGATTTGAATTTTTGTAGTTTTTATCTGATCAAATAAAATTGACTCCTGCTTTATCTCTTTTTTCTTGCCCTTTCCTTCTTCCCATTCAATCACCACGCTCTCCTCATTTACCTGCAGCAATTTTCCTTCCTTTTTGGTGCCATCCTGCAGGGTGATGTCCACGTAGCGGCCAATGTTCTTGTTGTACTGGCGGCGCTTTTTCAAGGGCTCATCCAACCCCGGCGAGGAAACCTCGAGGGAAAAATTACCATCGGGGTACATGCCGCTTTCTTCAATATCCTTATACAGCTTGCGGTTGTACTCTATCAGGTTGGACAGGTTCACCCCTTCGTCGGCATCTATGAAGACCTTGATATTGTTAGTAGGCTTCACCCATATATCTACCAGGAAGTGGCTGGGATGCCCTTCCAGCAGCGTATGGATCTTCTGTTCTATTGCCTGGATCTGTGTGTCTAGTTGCATATTGGTAAAAGAAGAAGGGAACTTTCGTTCCCTTCCTTCAGATTCTTAGCCGGTGCAAAGGTACAACAAACGTTAAATACATTCCAAATTAAGCTTTGATTAATTGGGGTCTGTACCTTTGAATGGTATGATTTTAAGGTTTCTTTTTTATGTTTTCCTGTTCTATATGCTGTATAAGCTGGTATTTGATTTCATCATCCCGGTGTATCGCACTACGCGGAAGGTGAAGCAGGGGTTCAGGGAGATGAATGAGCGGATGCGGCAGCATATGGAGGGGGTTACGCCTGAAAAACCACAGGTGGAAACACAAAAAAATGAGGGCACCCGGGCCGGTGATTATATTGAGTTTGAAGAATTGAAAGATGAATGATGTATTTCCCTATTTTTGCAGCCCCGCGAAATGATCGGGGGTAAATCATTGGTCTTTGAATGGGTAAAACCAGGAAAGGACAAGGATCCTTAGCTCAGACGGTTAGAGCATCTGACTCATAATCAGAGGGTCGCTGGTTCGATCCCAGCAGGATCCACTGCTAAATCAAGGGTTTGCGAGGCATATGCTTCCAGACCCTTTTTTATTGGCGCTTTTTTGGGGTAATCACCACAGCGGTGGAGAAACATTTCTATTTTTCATATACAGAAACCAACTTTACCTGCTGTGCCTCCGATCTGGTTGTATACATCGGACAAGTGATGGGTGAAAAAGAAGAAAGAATCTCGTAATCAACTACAACGGATGTGTACATCCTGTCTTTGCAAATGCTGTAAACCATGGCTTCATTACTGATTTTATACATACTGCTATCCAACCAAAGCAAATAACCGCAATCAGCATCTACTATATGGCTAATGATTCCTTCTTTAAGATGGCTGTTATTATGTCTTTCCTTCTTACAAGAGACTACGAGGACTATTAGGAAAATGCTGACAACAAAGTATTTCATGGTGTCAAATATATTATCACTCTACACTTCAACCAGGATCATTTCTCCAGGTTTTGGGTTCTGTAGTAATGAAATAACTTGTTACTAAAGTAAGATTCGTAAGTTTTAGAAGATAAAGTGTAAAACCATTTTCAGATTGGACGGACATCTAAGTTCCGACTACCTTTCTTCACATTTTAAACCCGGCAAATATCTTCTTCATAATTACTCAGCAACCGCCTTTTCGAGGGACACGCTTATACATTATTTTATTATCGCGTTCTACATAGTCGCCCGCTATTATGGGATAGGCATACTTGGGTGCATGCGATACATTATGGCTTCTTAAAATGATTTTGTCGTTAACCTCCAGGCTACGCAATTTCTGAAACTCGTTAGAATTTTCCAGCCCAAAACTCAGGATATAATCATCACCATCAATGCTGACCATCACGCCATAACCTAGCCGTGAGCCTGGCGGAAGAGAAAGGGAGGTTACCACAGCCTCCATATTGGTAAAATCCCTGATGGACCTACTTATTTTAGCCTCACTGCCATATACTTTTTTACCTGCGGGCGACGCTTCCCATTTTTTGAACTTGATACCTTCAGGGGTGGCCTCCCATTCTTTCCTTGCGGCTTTCCTATCATCAGCAGAGAGGGCGTGTGGGATTGATTTTTTGGAAGACTCATGGTTGAGGGCGCGATTGGCAAATACCAGTCCGCTTAGCACCAACAACAGCAAGATCAGTACATAAATAACCTTTTTCATATTTTTTGTAGTTTTAATTACCGTATTCATTTTATGAGAAACCAGATCGGTTGGAGGGGTTCTTTTATTTTCTTACCCTTAGAAAACTGGTGCTCCAAAAATACTTTGGTAGTGTTCAGACGGAGGAGCCCGGATTGTAAATAAGCGTGTAAACTTTGTAAATAATTGCCTGACATGATGCTTTTTAGAAGAAACCTGTTGCCATTCCAACGAAAGCACGTGGGTGGATTATTGGTACTATTGCTCATTTCGATCATCTGCGTGGCTTTCAGCCTG
This sequence comes from Bacteroidota bacterium, assembly GCA_023415275.1. Taxonomy (GTDB): domain Bacteria; phylum Bacteroidota; class Bacteroidia; order Chitinophagales; family Chitinophagaceae; genus Flavisolibacter. Next base: position 4,085 of record JAEZLJ010000053.1, read on the forward strand.
ATGGGTAATGATGACTTTGATTTTGCGAGGAGGGAAATTTTGCTTCGCCGGGTCGGGCATGACCTACTCCTTCAGTCGGGCGACAGCACTTCACGGGTATTACCGGTAAAAAAGATATCCAACAATGAATACCTGGTCAGCTTTGAGCATGCCTTTAGCTTTCAACCCGGATCGCTGGTGAATACCACCCAGCGTTGGTTAGCCAAAGACCCCCTGGCAACTGATTATGTGGTTAATGTACTGAACTGTGCCAATGACAGTGTAGCCTACGGATATGCCATATCAAAAAATAAGAAAGATGATATTGTGGCCTGTATAGGAAGAAGGCAACCCATTTCGTGTTATACGATCCACATTACATTCAAACCGCCAGGCATCATCACAGCTAAGAATGGATACCTGCTGGGTGGCCTGGCGCTGTTCTCATTGGTTGGTTTTATTTTTTTGGTACCTGTTAAGCCTCGAAAGACCTTACCTGGCAGTCAGCCTACTGGTATATTTAGTTTAGGGTCAATATCTTTCGACGCGGAAACCCGTAAGCTAGTGATCAATGGAGAGAATATAGACCTGACCAAAACTGAAACCCGTGTACTACGCATTTTCGCGTTATCTCCCAACGAGCCTATAGAGCGCAGCCGGCTACAAAAAGAGATATGGGAAGATGAAGGTGTGATAGTAGGCCGCAGCCTGGATATGTTCATTTCAAAATTGAGAAAGAAACTCGAATTTGACCCCAACGTCAAGATTGTGGTTATACGCGGCAAAGGTTATAAGCTTGAGATCAGCTCCTAAGCATTTTCCCACTCAGACAGATGTTATTAGCATTTTTAAAATTCCATAATAAGCGGCGAAAGAATAAAATCCCCGGGTCGCTCTGCCTCGCACACAAAGCCATCCGGAGCGGACCAGGGGCAGACGACCAAAATTTTACGCCATTCAATACCTGATCCCAATTAGTTTACTGACAAATCCAAGAAACCTTATAGCTGCGTCAGGAGGACTTTTAGCGATGATCTCATTGCGATAATTGTTCATGAGCACACTCATGTACAGCATGGTTCTCAGGTTCATGGTAAAGTCTTTTGTCCTGTTGGCTGTGAGTTTGTCCAGCACCTTACAAACGTCCTCAAAATAATTTTCCATCCTAAGGGCTGGTTGGTGCGTGTTATAAACGGTTACTGTTTTCTCTGTCGGGTTCCTGAAGGCATGAACCACATTTTTAGGAACAGTGAGTTGATCTCCCTTTCTTGCTGTCATCCATTTGTCCTTTATGAAAAACTCCATTTCACCTTCCAGAACCTCGTATGTTTCAATGGCATGTGGATGCGTATGTACCAGCGGATCTTTCATATTGCATTTTGGCAGTAATTCCCAATGCAGGTTCAATGATTTACCGCCAGTATCGGCACCAGCTTGCAGGACAGTAAACTTCATCCCTACAGGTGTCATGTCAAGTATCTGATCTTTAGTAGCCATCTCTAGGCAGGAGTGTTGAAATTCTGAACGATTGCCAACTCTCTAATGTACGCAACTGAAATCATACATGGATCCTTACCTACAACTGTCCTTATCATTCCAGTATTAGTATAGGGTCTTAGCC
>JAEZLJ010000060.1 GCA_023415275.1 Bacteroidota bacterium
GAACTATTGTAAACCCAAATCTGTATCTATGTATCCGGCTGTAAAGCCACAACCGTATCTAAACCCCAAACTGTAAAGTTTTTTCAGTACAAGACACACCGGCTGCCCCCAGTTTTAACACCAGTAAAGGGCAGGATATCTCATAGATATTCCATAGATGTTCCATAGATATCCCATAGATATTCCAACGCTTAAAGGGTTGGAACATCCCTGGGATATCTATGGTTAATGCCTGGAATGTAAATGGCTAATGATGCATTTTGGCAGTAACCAGGCATTCTGTGATCTGCAAAAAGACAGGAAGCATAAACCTGAATATGAGTACATCCAGGCAGGATAGGTTCAAAATAAAGAAGTCCCAGGCAGCAACTTTGAAAGAAAAAGGGGTAAGGCTTTGTCGAAACAGTATTGCATTAATAAGCATTAATACTTATTTTTCCGGTACCAATATCTGCTATGCTGCCACTGCTTAACCAAATTGACCTGAACTTTTCTGCATTTAAATTCAGCTTACTCGCATTTATCACCGCCTTCATTGTAGCCATGCTGGTAATGCCTCCACTGATCAAGGTGGTGAACCGATTTCATTTTTTTGATGTGCCAGATGACAGGAAGGAACATAGCATGCCCATACCCACGATGGGAGGTATCGCCAGCTTTGCCGGCCTGCTGGTAGCCACCCTGCTATGGTACCGGTTTACCAACGATATTCTGACCATCTCTTTTTTCTTTTCAATTTGCACCTTATGTGCGGTAGGCATCATGGACGACCTTAGGAACCTGCCGGCAAGGTATAAGCTGGTGATACAGGCGGCCGTGGCTTCACTCATAGCTTTTGGAGGGGTAAGGATAGAAAGCTTTAATGGACTTTTTGGCATTGAACAATTGCCGGTTTCTGCCCAATACACCATCACCATCATTGCCATTACGGGCATCACCAACGCTTTTAACCTGATAGATGGAATAGATGGACTGGCCGGGGGGCTGGGATTTATGAGCCTTATCATCTCAGGTATCATCCTCACTTTATGCCATGACGCCAATTCTGCCATCCTGGCCTTTGCCCTGGGTGGTGGCCTGCTGGGTTTTTTATATTATAATTTCAACCCTGCCCGCATTTTCATGGGCGATACAGGGTCGCTGGTGCTTGGATTTGTGGTTGCCGTACTTGCCATCAAGGTCATTCAATTGAACTCCGGCCTGCATGCAGGCATTATTATCAGCAATGCCCCGGTTTTTGCCCTTGGCATTGTAGCCATCCCGGTGTTTGATACCTTAAGGGTCTTTGCCATCAGGCTTTGGCAGGGCCGCTCTCCTTTTTCGCCTGACAAAAATCATTTTCATCACCTATTGACCAATAATGGCTGGAGTCATAGCTTTACTTCCAGGACCATTTGCCTGCTTCATGGGCTGGTGCTGGCCGCTGGTTATTTTTTGAAGAATATTCCACAATTAGGAGCTATAGGCGTTTTGATGGGAATTATGTTACTGGCCACGTATATTTTTCAGCGGCTCAAGCCTGGCAACTCACCCATTATTACAGGAGCTGAAGGTTCTATGGCTTCATGATCATACCTGGAAAAGCCGCCGAGGGCATATAATGAGCGGAGGAAAAAAATTTCGGAGAAAAACCTTTTTTATTTAATTACCCTTTCCACCCACATTGTGGTCTGGGTGGGAAATTGCGCAGTCATTACCTATGCCTGATAGTATAGTATGCAACAGAGGTATTATTATTGAGCATAACCGTTGCAAATTGCTCGGTACATTTGCGCAAAACATATAATAATACGCAGCGCATAAATTAGAAAATTAATTTCACCTGATGTTAGATCGAATCCGAAGGCTTTCCCGGTTTGAGTCCCCAACGAAACAAGATTGGGGTATTTATTTTACAGCTTTTATTATTTTACAGATACCAGCCATTATTAATTTCTATCATAATGATGGATTAAATAATGGATATACCCTGTTTGCCCAATCTTTGTTACATGGTCACCTGTACCTGCCGCCAATGGAATATTATGGCGATATGGTGCATTATGGAGACCATTATTACCTGCCCTACCCTCCATTGCCTTCGTTTTTATTGATGCCGTTTTTGATCGTACTCGGGCCCAATCAAATCAATACAGTGGCCATTGCCACCTTGATTTCCTGTATCAATTTATATCTTATATATAGGATATTGGTACGGTTGAATGTTTCGCGGGCTTATTTTAACTGGCTGGTACTGGGGTTTATTTTTGGCACCGGCTATTGGCTGGCGCTGTTCAATAGTCACCATGTCTATTCATTTGCCCATATTATTTCCATATTGTTCCAGTTGTTATTGATCAATGAGCTGTTAGGAAAGCGCAGGTGGTGGCTGGCTGGCATCCTTATAGGCTGCACTTTTCTCACCAGGCAGTTCACCATATTTTATGCGTTTTTCGCTTTGGGCTATCTGTTCTATGCAAACCGCCAGGAAGGTAACAAGCTGCCATGGAAAGATGTTCTGCTCTTTTTGCTACCTGTAGGTTTTTGCCTGGGCATCTATATGATCTATAATTACGTCCGTTTCGGCAACGTATTCGATACCGGCTATAGTCATATTCTTTTTATGGGGGTGTTGAAGGAAAGAGTGGACCAATACGGTGTTTTTAGTATCCGGTATTTCCTTTTCAACTTGTATTCAGTATTGCTCAAAGGCTTTAATATTGAATTTGAGGGTAAAACATACCTCAATATCAAGGATATGGACCTTTGGGGCACCTCACTTTTAGCTGCCAGTCCATTTTTAATTGCCAGTTTCAGGGCCAGTTGGCCAAGGCTGATAAAGACTGCATCGTGGATCACTATATTGATTATTCTTACAGGGCAATTGTTTTATCATAATAATGGCTGGGAGCAAGTGAATACCAGCCGTTTTACCCTTGATTTCCTGCCATTGTTGTTTGTGCTGACGGCTTTGGGAGTTAAGGAAATACCCATGTGGCTTTTCAAATCGATGGTGGTTTATGCAGTGTTTTTAAACATTCTTAGCTTCTCTATTCACTTTCTTTACCAGGGGTAATAAATAGATGGTACAAAATATGGTATAATAAAGTTGTCAGGCACAACGGATTCCACAAAAATGATGAACATCCCGATGGCTTGGTTTTTGAAATTAGTTATATTATTATTTGTGACCCTAAAAAAAATTGTATGAACCATTTAAAAATTATACTTTTAGACCATTAATAGAAGTCCTGTATTTCTATCTTTGACCACCCGGTCATGTAATACCTTTGATCAACCGTCTTCAATACTGCTTGAGCAAACCACGTTCAAGAATCCTTATTGAAATTTCCAGATCGCTTGTTAACTGATCCAAACCCTATCATGGCTTAACTGCCATTATTTTCCAATGCCTTGAATTGCCATAGTTCAGTAAGACCTGTACCCCGACATTGTGAGATTCTAATCAACCCTATTGTACTATGAGCAAAAGTATTTTAAGTGTAAATGGCAACAAAGCCATGAACTACCTGTTACAGACGATCTTTGAAAAAGAATATCGCTTTGTACCCGTGGCGGATGTTTTCCAGGCTACTCACCAGTTGAGAGCCAACAAACAAGTTAGTGCCCTGATCGTAGATGTGGATTTTCAACCCCAACAAAGCTGGGAATTGATCCAACATATCAAAAGCAGCAGGTTATATAAGATACCTGTCATCGTTTTAGCTACAGAAAATAATGATTCCGTAAAACAGAAGTCATACGAATTTGAGCTGGACGAAATATTTTTCAAACCTTTTAATCCGGTGGACCTGATTGCAGCTATTAAAAATCTCACCACGGAAACCATGTTGAGCAACGTATAATGCAGTAATCAATAACCCAAACCCTAAAACCAGAAACCATGCAAGCAGATCTATTAAATAAAGTACCTCAGGATGAAACTAGGAAGTACCTACGGGTAGCTACCATCACTAACGAAAAAAGCCCACTTTTCTTTCTTTATGTTGGCAAGAATGATAATTCTATTAAGTTTTTATTAAATACTACCATTTCAGGTGTGATCGCCGAGAACCTGGAAAATGCCAAAAAGCTTATTAAATCAGAAAATTTTAATGATCAAACGGTTGACGTGATCATACTGGACGTGCCTTACCAGGCCGGAGAGCTTAAGAACTTCGAGATCTTTTTAAAGTCTTTGGGAAAAGGCTACAGTTCTATCCCTGTTATCTATAATGAAAGCCAGCTTCCAAAGGAAGAACTTGACTTTTATACCAATATGGTGGACGATGTGATTGATCTTTCCAACTGGCAGTATGATTTTTCCAGCAAGATCTCCTTTTTAAAGCAGGCCAAAGAATATAACGCTGCCCTAAATAAAAAGCAGGAAAACATCAAACCTGAATATTCCGTCTTTAAAAGGGTGTTGGATGTATTGATCTCCTCGATCCTCCTCATCGTAGCCCTCCCTATTTTTGCTTTGATAGCCCTGGTGATCAGGTTAGAGTCCAAAGGACCCATATTTTACGCAGCTAAAAGGGCTGGAAGAGGCTTTAAGATCTTTAAATTTTATAAGTTCAGGACCATGGTTGTGAATGCTGACAAGAAAATTGAAGCATTGGCCCACCTGAACCAATATGGCCAAACTACGAATGGAGCCAAGTTCTTTAAAATTGCCAATGACCCCCGCATTACCAGGGTTGGTAAGTTCCTCCGCAACTCAAGCCTGGATGAATTGCCACAGCTTTTCAATGTATTAAAAGGTGATATGTCGTTAGTTGGCAACAGGCCTTTACCTCTTTACGAGGCTGCTACCCTGACTACTAATGAATTTGTAGAGCGTTTTATGGCCCCCGCCGGTATCACAGGGTTGTGGCAGATCAAAAAGCGTGGAAAAGCAGAAATGTCCATTGATGAAAGGATCAGCCTTGACATCTCCTATGCCCGGCAGGCAAATATTCTCTATGATTTCTGGATCATGGCACGGACACCCGCCGCTTTGTTGCAAAAGAGTGATGTTTGATCTTGACTTGTAATTTTATTTCTACATAATTGATTGTTATGCGGCCATAAAAAGCAGGCTCAACAATTGCAATAATAATCCGGCTGGCTCAATGAACAGCCGGATTATTAATTATAGTTCATAAATTTCATCTTTGTATCATTTTGAGTTCACCCTATGCAGGCAAATAAGAAAACAATCTTCCTTTTTGGTTATGGCCGGTTCGATCATTTGTATGAATCGGTAAGCTTTATCCTGGCCAGGGAATTTGCCAGGAACAACCATACGGTCTATTATATAGACTACCCGTTTACCACCAAAGATGCCATGAAGTTGAAGAAAACCGAATCTTACCAGGTAAGGAAAGAGGCATTTGAAGGAAAAAACGACGGGATATTGAAAACCGCGATCCCCAACCTGAATATTTTGATCGTTCCTCCTTTGTATTCTCTTCATTTTTTACCTGAGGGAAAAATCTACCGGACACTTTTGAGGCTTAACGACAAAAAGATAGCAGAACGCATCAACAGGATCATTGCCAGGGATGGGATAAAGGATTTTATTTTCATCAATTCCTGGGTTTTTCATTATCCAAATGTTACCCAATACCTGGATGTGAAGCCCTCACTGAAAATCTACCATTGCATTGACCCGGTGATCATGCCTTACGATGCCAAACATGGTGTAGTATCGGAAGACATCCTGGTAAAGGACAGTGACCTGGTGGTATGTACCAGCCAGAAGCTTTGCGATGAAAAGAAAAAAGTGCATCCAAAGACCTTCTTTATATCCAATGCAGCAGACATCAAGCATAGCATACTGGCCACTGATAAAAACCTGCCGGAGTACGAAGGTTTGGCTCAATTTAAAAAACCCATCATAGGCTATTTTGGCAATATTGAAAAGCGTATTGATTATGCCATGCTGAGAGACGTAGCTTTGATGAATAAAGATAAAAGCTTTGTTTTTGCAGGGCCTGTGGAGAAGGAATATGTGCCGGAATACATTAATAACATTGAGAATATCCATTTTATTGGGCGCATACCTTATGCGCAGCTTCCCAATGTATTAAAGACTTTTGATGTGGCCATCATACCTTTCAGAAGGTACGAAGACAGCGCCACAGTTTTCCCAATGAAATTGTTTGAATACCTGGGTTCGGGCAGGCCGGTAGTAGCCACAGATTTTAACCTGGACCTGAAGCATTTTACAGGTGACCTGGTGCCCTATTGTGCTACAGCCGAAGAATTCTCTGCCGGTATTCAAAATGCATTGCACCACGATACTGAAGCACTGAGACAGGCGCGCATAGAGCTGGCAGGCCAGCACACCTGGGAAAGCCGGGCGGCAGCCTTTGAAGAGATCATGACAAATGCATAATTGACGGAAAATAAGTCAGTATCACCCAAAACAACTTATGATTAAAACTTTTTGTTTTAACTTAATACAGAACCATGTTTACAAAATTGCTTAATAAGGTTTTTGGTCTTTATATACACACCCGGTATAAAAAGATGGATGTCAACCTGCGTTACTTTATCCGTGACACTTATCATTGCGAATTGGCGCAATGGAAATACCTGGTGAAGGATTACATCACAAAGAAAAAATACAAGACCATTTCATATTGCGGTGAATTTGGGCCCGAATTACAATTTGTATTGCCCTTCGCCTACTGGCATTATAAAAATGGAACTTTGAAAGCCACCCAGTCTTCTACATTTACTAAAGAGTTTTACTTTTTTTCGCCTGATCACCAGGAGGTATTTGACCTCAGGTCCAATGAAGGCAATTTTAATTACGAAGTGCCCCGGGTGCTGTACAGCCATGATTATGACATTAAAAAATGGCTGCAAGTACCACTGAAAGAGGCTTACCAGAACGATATCTATGTATATGAAAAACCCACACTTATTGTAGCCAACAGGTTTAACAAAGAATGGGACGGCCCACCCATATCTTTTCTAAGCATTGAGATGCTTGACTATATATTTGAAAACCTGAAGGACCACTACACCATTATTTACAACAGGCCGGGTGCCCAGCACATCACCATGGACAATAGTGATATCTATGAGCTGAATGAGATAGGATGGATAAAAGCCAATCATCCGGAGGTAATATTGATGGATGATCTATACAAGGAAAATAAAGGAGGAGCCAACAATTTCAATCACCTGCAATTGATGGTATATGCCAACTGTGAGAACTTCATATCCACACATGGCGGCACCTCAGTATTGGCCAGCTATTTCAAAGGCACCAATGTGATCCTTTCCAAACATGGCCCCGAGCATACTTTTAATTGTTTCAACACCTTATATCCTAAGTTATCCGGCGCCAGGATCTTTCATGCAAAGACAGATGAGGAACTAAAGCAATTCATCAACCGCGAATTTCACGTAAGCATAAAAAAAGCTGATCTGGTTTAAAAATAAAGGCCGGGAGTTCCCGGCCTTTATTTTTACTGATGCATTATAAACAGTAGACTGTTATTTCAAAGTCTCATATATCCGTAATAATTTTTCTGCCGAAGCTTTCCATGTAAAGCTTTCTGCCCGTTTGATCCCTCTCATTTTCAGGTCAGCCAGCAATATGTCATTAGATAATAGTGTATGCATGGCTGTGGTCAGTTCATTGCTTTTGTAAGGATCTACCAACATGGCAGCATTGCCTGCAATCTCGGGCATGGAAGAGGTGTTGGAAGTAATAACTGGCGTGCCACAGGCCATGGCCTCAAGGATAGGCAGGCCAAAGCTTTCGCGAAGAGAAGGGTATAAAAAAATGGTAGCAGCATTATACATCAAAGGGATCTTATGATGCGGTACATAACCAGGAAATATGAACTTATTAATAAGACCCGGCTGCTTCAACTCCTCCAATATTTTGATGACCAACTCTTTCTTATAATCAAGAAGAACCATAGGCGTTTCATTCCCATGTTTCACACAAAGATCAACAAAGGCCTTGATGACATTCAACGTGTTCTTTTTAGGAGCTGTATTGCCAAGAAACATGATGAATTGCCCGGGCAGGTTAAATTC
>JAEZLJ010000084.1 GCA_023415275.1 Bacteroidota bacterium
CAATTGTTTTCATGACAGTAAGCGGAGAGGAAAAAGGTTTGTGGGGATCTGAATATTATTCCAACAACCCCGTGTATCCATTGGAAAAAACCACTGCCGACCTGAATATTGATATGATCGGCAGAAGTGATTCTTCAAGAAGAGGAGATACTACTAATTATGTGTATGTTGTTGGTGATGATAAATTAAGCTCGGACCTGAAGACAATCAGTGAAGCAGTTAATAAAAAGTACACGAAGCTTGAGCTGGATTATAAATTCAATGATCCAAATGATAAGAACTTTATTTATTACAGGAGCGACCATTACAATTTTGCGAAAAAAGGAGTGCCTATCATATTTTATTATGACGGCATGCTGGGCAGTGATTATCACCGCCCTACGGATACACCAGAAAAGATACATTATCCTTTAATGGCCAGGAGAGCACAATTAGTATTTTATACTGCCTGGGAAATGGCCAACAGGGACCAGATGCTAAAGCGGGATATTCCTTTAGATAACTCGATCTTTAACCGGTAATAACCATCGTGTATAATAATTGAAAACGGCCTGATTACAGGCCGTTTGTTTATTTTAAGGCTAGATCTTAACCTACTGATAGGTGAAAGTAAATGTATTTACCTGGTTGCTGTTGATATCCGTAAACACTTTGCTGACCAGTTGATCAGCATTGTTGTATTGATTTTGATAAGTTACTGTAGGACCATTAAGATAGGTTGTTGAAGTAATATTGTGCATACTGAGGATATATTCCCAGGTCCATGGTTCTTCAAACATGATGGCAAACAGGTCGGGAATAAAATGTAGTGGATTGAGCTTTTCATCATTAGTATAAGTAGTATGCTTTGAAAAGCCGGTTTCATTCCATGCAATGAGATCTCCAATTGCATTATATGTAAATATCTTATGGTCTGTGATGGTATTCCCGAATAGTTGATCTATAGTGCTGATCCTTTTTTGCTGATCGTAAGTAATTGCATAATGGGTTGAAATGGGGAAAGATATTAGCCTGTCAAAATAATCGAAACCTGTAATAAGATTTCCCTTGTACTGAAAGTTTGTTATACTGGATACGATTTTACCGCTTTGTACCAGGTGAACAGAATCGATGCGAGATCCTTTGTAAAAAACATTGTAAGAATAATGTAGCGAATTATCGGAAACTACAATCGAATCAACATTACCATTTGGAGCATAAGCAAACTGATATTGCCGTGAGAAATTCCCAATGGTATGCGTAAATGTTTCCAAAACAAGCTTTTTGGATTGAGACGTAATGCTTTTCTGTGCAGCAGCAATATCTGCCAGGTCAGGATTTGAATTGATAGTCGATTGAATTTCTTTTTTACAGGCTGTAAATAGCAAGGAAAATAATCCTGCTATAAAAAAAGCATTGAAGCGTCTCATATGATTATGGTAAGGTATTTAAAGATACTTATTAAGGTAATTTAAAATACAATTCACTTTTCATATAAGTAAGCTCATCAATTAAGTTGAGCAAATACCTATAAACTCAAAGGGCAAATAGCGGAAGTGAGGTCTAATATTTAATAATTGAAAGCAATTAGAAGCTCATATATAAATGAAGAAAGGCTGATTAAAAATCAGCCCCTTGTAATTGATAATTCCGAATTATTTATTCTGAATGCTTAGAAAGGAGTTCTCTTTTTTCTACACAGCGGGCAATGTCCTCCCTGTAGCCTTTGATTTTCTCATCATTTAAAGAGAATAATATCGCCTTTTCATAGAAGCTGATAGCCTGCTCGAACTGTAATTGCAATTCTTCCACGAGTCCCAGGCGATGTTGTATCCAGGCCTTGTCCACAGCTTCTACCTTACCCGCCCGCTTTGCAAGTGTTTGCAAATCTTTATACCGCTCCAGGTCCATCAGCAATATCATATAATTCAGGTAAGAATGTGGATAGGAAGGATCGCCATTGATGGCGGCCTTATAATGATTTTCCGCATTCACGTAATCATCCATTTGTGTCTTATAGATCCAGCCGAGTGAATTGTGAGTGGCTGCATTGCCCGGCTCATCAAAAAGTATACTTTCATATTTTCTAAAGGCCTCAACATAATTTTTGTTGACTACATCATTTTCTGCTTCGAGATAAATCTCTACCTGTTGTGAATTCATGGCTCTAATATATACGGTGGTTATTCAAATTCAAAACAAAAGGCCACCTGGTAAAGATGGCCTCCTTATAATAATTATGTGATGGATGTTATAATCCCAATACCCACGCAAACACCAGTGGTGCTACAATGGTAGCATCACTTTCTATAATGTATTTAGGCGTATGTATATCCAGCTTTCCCCAGGTTATTTTTTCGTTCGGCACCGCACCCGAGTAAGATCCAAAGGATGTGGTAGAATCTGACACCTGGCAGAAATAGCTCCAGAAAGGAACATCATGCCATTCCAGGTCCTGGTACATCATGGGCACTACACAAATAGGAAAATCTCCTGCTATACCACCACCGATCTGGAAGAAGCCTACTCCTTTTCCTTCGCTGTTGTTGCGGTACCAGTCAGCCAGCCAGGTCATGTATTCAATACCATTTTTCACGGTAGAGGCTTTTAATTCATTCTTGATCACATAGCTGGCAAATATGTTGCCCGTAGTGCTGTCTTCCCAACCGGGAACTACAATAGGCAAATTCTTTTCTGCAGCAGCTACTACCCAGCTGTTTTTTGGATCAATTTCATAGTATTGTTCTAGTTCACCGCTCTTGATGGTCTTAAATAAAAACTCGTGGGGGAAATAGCGCTCGCCTTTCGCTTCTGCTTCTTTCCATTGCTTCACCAGGTGTTTTTGCAGGCGCCTGAAAGCTTCTTCTTCAGGGATGCAGGTATCAGTAACACGGTTGTAATGGTTTTCCAAAAGATCCCATTCTTCCTGAGGGGTCAGGTCCCGGTAATTGGGAATGCGTTTATAATGAGTGTGGGCAACCAGGTTCATTACATCTTCTTCCAGGTTGGCGCCTGTGCATGAAATGATAGCGATCTTATCCTGCCGGATCATTTCAGCTAAAGAGATACCCAGCTCGGCCGTACTCATGGCACCTGCCAGCGTCACCATCATTTTGCCTCCTTCCAATAAGTGTTGCTCATAGCCTTTGGCAGCATCTATCAGTGCTGCTGCATTGAAATGCCTATAGTGGTGTTCTATAAATTGTGAAACAGGACCTTTACTCATAATCTTAAAATTGAGTGGCAAATTTAGTCTATAAAAAGACAAATCCCGCCGGACCGAGGTCGCAAGCGGGACTGTTTTACACACACTAAAACTAACTATTAACTTATAACATACTGAGAAGACATCGTTGACACTGCAAAGAAAACTTTATCTCTTTCCAGTTAGCTGTATTAAGATTTGCGTTGCTTCTGGTAAGTAGCCCAATCAGCGTTGGAAGATCTTAATATCAATTTGGTATCTGCATTTTCCACTGTTACATAATATGTAGTACCTTCTTCATTGGCTACTTCAAACAAGTCGGAGATCCAGAAACCTTCGTAATTGTTCTTTAAATTGGTTTGTAAAGAAATTGGCAATTGAGTAGAACTGATATTCCTGGTAATAGCCATCATATTTCCTGAGCCATCAAAATAGGCGGCTACATATTGACCATTCAAGCTGAAGTTGGCTTTGTAAAAATTGTTGGTTACAGTCCAATCCACTTCAGTAGCATTTTTAAATGAGCTCTGGAAAGATTTCAATACCCTGGAATCTACTTTAGAATCAGATGCAAAGCTGCTCATGCTTATGAGCGAGAACAGAACGGTTAAGGTGATTAAGAAGCGTTTCATAAAAAATAATTTATTCGGTTTTTAAAATTTTGTTTGTTTGATTAGTATGACGTAGCAAAAGTATTTTAGGTTACACCTCTCCGCAAGTGATTTGTGACGACCGGATGGCCCTGTTAAACCTATTAACATTGGTTGCCAGATTGTTAATTGGGATGAATTGTAATTTTAGGTGAATGAATTTTTTGGCTCACGCTTATTTGTCGTTTGATCATCCGCAAATCCTTGTAGGAAATATGATATCTGATTTTGTAAAAGGAGCGGAAAAAGACAGGTATGCAAATGATGTACGGCAAGGGATCATGCTTCACCGGTACATAGATGAATATACAGACAACCATCCTGCCACTAAAAATGCCAAAGAAATATTCAGGCCTTATTATAGATTGTACAGCGGAGCTATCATGGATATACTATATGATCACTTCCTGGCCAATGACCCAAAGCTATTTAATGAATTGTCACTAAAAGCTTTTACCACTTCAGTATATACGGTGCTGGAAAGCCATAGCGCACACCTGCCGGATCATTTTGTTCCTGTGCTGGCCTATATGAGCACGGAAGACTGGCTGTATAATTACCGTTTTAACTCTGGAATGCAAAAAAGCCTGAGAGGATTGGTACGAAGGGCCACCTACCTGTCCGAAAGTGATACAGCTTATCAGTTGTTTCTTGATAATTATAAAGCGCTGGAAGGATACTACCAGGATTTTTTCCCTGATGTTAAACAATTTGCAAAACAAAGATTTAATGAACTCCTGGGCTGATATGCACGTTGTAAAAAAGGAGTGAAGTAATATTTTTGCAGCAGTAAAGCGTCCAATTATGAAAAAACTGGTTTCTACCCTTTGTTTCCTTTGTTTATTTATCTGCCTGAATGCTCAAAACTCAGCACCCCTTAAATTAAAAATCCCGGTATTAGATAAATCTCCAATGGATATGGCCTACTTTCCTGCAGATTACCCTGTACTAAGGATACAGGATAAGGCTAATGACCCACTTGTGGCCCGGATCATCTACAGCCGTCCTCAAAAAGACGGACGTATTTTATTTGGTGAGTTGATTGAATATAATACAGTCTGGAGGTTAGGTGCTAATGAAGCTACTGAAATAGAATTTTTTAAAGATGTGAAGATTGGGGGTAAAAAACTCTTGAAGGGGCGTTATACCATGTATGCTATTCCAACTCCATCCCAATGGACCATTATATTTAATAAAGACACGGACATCTGGGGCGCTTTTAAATATGATGAGAAGAAAGACGTGTTAAGGGTTACTGTGCCGGTTCAAAAAACAGCTTCTGTGGCAGAGATATTCTCGATGAACTTTAATAAGACCGCTGCCGGTGCCGACCTGGTCATATCCTGGGATGATGTTTCTGTGAATCTGCCTGTTTCTCTGAAATAATTATATATAAAGTCATAGTCATCAGCAGGGCCGTTGCCCTGCTGATTTGTTTTTACCATTTACACTAACTATTGCATGAACAATTTAAATGTTTGCTGAACTCCACTGTTTCCATTGGTGATACGGAGCAGGTACAACCCTTTCTGCTCCTGCGGACTTCTTTTATAAGTATAGGTATAATTGACAACCGATCTTATTTCTGTATGGAATACCAACCTGCCCGACAGTTCAAACAGTTCTACCTTGAAGTTGCCACTTTCGGTTCCTGAAAAAGCAATGCTTAGCTGATCCTTTACAGGATTGGGATAAATGCTGATGCCTGTATGGCCCGACAAACTGATAATGGAGCTGTACTCTGAATGGCCATCTTTATGAATAAGCTTAATCCTGTATTGACTTCCCGGGCCAGGCTGTTCATCCCTGAACAGGTAATAATTGCTACCTGAAGCCTTCGAAGATCTTATTTCGCCAAGGGGCCTGAAGTTGGCCTCCCCATAGCTCTTTCTTTCAATGATATAGGTACTTAGAGTCTTTTCTTCATTGATATTCCAGGAAATGATATTGACCCCGTCTTTGTGTTTCCCCTGCAACTGCACCTGTACGGGAAGGATGGCGTAGCCACAATCTCCGTCCAGCATGAACTTACTATAGCGCACCAGGCACCCATTGTTTACATTCATTTTACATACATATTCTCCAGCTTGTGCTGGTTCAAAGAATGGAAGATTATAAGTAAGGTCATTGCTAACCAGCACACTATCAGTTGAAGTGTACTTGCGGTACCATTCATAAGTGGCATTAGGTACCGTATCTATGGATAGCGTAGTGTTTTTGTAAAAACATAATTGGGAAGCCTTAATAGAAACATTTTGCAATGGCAGTACACTGACATCATCCAGCGTGGCATTACCGCAGGCATCTACGGCCCGGAGCCTTACCAATGAATACACGGTTCCTGTGTTAATAGAGAATACAGGACTCGTTTGTACAGCAGTAGTGATATCAGGCGTGGATGGGGTACTTCCGATGATCTGGTAAGTGTAAGGACTGACGCCACCTTTCATATCAGATCCCAGACTCAATGTATTATTGTCACATTGGTAAATGGCTGACTGTCCTTGCGAAGGATAGGCATAGGGTTGCACAGTCACTGTATCATACAGCCTGTAATTACAGGTTTGCATGGTATATTCTATGATATAGGTGGCAGGTTCCAGGTCTGAAAAAGTGTACACATCACCTGTCCGGGATGAAAAACTGCGGAAATAGGTCACGCCATTCTTTTTGATAATGCCAGGTTGTGTAGTGTAATAATTAGAGGTACAGGTTACCTGCATGTCGCCGGCACCATTGACCCAGGTGGCAGAAGGGCATTTGGAACGTACCACTACATTTTTTTCGATGGTACTGGCATTAGGTGACAGCATCGAGGTATCTTTTTGTCCGCAACCATTAATACCCACAATTGTATATTGTTTCCCGGCTGGTAATGCTGGTAGTTGAATGTTGAATGGATTGGAATTAGTGACGGTGTCACATTTAACTGAACCATCAGGATGTATGATCCTTACCTGGAAAGGGCCGTTGTCATTGGCAAATGCAATGCTGACATTTGTATTACCTACATTACAGGATTTAGAAGAAATTATATTCATACCCCTTGGTAATGCAAATGTTTGACATACCTGCATAGTGGTATCCACACAGCCGTCATGCACCGTAAAACAATATTTAGCATATGGTAAATTGTCAAAAACGCCAGTTGTATTACAGCTCAATGTATTGCCAAGGGAATCAAGCACACAATATTGCGGATCGGTAAAGTTGTTGCCCGTCACTGTAGCCGTGAAGGTGTTGCAGGTAGCATTTGTTGGCTGCACCCAGGTGTCGATCATTGGTAAGGGCCTGGTTTCTGTAAAGCACCTGGTAATGGTGGAATCTGTACAACTGTCTTTGATCTTTATACAATAGGAGCCCCATGCAAGATCCGGGAATACACCCGAGGTATTACACTGTAGTAATGAATCCTTGTCATTATACAGGCAATATTGCGGCGCTGTCAGGTTGGTTTGTTCAGCTATGGCAGCAGAAAAGCCATTGCAATTCCTTCCCCACACCTGCACCCATGATGCTACGGAAGGAACAGGTTTGCTGCTGGAAAAACAAAGTGGAGCGGTGGTGTCTGCGCAGGAAATAGCTCTTACACAATAAGTGCCATGTGCCAGGCCATTGAATACACCTGTTGAATCGCATGTTAAAATAATACCTGTGCTGTCGTATAAGCAATATAGGGGTTGATACAGGTTGTTTCCTGACACGTTCACATCAAAGCTGCTGCAGGTGTTGGCAGAAAAGCTATAACTGGTAAGTTCGGCTATGGGATGAGTAGCGGTAAAGCACCGGGATATAATCGTATCTGTACAACTATTGGAAATGCGAATACAATAGCTTCCATAAGCCAGGTTGGGAAAAGACCCTGTATTATTGCATTGCAATAGATTGCTATCAGCATCATACAAACAGTAATTGGGGTCGATCAAATTATTTTGACCAGTGATAGTGGCAGTAAACAAAGCACAATCCTGGTTACTGATATTCACCACTTCGTCGACTCCCGGTGATGGTCTCACAGCCACAAAACAATTGGTGATGGTGGTATCATAACAGGCATCGGTTGTTTTGATACAATAGCTGCCATAGTTCAGTAGGTTGAAGGTACCGGTAGCGTTACATTCCAAAAGATTATTCAAAGAATCATACAGGCAATAGTTTGGTGAAGTAAGGTTTTGTTGCCCATTCACTGTTGCTGTAAACGTAGTGCATGTAAGCTCTGTAATGGCTATACCTGATATAGAAGGCCTTAACGTTGCAGGTAAGGTCCATGTTCTTGTCTGTATATTTCCGCATTTATCTTTAACAACCAGGTTAAGGTTCCTGTGAGTGCCTATGGTGATGTTAAAGCTGGAATTGGTATTCCATAATGTATCACGCGGGTTCATTACTACTCCATAAGTATATCCATTGAAAGCATTACCCGCGAGGTTGTTATTGCCTTTATTGTCTTTCAGACTTATAGATACATCAGCATGGTTGCAATCCGTTTTATTAACTGTATAAGCATCGATCCACCAGCTATAATTCTCTATGGTGATCTTTCTCACCTGCAGACCACCACATGAGTCCTGGAGTTGAATGGAATATTCGCCTGGAGGTAAACCCGTGAAATTACCAGTAGTGCTTGAGGTGCCAATTTGTGAAGCGGAAGGGGCAATGATAGTATAAGTAAAAGGACTTCTTCCAAACTGCTGATTGGTGGTGGAAATGGTTCCGTCATTACCCAGGCATGTAGCATCTGTCTTGACTAGCTGAAAGCGTGGGTCGGCATAAGTGCCGGGAATATAAACACTGTCTACCTGTTTGTTGCACCCGGTGTACAGATCTTTTACCAGGATGGAATAATATCCGGGAGGTAAGCCTGTGATGCTGTTGGAAGAAGTATAAGGTGTATTTATGGTACCCGTTGCCCGGTAATTGTAATTATGCGAACCCCCTGTTACATTGATATCAATAGCACCTGTTGCTACGCACCTCGATTCATGTACTATATAAGCAATTTGCAGGGAAGCACAATCCTGGGCATGGAGCTTTAATAAAACCAGGAAAAGTAGGATAAGAGTGTAGAATTTTTTCATAGGCCACAATTCAGCTTGAAACTCAAGCCCGCTACAGGTTATTGGATAAACAAAGTTGAAAAAAAATGAGGGGAGTTTATAGGGTATAAATACCCTAAAAGCTGCGTAAATTCTCTATAAGATGTAGCTGGGACGAGCTTTTTGCCTTATTAAGGTCTGCTGGATTGCAATTTCCGTCTGTCGTACGAGACCTGTTGTAGTTTTGTACTTTCATTGAATATTAACCATTCTTGCATGACACTGAGGCAACGAATATTAAAATGGGTCTATCCCCTGTTGATTTGGATGGGAAAGGCAAGGGGGGCTCAGCAGATAAAAGAGAATAAAGAGCATAAAATTCCAAAACGTCCTGTCTATGGCATTGAAGTATCCCTGAATCATTCCGGAACACTGCCATTAAGCAGTTTGAAAGGCAAAAAGATCCTGGTAGTGAATACTGCCAGTGACTGCGGGTATACCGGCCAGTATGCAGAATTACAGCAACTGTACGAAGGAAATAAAGATAAACTGGTTATTATCGGTTTCCCCTCCAATGATTTTAAAGAGCAGGAAAAAGGAAGCGATGAAGAGATCGCACAGTTCTGCCAGGTAAATTATGGAGTTACTTTTCCGCTGGCTAAAAAAAGTACAGTCATACCAGGAGCATCGCAGCATGCGCTATTTCATTGGCTATCCAAAAAAGATGAAAATGGCTGGAATGACAAAGCTCCTTCATGGAATTTTTCAAAGTACCTGCTAAATGAGGAAGGTGTATTGACGCATTATTTTGAACCCTCTGTCTCCCCTTTATCCCAGGAAGTGGTCTTTGCCATTAAATAAATAATATGACTGTAAGCGACTGGATAGGTGCCATTGGTGTAGCCATTACCCTGTTGGCCTATTTCTGTATGAGCTTTAAATGGATGTCAGCGCATGGAAAACTGTTCTTCTTTCTCAATACGCTTGGTGCTGCCCTTACCTGTTATGCTTCCTGGTTGATCAACTACTGGCCCTTTGTAGTACTGGAAGGAACATGGGCCATTGTATCTGCCATTGGGTGGTTCAGGGCAGGAAAAGAAAGGACCACAACTTAGTCGCAGCTATAGGCCATGGAGTCCATATCTACCTGCCGGGGCTTGAATTCATAGCCATCATAATACCGGCTGATCTCTTCCAGCACTTCATGGATCTCAGCTACCTCTGAAATGGTCACCAGTTTCAGTCGATATTCTTTAATGTTAGGTAATCCCCTTAAATAATTGGTATAATGCCTGCGCATTTCATTGATGCCGGCCTTCATGCCCTTCCACTCCACTGAGCGATGCAGGTGTTTTTGAATGACCTCTATCCTTTGCTGAATGGTGGGTGGAGGCAGGTGTTCGCCTGTTTGTAGAAAATGTTTAATCTCGTTAAAGATCCATGGATAACCAATGGCTGCCCGGCCTATCATGATGCCATCCACGCCATACCGGTTTTTATACAGAAGGGCTTTTTCAGGGGAATCAATATCACCATTGCCAAAAATGGGGATCTGTATGCGTGGATTGTCTTTCACTGCAGCAATAGGGTCCCAGTTAGCAGTGCCCTTGTATAACTGGCAGCGGGTACGACCATGGATGGACAGCGCTTTAATGCCCACATCTTGTAGCCGTTCTGCCACTTCGCCTATATTAATAGAGGCATCGTCCCAGCCCAGGCGGGTTTTTACAGTAACAGGCAGTGAGGAAGAATTGACAACTGCCCCGGTAAGCCTTACCATCAGGTCTATGTCTTTTAACACGGCCGCACCAGCTCCCTTGGTAACCACCTTTTTAACAGGGCAACCAAAATTAATATCCAGGAGATCCGGGTTCACAGCGTCGACGATGCGCGCGCTCAGGGCCATAGCTTCTTCATCACCACCAAAGATCTGTATGCCCACAGGACGTTCATTATCGAAAATATCCAGCTTCTGCCTGCTCTTGATGGCATCCCTGATCAGACCTTCACTGCTAATGAATTCAGTGTACATCAGGTCGGCCCCGTTGGATTTGCACACAGCCCTGAATGGCGGATCGCTGACATCCTCCATAGGGGCAAGGAGTAATGGAAACTCCGGCAGTGATATGTTATCAATTTTTACCAAACCAAATCTCTTTGATCAATCAGGGCTTATCTTGCAGCTTTACATTCCCGGGAAAATAAGCCAGGGCAGCAAAATTACAATTATGAAAGCGAGGAGCTATGCAAACATATCTTAAATCACGGCCGGTATGGATACAATTGATCTTATTCATAGGAATGGCATTTGGCCTTTTCCTCGTTTTCACCATCATCGGTACTGCCATACTGACTAATATTACAGGTATCAGCTTGTTGCAGCTCCAGGATGTGGGTAAATGGGATACCAACAATCCGAACATGATCCTTTTTATCAGGGGAATGCTGCTTACCCAATTCCTGGGTTTATTTCTCATCCCAAGCCTGCTGTTTGGATACTTCTCCGACCCTTCACCAGCCAAATACCTGGGTCTGAAAAGTCCTTATAGTAGTATTTACTGGCTTCTTGGCATCACTGCTCTCCTTGTTTCCTATCCTTTTGTAGAATACTCCGGTTTACTGAATCAAAAAATGGCTATCGGTGGCGAAGCTCAGAAATGGATGAAAAGTATGGAGGAAGATGCGGCCAGGCAGATCCAGTTCATGCTAAGCAAGCATACCATAAAAGAACTATTATTGAACCTGGTGTTCATATCGGTTTTTGCAGGCATAGGCGAGGAACTGTTCTTCAGGGGCGTATTGCAAAGACTATTTATCAAGCTGACCAAAAGTCCATGGGTGGGGATCATCATTACCGCTATCCTTTTCTCGGGATTCCATTTCCAGTTCTTTGGATTCCTGCCACGCCTGTTACTGGGCGTATTGCTGGGGGTTATCTATTGGTATAGCGGCAGCCTATGGACCGCTATTCTGGCGCATTTTCTTTACGATGCCCTGGTAATAGTAGTGGTGTACCTGCATCCTGAGATGGTCAAAGACCCTAATACCACACTTGTCAATCCAGCACAAATGGGTATCATGGCTTTGTTAAGTGTGGGTCTTACCTGCCTGGTAGTGTGGCAAATGGCCAAAAAGTCGCAAAGTAGCTATGAGCAGGTATATAAAGATGATGAAGTATCAAAAGACGAACTTAGCTTTTAAGTATTATGGCATTTAACTGGCAGACATTTAAGACAAGGGCATTAACGGCCATTGTTTTTGTAGTGATCATGATGGGTGGTTTGTTGTACAACCGCTGGTCTTTTTTTCTCTTATTTACTGTAGTGCATTTCGGTGGCTGGCTGGAATACCAAAAGCTGGTAACCAAATTCAATCCTGAATATGACAGGATCATTCCCGTGCACAGGTATGGCATCATGATAGCAGGTTGGTGCCTTATGCTTTTTTTCTCCAATGATACCCTGGCTGTGGGCCCTGTAATACTATCTCAAGTAGGCTTTTGGCTCGGTATTGCTTTTATGATCTTACTGCCTTTGATCATGATGCTGGAATCCAAACAGGTATTTCTTAAAAACATCTTCTATTCCATTTTTGGTATTCTATACATATCACTGCCACTGGCATTGATGGTCGACCTCAGAACAAGGTGGGATGAAAATCTCTATCAATACTCCATGACCATACCCTTGCTGGTAATATTTTCATTATGGATCAATGATACTATGGCCTATATAGTTGGTTCCCTGATCGGCAAAACTCCTTTGTCAAAGGTGTCACCCAAAAAAACATGGGAAGGCACATCAGGTGGCGTCATTCTTACTGTGATCGTCATTAGCCTGCTGGCTTATTTTACTAAAAGATTGCCTGTAGTGGATGCTGCAATTATGGCGGCCCTGGCTGCTGTAACCGGCACCATTGGCGACCTGTTTGAAAGTAAATTAAAAAGAATGGCAGGGGTGAAGGACAGTGGTGCTATCATGCCTGGTCATGGTGGATTCCTTGATCGATTTGATTCAATTTTATTTGCTGCAGTAGCAGTATGGTTCTATGCAGACTTTTTTGTTCATTAATAACTTCATAATTGACTTCCGCACCTAACAACTATTGCATCGTACCTGGTATTAATACTTGAATAAAGCTGTTCGAGTAAGTCTCCGATACAGGAATAAAGTAGAAATAACCATATCTGCCTTTCATTGATTTAGTAATTATACCAAGGCCATTTAGTGGTAGTACTCCATTTTTTTTGGGCACTATGATTTTATAAAATAGCCCTTTAAATTAGCTCTCAGAAGCAATGTGATGAAGCAGTTTTTCACATTTGCCCTTGGAGAGATCCTAGAAGGTAAGCTTCGTGTAAAATCCTAAATCCAATCCCTATGAACTGGAATACCATTATTGGTGTTGCCGCTACTATCAGTATGTTCGTACCGGCTTTCGCCATCATCTATAACAAGCTCTATCAGCACCGCAGCCTGGCCGCATTACTCATTTCCCTGTTATCTACCGGCATCTACAATCTTTTTTCAGAGAACATCATTCCCGCTTCACCTAAATTCCTGGATGTATTTGCAGTCATTAACAACTACCTGGATATTCCGTTGATGTTGACAGCTCTTTTATTTTTCTGTCCCATCAAGCAGAAACAAAGAGCTGTGCACATTGTTACAGGTATATATGTGGCTTACGAGATCGTTATCGCATGCATCTTTGGACTGAGCCCTAAAGCCATAGTCTATATCATGGGTCCAGGTTTGGCATTGATACTTATTTATACCTTTTATCTTTTCATCAGGCATATCCGAATCACCGTAGAATTTGGTAAAAATGCCGGCAGGACACTCATGCTGGTGGCCATATTGTTTGCCTATGGCTGTTATGCACTCATTTATTATTTCTATTACATACAACTAACACCAGCAGTGGCTGATGTTTTCCTGTTATACTTTATTTCCACCTTTGTTTCTTCAGTATTAATGACCATCGGTTTACAAATGATCAAGAACCGCATGAAACAACTGAAGGAAGTAAGAAATACCAGGCGGGAACTGGCTATCTTCTTTGGTAACGGTTAGTGTAATTAATAAAGGTTTGATATAAGAAAGGATAATGAAGTGTTAGCAGCTTCATTATCCTTTCAACGTTTTATACACTTAGAAAGAGTATTTTCTATTACTTATCAGCTTATCGGCAATACGCCTGCGGGCATCCTTTGTGTTGAATGGAGCTGTCTTGGTAAATCGCTTAAGCCCCATCAGGATCATTCTTTGTTCATCACCATCTGCAAAGGAATTGATCGCATCTTTTCCATTCTTGTTGATGCGGTCTGCTGCATCGTTCAGGAAGCAATTCAGCATATCTGTATAGATCGAATGGGAAATGCCTAGCTCAGCCAGCTTTCTTACCCGCAACAAAAGACTTTCGGCGACATAGGTATCGATGGCCATGTCGGCAATGTTCATCAGTATCTCCTGCTCTTTTTCTAACTGCATCATTAATTTTTGAGCAGCAGCTCCTGCTGTCAGTAATACAGCCTTCTTGAAGTTGTTCACCAGTTTAAGTTCCTGTGCAAAAGGCGTTTCATCTTCTGCGCCAAAATCAGGTATGCTCATTAATTCCTGCGAAACCTTCATAGCTGCGCCCATGATATTTAACCTGCCCTGCATGGCACGCTTTAATGTCATATCTACAGTCAGCAGCCTGTTGATCTCGTTGGTGCCCTCATATATTCGGTTGATGCGGCTGTCGCGGTAAGCCCTGGATATATCATATTCTGCACTGAAACCATTACCGCCATGTATCTGTACACCCTCATCTACCACGAAGTCCAGCACTTCACTACCGTTGACTTTAAGTATTGCACATTCAATGGCATATTCTTCAGCAGCACCCAATAAAGCTTCATTAAAAGGTTTACCGCTTTCAAGCAGTTCCTTTTCTTTGTCGTCTATGAGTTGTGCAGTGCGATATAAAGAGCTTTCACATGCAAAAACCTGTATGGCCATTTCTGCCAGCTTGTGCTTAATGGCTCCGAAGTTGGCTATGGATGTTTTAAACTGCTCTCTTGTAATTGCATATTCCACGGAACTGCTGGTAGCTCTCTTGGCACCACCTAATGCAGCAGCACATAATTTCAAACGGCCAATGTTCAATATATTGAAAGCGATCTTATGTCCCTTGCCAATCTCACCCAGCACATTCTCCACTGGCACCTTGCAATCCTGGAAGTATAATTGAACCGTAGAAGAACCCTTGATACCCATTTTGTGTTCTTCAGGTCCTTGTGTGAACCCTTCAAAACCTCTTTCCACAATGAAGCCGGTGAATTTGTCACCATCCACTTTGGCAAATACAGTATAGATATCAGCAAAACCACCATTGGTGATCCAGCATTTCTGTCCATTTAAGATGTAGTACTTACCATCTTCACTCAGGCGGGCTGTGGTCTTGGCGCCTAATGCATCACTCCCGCTGTTGGGCTCTGTAAGGCCATAAGCACCGGTCCATTCACCGCTGATAAGTTTGGGTATATACTTTTGTTTCTGTTCTTCATTGCCAAAATAGAGTATGGGTAATGTGCCTATGCCTGTATGGGCTGAAACAGCTACAGAAAATGAATGTCCCGCACCCAGGTATTCATTGACAATAGTGGAAGTGACAAAATCTTTTCCCAGTCCACCATATTCTTCAGGAAATGAGGTTGACAGTAATCCCTGCTCACCTGCTTTTTGTAAAAGAGAGCGCATCAGGCCTGGCTCCATGCTATCTATACGGTCTAATATGGGCATCACTTCCATGTCGAGGAACTGGTTGCACATATCCCCGATCATCTTCTGCTCTTCAGAAAATTCTTCGGGTATAAAACTGGCGGCAGGCTCAGTCTCCCTGATCAGCCATTCCCCGCCTTTCAAAGCTTTGTTGGTAAGTGTTTCCATAATAGAAAGTTTATGTTTGATAGTTAAAGGGTTTCAAGGGTTCCCGGATCAATGATTATTGTTAGCGGTTAACCATTCAGGTTGTCATATACTTTTTGAAGCACCTCTTTGCACATCTCTACCTGGTCGGCAGGTACGCCATTCAATGCTTCATTCAGCGTTTCCTCGGCCAGTGCCATCGTCTCCTCCTGCAGCTTCAGGGCTGCCTTGGTCAAATAGATCTTATTGATTCTCCTGTCGTTCTCATCCGATACCCGGTTCACCAGGTTTAATTTCTCCAGGTTATCTACCAGTCGTGTAATGCTTGGTTTGTCTCTGAAAGTAGCGTTGCACAATTCCTGCTGGCTGGCGCCATCCTGTTTCCAAAGCTGGTACAATACACTCCACTGTTCAATGGTAAGGTTCACGCCGGAAGTATTGAATTTCTTCTGCAACCGGCGCGCTATGGCAATAGATGCCTTGCCCGTAATAAAACTGTAAAGCTCTCCTTTTTTAAAATGGTTGTTTGACATACAGTTGTTTATGCAACTAAGTAAATATAATATCCTCTTTTCATAAAAAAAAATTAATTGTACCCGTATATTTTTATAGGTTCATAGAATTAGGTAATTTTATTATATCTCCTTCCCTAGAAGCTAACCTACCAAACGAAATAACAAGTCTTACCTACCTGAAGAAGCTTCTTTATCAACAATAACAAAGCTGCTTATGCAACGCATTATAGCATTGCTCATTGGAGTAATGACAATTGTTTCCAATTATGGTTATGGGCAAACCCGGCTGGTGGTGTTAGGTTCCTCCACTTCTGCAGGTACTGGCGCCAGTGTGCCGGATTCGGCCTGGGTCAACCGCTTCCAGGCTGAATATGCAAAGAATAAAAATGACAACCAGGATACTACCATTATTAACCTGGCAGTGGGTGGTTATGTTACTTACAAGATCATGCCCAATGAATACACTACACCCGTGGGTAAGCCCCTAGCGGATACAGCTCATAATGTTACCAAGGCTCTGAGCTATGCTCCTTCAGTTATCATCATCAATTTACCTACCAATGATGTGGGCAATGGGTATTCCAGGGCGGAGTTTATCGGCAATCTTCGATACCTGTATCAATACATCCAATCCAGGAATGTGAAGGCCTACATTACCACTACCCAACCACGCAGCCAGTATGATTCCAATTATCGATCTGTTCTGCATGATATGGTGGATTCTATCAAAACCAGCTTTGGCATTAACGCTATAGATTTCTGGACAGGAATTGCTACCACCGATAGCTTATACATGATCAGGCCGGAGCTCAACTCTGGTGATGGTGTACATCTGAATGATAAAGGACATGGCTTATTGTTTGAAAAAGCAAAGGCCAAAAATGTCTTTGGCTCCCAAACAATTAACAACACTGTCAATATTCATTTGGAGGCAGAAAAATGGTCCGCAATGAGTGGCGTATCCACAGAGAACACTGCTGATGCAGGGGGAACGCAGGATGTGGGCTGGATAGACAATGGCGACTGGATGGAATATAATGTGAATGTGCCAGTAGCAGGTTCTTATACAATTAGCTTTCGACTCGCTTCACCCTATACAGACGCCAGGTTACAGGTGAAAAATGGTACCACCGTGCTTTCTACAGTGGCCATTCCTTTTACCGGCGCATGGCAGTCCTGGCAGACCAGTAGCACGTCCGTCAGCCTGCTTGCAGGCACCCAAACCATACGTCTCCAATCTGCATCTGCAGCCGGTTGGAATATTAACTGGCTCGAGATAAAAAATGAGAGTACTGTCCCTGCCAACCAGTCTCCTTCAGCCAATGCAGGTTCTGATAAGACCATTACACTGCCTGCTAACAGTGTGACCTTATCTGGCAGTGGCTCAGATCCTGATGGCTCTATTGCTTCCTATAGCTGGACCAAGGTATCTGGTGGTGCAGCTACCATCGGCAGTCCTTCCAGTGCAACTACCACCGTGTCAGGACTTACACAAGGCTCTTATATCTTCAGGCTTACCGTAACAGACAATGCAGGTGCTACAGCATCTGATGATGTTACCGTTACTGTCAATGGGGCTACAGGTGGAGGCACCTCCCGCATAGAAGCTGAAAACTGGAGCGCCATGAGTGGTGTGCTCACCGAGAACTGCTCGGAAGGCACATTGGATGTAGGCTGGATAGACAATGGTGATTGGATGGATTATTCAGTCAATGTTCCTGCAGCAGGCAACTATACGCTCAACTTAAGAATTGCTACGCCTTATACCGGCTCACAGTTTTCAATAAAAAATAGTTCCGGAACAGTGCTTGCTTCAGTGAATGTTCCCATTACAGGTGGGTTCCAGTCATGGCAGACAAAAACTGTGCCTCTGTCCCTTGCAGCCGGCACTCAAACCATACGCCTGCAATCTACCTCTGGTGCAGGATGGAATATTAACTGGCTGGAAATAGCAGGTGGCAGTTCAGCCAACCAGTCTCCTTCAGCCAATGCAGGCGCAGATCAGAATATCACGCTCCCAATCAATACTATCACCTTAACGGGTACGGGCACTGACAAAGATGGATCCATTGTCAGCTATAGTTGGAGTAAGGTTTCCGGCGGCGCTGCTGTTATTGGTTCATTGAATACAGCTACCACCACCATTAGTGGTCTATCTGAAGGCAGCTACCTTTTCAGGCTCACGGTGTCAGATAACAATGGCGCTTCCGCTTCGGATGATGTAATGATAAATGTTGCTGCAGCTGTTGCACCTGGAAATACCACGCATATCGAAGCTGAAAAGTGGACCACCATGTATGGTGTCATGACTGAGAATTGCTCCGATGCCGGGGGCACCCAGGATGTGGGTTGGATTGATATGAACGACTGGCTGGAGTATACCATAAATGTGCCTGCAGCAGGTGCTTATGCACTCAATCTTCGGTTGGCCACTCCTAATACCGGGGCGCAGTTTCAAATTAAAAACAGTGCAGGCACTGTGTTGAATACAGTAGCAGTTCCTATAACCGGCGGATGGCAATTATGGCAAACCGTTACAAAAACCATTAACCTGGTGGCGGGCACTCAAACCATCAGGCTGCAATCTACCTCTGCGGCCGGATGGAACATCAATTGGTTGGATATTATTGGAAGCGCAATGAGTATGGCACGCCAGGCCCACGCATCCCCACTCCAGGAAATTACCCCAGCAACTGCCATGCAACTATATCCCAATCCATTGGTGTCTCAAGCTACTATTCATATCAGCAATGCTAACACCGGGCCCGTGAAGCTTTGCATGTATAATATGAATGGTGCCCTGGTGCAGCAAATGGAGGTGCAAAAGTCAGGTACCTCGCTATCCATTAATTTTCCTGTTCACCAGCTGTCTAGGGGAACATACATATTCAAAGCCAGTATGAAAGAATGGAATAGCCAGTTATCTGTCATTAAACAATAATGTTATTGCTTTTATCATTACATAAGAAAGATATAAAAGTATAAAGGCCACCTGTTAGTTTTGCCTTCCATGGCTTTACTGTGGATCACTATAGTTTTATTGCTGGTTTATGGGGGACTGCTGCTTTTTTACAAAAGGGCATGGGACCGCATCAAGAACTATATGATCGATTCAAGTCAGCCCCCAACTTTTATCACGGTGATCATACCGGCAAGGAATGAAGAGGAAAATATCAGGCGCTTGCTTATAAGCCTTCAAAAGCAATCCTACCCTGCAACATCTTTTGAGGTCATAGTAGTTGATGATTTTTCCACTGATGATACAGCAACTGTGGTTACAGTTTTTGGATTGAACAACCTGCACCTTGTGACCCCACAGGTAAAAACTGGAAACTCCTCGAAGAAAAAAGCCATAGAAGCAGGCATTGCTAAGGCAAGAGGAGAGTTGATCGTTACCACGGATGCTGATTGTGTGTTGCCTTCCAACTGGTTACTGGCCATCAACAGTTTTTATAGTTCCTCAAAAGCCTGCTTCATAGCAGCGCCGGTAAAGTTCAGTCATGATAATACATTGCTACAGGTGTTCCAGGCCTTGGATTTTATCATCTTGCAGGGCATCACAGCTGCCAGTGTTTCATCAGGCTTTCACAATATGTGCAATGGTGCCAACCTGGCCTATCGTAAAAAGAGTTTTGAGGATGTCAATGGCTTTGCAGGCATAGACCAGGTAGCCTCTGGCGACGACATGCTGCTGATGCATAAGATATGGAAACAGGAACCAGGTAAGGTATTCTATATGAAATCCACCGAAGCCATTGTTACCACTCCGCCTATGCCTTCATGGAAAGCTTTTTACAATCAACGCAAGCGCTGGGCCAGCAAAACACTGGTGTATGAAGATTACAGGATCCTGGCTGTACTTGCCTTTGTTTACCTGTTCAACTGTTGGTTCATTGTGCTGCTGGTATCTGCCGCATGGCATCCTGTTCATGCCTTGTATGCGCTTGTGTTTTTGATGTTAAAGACCTTGATAGAATGGCCTTTTGTTTATAGCGTGGCCACATTCTACCAGGAGCGTTCATTAATGAAATGGTTTCCCCTGTTTCAACCCTTGCATGTTTTTTATACCGTGGTGGTTGGACTTACCAGTCAAATAGGCGGTTATGAATGGAAAGGCCGGAGAACCAAATAAATTTTATCTTCCTCGCATGAACAGCGGCTCTCCCTCATTCTGGCAATCATCATGGAAGCGTTTGAAAAAGAACAAAGGTGCTATGGTGGGATTATTCCTGATCCTTGCCGCTATATTCATTGCCCTCTTTGGATACTTCCTGGCACCGGATGCTTCACCATATGCCAATCGCATCATATTGGAAATAGGTGGGGAAAAGCCGGGCTACCAGCGATCCTTCCTGTTAGTAAAAAAAGACGGGGCAGAAAAGGTGGGATTTTTCCAACGTCTTTTATACGGCCAGCCCGACCTGTATGAACATATTCCTATTGCTTCCTATCAGCAAAAGAATGACAGCTTCATCGTGCAGAAATATATTGATGAAGGGGTGAGTGAAAGGCTGGCAGTCAGCCAATCCAAACTGGCTCCTGTGCCCATTGTTACCAGCACATTCCATTTGGGCACGGATAAATATGGCAGGGACATCCTGAGTCGTTTGATCATTGGCACCCGGATCAGTCTAAGTGTGGGGCTGATCACTGTATTGATCTCTTTGTCGGTAGGAATGGCGTTAGGTGCTATTGCCGGTTATTTTAAAGGCAAGGCAGACGAGATCATCATGTGGCTGATCAATGTCATCTGGAGTATTCCCACCTTGTTATTGGTCTTCGCCATTACACTGCTGCTGGGCAAGGGATTCTGGCAGGTGTTTATTGCTGTGGGCCTGACCATGTGGGTGAATGTAGCCCGCCTGGTCAGGGGACAGGTAATGGTAACAAGAGAACTACAATACGTAGAAGCAGGGAGGGTATTGGGCTTTTCCGATTCCCGCATTATTATCAGGCATATCCTGCCTAATATTATGGGCCCTATATTGGTCATCGCGGCTTCCAATTTCGCATCTGCCATTGTCATAGAAGCAGGACTTAGTTTCCTGGGAGTAGGTGTGCAACCACCCATGCCAAGCTGGGGCCTTATGATCAAGGAGAATTACAACTTTATCATTACACAAAACCCCATGCTGGCCCTTGCTCCCGGCTTTGCTATCATGATCCTGGTATTGGCTTTCAACCTGTTTGGGAATGGGCTGCGGGATGCGTTGAATGTAAGGGGAAAATTATAGGTTATTCAACCCCGTCAGTTCCTGCTTTCATACTGGTATTACGCTCCATAAAGATCAATACAGCCAGGCACAGGTAAAATAATGGCCCCACTTTATCACTTTCTAACAAATCACTTAAAAAGTTGACAGTACATATCATGGACAATATGGCTACCAGGGCTGCGGCCGTTCGCTTATGAAATGGATCAGTTGCCTGGTGGTAGATTTTTTCTACTTGCCGGAAAGCCAATCCTATAGTGGCCAGGAACAACAGCAAGCCTATTACACCTTGCTCTATAACCAGCAACAGGAAATAATTGTGTACGGTGGAGTGTTCTTCATTTTTGCTCACATACGTTTTGAAGGCAGGGATCGTATATGCCTTGTAATTGTCATAAAAGGTATTGGGTCCAAAACCATTTTGCCAGCTATCCTTTGTCATGCGCACACCGGCAATCCACCTGAAGTATCTTTCTGCAGTGGAAAGGTCTTTCATCTTGTAGGTGGCCACCAGGTGTTCTTCAAAATTGGTATGGAAAATAGTAGTGCTGTAATGAGGCGCATATTGCAGGTACCGGTCATTGTGTTGCAACCAAACTGTACTTCCAATGGTTAATACTATAAAAAGAACAAATGCATGAACCATCCACTTTTTCTCCAGCAAAAAATAGCTCACCATTCCAATGACCAGGGCCAGCCAGGCACCCCTGGAGTAGGATAGGTATAAAGCTGTCAATACTACCAGCAAGGCAGTTATCAGCCAATAACGGTACCTACGCTTACCCCGGATAAATCCAATGAGTAGTGGTACGATGCAAACCAACAATGCAGAATAATTCACATGGTTGCGATAAAATGGTTCCAGTGCTGTATTTACCTTTTCAAAGCTGAAACCAAAGGCCGCATGCTTGTACAATACAAACAATACCGAAAGGCACATAGACACGACTAACACGATTGCAGCGGTTTTTATCCATCTATGAGTTTTAAAAAGCAGCAGTGGTAAGCCAAGAAAGGCAAGCAGGTACCAGCTTTTGGCAAGCAGGTATTTTATAGATAACAGTACGTCTGTAGATAAGATTGCCGTGACAATTGTCCAGGCTAGTTGAATGCCAACCAGCCAGGTTAATGCTGTAACGGAATGCAATGATGTTTCCTTCCTGCGTATAGCTATTAACGTGAGGCAGGCAAAAGCTGCCAGCAGCATCAATGGCTCGTCGGGCAGGTCTGTGCCCAGTGCATTACTGAAATGGTATTCTACCGACCATGGAATGCTGCTAATCAGTACATAGAAAAGTACCGCCGGGTACTGCAACAATAGGTAAACACTTAATAATAAAGCAGGAATAAAGAACCATAGCGGCTGCTGATGCCAGGACGCCCATCCGGTGATTAATGAAACAAGCAATGATAGTAGCCCCAGGCATATCTTATTGGCAGTGCTTGCAATCACACCCTGTTTTTTCTGCCTTCAAAAGATGCAGCCAGTAAGAACGCTGTGAATAATGAGGCAATGGCTGTAAGCACCAGTATCAACAGGGTCTTTGGTTTATCATGCCATATGGCAGGCCGTGCTTTTTCCACGGACAACAATACAGGAGGATTGGTTTTAATAGCTAGTTCATACTGATCCATGGCCAATTGGTATTGCTTCATCTGCTCCAGTATGGTTGCCTTTTGTGAGGCCATTAATTCCTGAGCGGCACCAGCAGCTACCACAGAATCGGAATATTGTGTAAATAGTTGTTGTTTGCCGGCATAGGCTTCTTTTAAATGCTGCAACACCACCAGGTTGTTCTCATTCTGCAGCTGCTGATGCAAGGCTTGCAGCTTATTCATAAAACTGTTGGCCATAGCGGCAGCCATGTGGCGGTCCTCATCCCAAATTTTTACGCGTAGCTCTCCGTAACCTGTTCTTGAAATATTGCTATTCTTTCTCAACTTCAAAACTGCCTTATCCATAGATTCATCAGAGGCAGGAATATGATAATGTTCATCCAGATTAAACTCATTGGCTATGGCTATGAATAAAGTATCAAGTGCCGCGGTGCCTTCCAGCTTGTCCAGTTCATCGGGCAATCCCACTTCAGGATACAGGGCTTCAATATTTGAATTGAGTATGCGGGCTTTATCAGCTATCAGCGAGTTGGCCGGCAAGGCAGTGGCAGTTGACAAATATTGGCGGGGCAATAGCAAAGTGATGATAAAGGCGACTGCCAAAGCAGCCAGGGTTAGGCCAATAATAAACTTCCACCATCTGGAAAAAACACTAAGCAGGTCGGGCATCAGGCTATGATTATTGTAATCGGATAAATAGCTTCCTGGCATTCGTTAGTTGGGTCATCAACACTACCAGCACCATGCAGGCAGCCAGCACTAAAGTAAGCCAAACATTTAGCATCATTTGCCTGGCCGTGTAAAAGAGTATTAATAAAGCAATAGCCGTAATTAAGTAAATGGCCCACGATGCAGCATGGCCGGTTAATTCTTGTTTTTTATTGGCCACCAGGTAACAGGCTGCCGCACCAAAATACTGGCTGGCAATAGCCGCGATGCAGCAGCCTATGGCACCATACACAGGTATCAATAAAGAGTTCAGCACCGTATTGAGCGTCACTGCTATGAACAGGATCACCAGTAGAGGCCTGAATTGCAGGGTGGCTGTAAGCACCGATCCGTAAATATGCATGATCAAATAGGCCGGTAATACAGCCAAACCTAATTGGATCACTATCGAATGATACAAAGTATCAGAATGGTAAAGCAATGCCTGTATCCATCCTGCATATTGCCAGCCAAAGCAGGCCACGCCCAATCCAAAGAATAATAAAAGGTGTCGAAGATTTAAAACAACGTTGGTTATTTCCTGGTTATGCTGGCGGTGCCTGGCTACAAAAGGCACAAGAAATGCTGCTGCCAGGTAACCTACCATGTTACATGCATCCAGCAATCGGTAGGCTGATGCATAGATGCCCGCTTCGTAAGAACCATTGGCATGAAGCCGTAGTAATAAAAAACCGTCAAGGCGGTTGTGTACGGACATCAGTAAGATCACCAGCGCAAAGGGTGCAATGGCACGCAGCACTTCCACCAGGTTTTCTTTTTCTCCGCCCTGCCACCATTGGTTCACGCTGATGACCACCAGGGCTGCTGCCACTGCCAGCGCGGTACATAACAATTGCACCTGCAAGAAAAGCACTATGTTGATGCGGCCAAACACCAGGGGGAAATACAATAGTGCTCCGCACAAAATGATCATAAGCGATTTATCCAAAACAGAAAGCCATGCGTCTGTGGTAAACTGTTGCCTGGCACTGACCACACTGCGCAGGAAAACAAATAAGGAATTCAGTAGTTGTATGCCCGTAATATATAGCAACAGTGTCCAATCCTTCAAGCCTGCCAGCAGGCCTGCTATAATCATCACCAATACATAGATACCGCCCATGGTGAGCTTAATGGAACTATACTGCTTCAACTGCACCGGGTGTTCGCTCGCCAGCTTTTGATTCATCATGTTTGAAAGGCCGGCATCTGCTACAAACAGGAAAATGAAAGAGAGATTGAGCAGGGCGAAATAGCTACCATACACTTCATGACCTACCACGTTCTGCACATTCCGGTCTATAAAGAAGATCCATACTGGTTTGATGAGCAGGTTCAATGCCAGCAGCCAGGTAAGTCCTTTAAAAAAGGGTTGAGGTCTCATAGTTTCAGGAGCTGATGCTGACACTGCGGTTGAGGCTTTCTTCCAAGGAAATGAATGTTTCCGTACGTTCAATACCCTTGATCTTTTGCAGTTCATCATGTAGCACAGTTCGCAGCTGGCCAATATCCTTGCACACGATCTCAGCAAAGATGCTGTAGTTGCCCGTGGTATAGTTCATACGTACAATTTCAGGAATTTTCTTCAGGTCACGGGCCACTGTATCATACAGGGAGCTTTTCTCCAGGTAGATACCTATAAAGGCAATAACATCATAACCCAGTTTTTTCAGGTCTACCTGGAAGCGCTGGCCCTGGATGATGCCGGCATCCTGCAGCTTTTTAATGCGCACATGAATGGTGCCTGCCGAAACAAAGAGCTTTTTGCCCATTTCGGCATAGGACAGGCCTGCATCGTGCATCAATTGCTGGATGATCTGCAGATCCAATTTGTCAATATTCAAATCAGGGGTCATTTGGTAGGCTTAAATTGAATAATTTCTAATCACATTGCAATATATTGAATGATATCTAAACTTTTGTAATTTTGATTGAATAATATCCAAGGCATCCTATCTTTGACTTGTCAAGTTCATTGAAAGGGAAGTATGGGAAAGAAAAGAAACCAGAAACCCAAAAAATTATACTGTGGGGTGATGAAACCTTAGGCAGACATGCCCCCTTGTCTCGGGGGTGGGGATCACAGGATAAACAGAAAGTAGAGCCGACGTTACTCAGGTAAGGCCGACCAGGGTTGACCACTAAATCTTTGCTTTCATGCTAACTGCTCCGTGGAGGTTCGACTCCTCCCCCTACAGCATTTCATGTGTGTTTTAAGCTCGTAAGTGTCTGAGATTGCCAGGCTTACGAGCTTTTTTTATTTAGTAATATTCGCAATAATCATTAACATTTTTATCAAATCAAATGACTAGTTTATATATTAATGAAACTATCAAAAACCTTCATAATATTTTGATTCAGAATGCATGACTCGATCAATTCCTAAATTCTTTACTCCCATTTGTAACGCCAAATATATCCTCAGAAAACTAGGTATTTGAAAGTGACCTTTATTACCGTTGACTTGTTTTTTTTTACATATCTCAATAATATTATTTCCTGTCAGTGTAAATGGGAAAAAATTTACAG
Source organism: Bacteroidota bacterium (assembly GCA_023415275.1). Classification (GTDB taxonomy): domain Bacteria; phylum Bacteroidota; class Bacteroidia; order Chitinophagales; family Chitinophagaceae; genus Flavisolibacter. The sequence goes on from JAEZLJ010000084.1 coordinate 26,367, forward strand.
GATAACCTAATCTATGTAAAATCTGTTTTCTTTTTCTTAAAGTATTTAAGATTGTAGATACTAGCCACCTATCTAAATCTTTCATTTGTTGTTCATCACTTATAAGAGGATAGAAACTCATAATACCTTTAAAATTTAATTTTACATAGGTCCCATTTAAATATTTTTTTAAAGTTTTTTCCGTTAAGTTCCCGTATAAAAAGCGCCTTATTTCTAATATAGTCGTTAGAAAGTCAGGATCTCTCATTGATGTAGGAAATCTGGCCGCTTGAACTGGAGAATTTTTAATAGGTTGAAGTAAATTCTTATAAAGTAAATATGAAATCCATTTTTTGATATTTGCAATTGATTGATTCCTAATTCCTATATTTTCGACAGATATTCTATAGCCTAAAAATTCAACATATGTCTTTGGATTTGCAAATTCAGATCTCATTCCATTCTTTTGAAGTAAGCTTATCCCATCAGATTTCTCATAGTTAATTGGTATGCCTGTTACTTTAGAAAACTCATTAATAATTTCAAACGCCTTACATATCTTTTGATAATCCTTTGTCCAAATAATTGTATCATCTGCATAACGTGCGAATCTTAACCCCTGATCTTCCAACTTCCTATCTAGCTCCCAACAAGCAACATTCGCTAGAAATAAAGAAATTGAAGTTCCAAGTGGGATACCTTCTCTTCCTTCTAAAAAAGCATTTATGATATACTCCTCAGTGGCACTAACTAAGAAACAATTTTCTTTTAACTGCTTCTTTAAGTATTGATGGTTTATTGACCTAAAAAAATTACTGAAATCAAATTCTGCAATGAAGATTCTCGGAGATTGTTTTAGCTCGTTAGCAATATCCTGAATTGCGAAATGGACATTTCTGTCATTTCTATATGCATAAGCAAATGAGCTAAATCGATGTTTATTTTTTCTAAGTAAATCATGATAAAATTTATCTGAAACTGCAGAATCAGGAAGTTGGTAAACACAGATATCCCTTGTACCTCCAGATCTTTTTGGTACTTTTTTTGGGAAAGGTTCTTCTGGTTTATAAGTACGAGATTGGATTTTAATTGCTATAGATTTCGATATTTTATCGATGTGTTTTAATACATAAAATGGATTATGCTTCTTACTCTGAGACCACTCTTCGGGCTTTTTCACATCTTTTTTAGGATTAGTATTCAGCCTTTGACGTTTTCGACAATAGTCTATATGTAAATAATTGTGATAGAGTTGGTATTTTTCTGCGCTACATTCAGCTTCTTGTTTAATTGCTTTATATATTACTTTTTGCATAATACTTTATAATACAAAAAACCCTTACAATTGTAAGGATCTTCCACGGAACTACTATGTAAAAATAAATTTCTAATTGAGCCAAACTTTAGCAAGTTTGACTACCAATCCTTAGCTTTTTTAATGCCTAGGGTCAGCAGGTCCGTTCGTCCTCGCAGGACATATCCAAATATATATATTTATTATTATAAAATTCAATTCAAAGATTAAAAAAGTAAACCTTGTAATAAATCATATTTCTCCAATTAATTATAAAGATTTGAAGAATATTATTCATTCTTTTAAATGTTACATAGAGAGCAAGAGTTTTTTTGTAATTATTTTAATTATTAGATTATGAAAAAAATCTCAAACTTAGGACTTATTAGATTGCATGTTGCAAGAAAAGGGAATGAATCAGCGTGCCGTAGGTACGCCTCGTAGGTTTAAAAAAATCAAAACATAGAAATGCTCAATGGTCCAAGGAATTATATTTTGTATTTCCTCAGGCCACATTCGGATGCAAACAAACCTTCCAGTAATTGATCACCATCAGCAACATATCCTTCAACTCTTTCAAACTGTTAGGCTTTTGAAAATAGCCCTGCACCATCAATTCATAAGCCTTATCAACTGATTCCTTTTTGCCAGAAGTGGAGAGAAATATAAAGGGAATGCTTTTCTTTCTTAAGTAATCATTTTCATTGATCGACTTGCGCATCTCCAGGCCGTTCATAATCGGTAGATTGATATCAGACAGGATCATCAAAGGTTTGTCAGTAGTGTCCATGAGGTAGCTGATCACATCCTGGC
>JAEZLJ010000019.1 GCA_023415275.1 Bacteroidota bacterium
CATACTTTAAGTCTGAATATGTAAAGTGAATTCAGTACGAGACAGGCGGGATTAGGAATTAGACACACCCTTCATATCTAGTTTTGTCCTAGATGGAAACAGGTTTGGCCAGCCAGACTTTTCCTGCCGGGACAAGAAAATGCCATTGAAATTGTAGATATTGCTATTGAGAGGGAATCACCTTATGCGTAAAATGCCAAAATAAATCCCTTCTATTTATACTAAAATCTTTGAATTTCAGTTTATAACAGTTTAGTTTGCGACCGAAAATGAGTATTACCCGTCCACTATTTATAGGCCTTATCGGATTGCTTGGAAGTGCTGCTTTTGGAACATTGTCGGCGCAAATGGGCTTTAACCTGGAGGTTAAAAAGCCAAAGCCTTATGAAGAGCGGGTTTTAAAGGCTGAAAAGACACCAACCGATAAAAAGATCAAGCCTACCAAGCGGTTTTTTCAAAACCTTACTACTCATTACAATTATTATTTCAATGCCAATAATAAATTGAATGAGGTCATAGAGAGGGCTAAGGCTGGCCACAAGGATGACTATTCTCAATTATTACCTTTTTACAATTATAGCCTGGATGCCACTGCAGCCGATCAACAAGAACTGGATTCGGTGATCTACAAGGCCCAAACCGGGCTGGTGATGCATGACCTGCGGAGCGATTGGGCAGACAACATGTACCTTCTTTGGGGGGCCTCTTACTATTTTGAGAAAAAATTTGATTCTGCCTCCCTGATGTTCCAGTTCATCAACTATGCTTTTGCCGACAAGGAAAAGGATGGGTATTATAAATACATTGGCAGCCGTATGGATGGCAATAATGCCTTAAGCATATCCACCAAAGAAGATAATAGCCTGGTCAAAAAAGTATTTTCTACCTCTCCCAGCCGCAATGATGCCCTGCTATGGCAGGTAAGAACCATGATAGCTGGCGATAACCTTGACGAAGCTGGAACGCTGATAGCTACGCTTAAGAATGATCCGGGATTTCCTGAGAGACTACATGATGAACTGGAAGAGGTTCAGGCATTTTGGTTTTATAAACATGGGATTTGGGATAGTTCGGCTATCCATCTTTTAAATGCCCTGGATGTAGCCCAAAATAAACAGGAGAAAGCCAGGTGGGAATACCTGGCTGCACAGTTATTTGAAAAGAAGGGAAATACTGAAGAAGCCCGTAACTGGTACAGCAAATCTATAGGGCACGGCACTGATCCCATACTGGATGTGTATGCCCGGTTAAACCTTGTGCGATTGAATAAGGAAGGGGGCGAAAATTACATTGACCAGAATATTGCGGAACTGTTGAAGATGGCCAAAAGAGACCGGTTTGCAGATTACAGGGATATCATCTATTATATGGCAGCCCAGATGGAAATTGACAGGGGTAATTTTGCAGCCGCTCAGGAATTACTTTTAAAAGCATCTAAATACAATAACGGCAACCTCGCTTCCCGCAGCAATGCCTTCCTAATGATTGCAGACCTGGCGTATAACCAGAAAAACTACCTGACGGCAGCCTCTTTCTATGATAGCATACTGGTTAACGAGTTGAAAGAGGAAGAAGTGAAAAGAGTGGAGTCACGCAAGCCTTCATTGGCCAAACTGGTAAAAGACCTTGGCGTAGTGAACAGGCAGGATAGCCTTCAACGAATAGCCCAGATGCCGGAGAATGAGCGCAAGGACCTTATAACAAAACTGGCTAAGAAATTAAGAAAGCAACAGGGACTTTCAGAAGAAAGTTCTGGAGCCTATGCCAGCGGAAACCTTCCGGTTCTTTCTCCCAATGCCCCCCCCGTTGACCTTTTCAACACGGACAGTAAGGGTGAATGGTATTTCTACAATAACGGCTTACGCACAGGTGGTGCAGCCCAGTTCAAGCAAATATGGGGTAACAGGCCTAATGCGGATAACTGGAGAAGATTTTCACAGGTATCTAATCAATTGCTGGCAAAAGTACCTGCCGGTGCCACACCTACCAACCCACAGGACCAACCCTCTGCTCCTGTTGACAATACTCCCAGCTACGAAACCTTACTGAAAAACGTACCTTTAACCCCCGAAGCTTTACAGTTTTCAAATGACTCCATTAAAAATTCACTATTCAACCTGGGGACAGTTTACCTAAATGAGATAGAGGATTACGCTTCAGCAATTGAAGCATTTGAACGTCTTCGCAGCCTTGATGCTTCATACCCACGTATGGATGAAGTATTGTTCGGCCTTTATTATGCTTATGCAAAAACCGGCAATGCAGCAAAAGCAGCTGAAATGAAGAACATGCTTTCTTCAAAATTTGCAGGTTCAAGATTTACATCCATGGTAAACCTGGGGAAGGACCCAAATGTAAAATCTACAGTTTCTCCGCAGTCCACAAAAGACTACGAAGCCGTTTATGATCTTTTCCTTGAGGGTAGATTTGAAGAAGCTGAAGCTGCCAAAAAAAGAGCCGACAGCATGTACCAAACCAATTACTGGCAACCGCAGTTGTTATATATTGAAGCAGTATATCATATACGTCAACGTGATGACAGCACAGCCAAAACCATTTTAAATACGCTGATTGCTCAAAACCCCAATACCCCACTTGGTGCCAAGGCTAAGAATCTATTGGATGTGGTAAGCCGCCGCCGGCAAATAGAGGATGAATTAAACCGATTGGATATACAACGACCAGTAGAGGACACAGCTAAAGTTGTTTTCCAGCCCGTTATCAAACCTGAAGAGCCAAAATATCAAATGGCCCAACGCGACACAGTACTGGCAAAAAAGCAAGATCAGCCACTGGTAAAAGCAATACCGCAAAAACCTGTAGATACCCTGGCGCAAAAGCCTATAGTGGTGTCTAAAAAGGTAAATACAGTGTACCAGTTCGAACCATCATTCACACACTTTGCAGTGATCATCCTTGAAAAAGTGGATGGTATTTTCAGTGGAGAGGCCAAAAATGCATTTGCCAGGTATAATAAAGAAAATTACTACAACCAGGACCTGCCCGTTAGTGTAGTGGACCTGGACTCTGTACATAAGCTGCTGCTGGTAGGAAATTTTGACAATGCACAAAAAGCTATTGATTATGTACTTAAGGCCAAAAAGCTGGCGCCTAATGAAATTGTCCCCTGGCTGAAACCGGAAAAATACTCATTCAGCATCATTAGCTCCAACAACCTGGAAGTGCTGCAAAATCTGAAGGACCTGAACCAATACAGGAAATTTTTGGAGCAAAACTTGCCCGGGAAACTATAGCCGGGACGAGGAAATGCAGGTTGGCTTAGGTAAACCTACTATTGCAAAAACACGATTGATAAACAGCTAATGTTGTGAATAATAGGGTCAAATTTTAACCTTGTATTACACCCTATTTTATAGCTTTGAAGGTTTATAGATAGGATCAGGAAAGGTTTAATAGAAATAAGCGTTTTCTTCCCTTATCTTGGCGAAACCTTGGACAAGCAACCAGGAAAAGAGGTCATTCTTTGATCCTGTAAATTGAGTCCCTTAAATATATCTCATGAAAAAAAGCGTAAGAATCTTTTGGACCATCTTTCTTTCCTGCTTTGGCGTTTTTATTCTCTTTATTTTTCTCTGCATGGTGGGCGTGTTTGGAAAGCTTCCTTCCTTAAAGGAACTGGAGAATCCCAGCATATTGCAATCTTCCGAAGTATTTGCCTCGGATGGCACCTTGATGGGAAAATATTACAGGGAAAGAGGTAACCGGAGCAATTCCGATTACCGGGATATATCCAAGCACGTGATCAATGCGCTGGTGGCCACAGAAGATGAGCGGTTTTATAATCATTCGGGTATAGACGTAAAGTCTACGTTGAGGGCTGTTTTTCTTTTAGGCAAAGAAGGTGGAGGATCGACCATTACCCAACAGTTAGCAAAAGCCTTGCTGGCACAAGGCAGCAAGAACAGGGCCTGGAGGGTCATTGAAAAGTTTAAGGAATATATAGTTGCCATCAGGCTGGAGCGCAATTTTACTAAAGAGGAAATACTGGCTCTGTATTTAAACGCTGTGCCTTACGGAGATAATATTTATGGGATCAGGTATGCAGCAAGGACCTTCTTTCAAAAAGAACCCGACCGGCTGAACCCTGTAGAAGCAGCTGTGCTGGTAGGGATGCTAAAAGGCAATTACCTGTATAATCCCCGTGTGCACATGAAGGCTGCCTTTGACCGTAAGAATGTGGTCATAGGCCAGATGGAAAAGAATGGATATATAACAGCCGCAGAAGCTGCACGGTACAAAGCCATGCCTATTCCACTGAACTATAAGAAGCTGGATGAAAACACAGGTTATGCGCCGTACTTCAGGGAAGTTCTGAAGGACGAGCTTGAAAATGTCTTGGAAGGGTTGACAAATGCCAATGGTGATCCTTATAATGTTTATGATGATGGATTAAAGATCTATACGACTATCAATCCTAAAATGCAGCAGTATGCTGAAGAAGCAGTGGCGCAGCAAATGCCTGTACTGCAAAAAGCATTGAACAATCAACGGAATATTAAGTCAGGAAATGTATGGAAGGGTCACCAGGATGTGCTGGACCGTGCCATGAGGAACAGTGATAGATGGAGAAATCTGAAAGATGATGGCCTTACAGATGCTGAGATCAAAAAGACCTTTTCGGTGAAAACAGAGATGAAGGTCTTTGCCTGGAACAGCAAGCGGGAAACAGATACGGTAATGACGCCAATGGACTCCATTAAATACCACAGGCAAATGATGCAGGCTGCCTTTATGGTAAATGATCCTGTAACCGGTGAGGTGCGTGCCTGGGTAGGTGGCATTGATTTCAAGACTTATAAGTTTGACCATGCTAACATAAAGACCAAAAGGCAGGTAGGATCTGCTATCAAGCCTCTGCTTTATTGCCAGGCCATGGAAGAAAGAGGCTTTACACCTGAAACAATGGTGGAAGACGTGCAGCAGTCATTTGGAAAAGACCAACTGGTGCCAGCCACAGGCAAGACCTGTACCGGCCGCACCATGACCATGGCTTCGGCACTGGCCTGGTCGCGCAACTGCGCTACAGCTTATATTATGAAACAGGTAGGCCCGGCACAATTTGCCAACTTTATTGAACGCCTGAATATTCCAACTAAAATAGAACCCTACCCTTCCATTGCTCTTGGGTCCTGCGATCTTTCTTTATATGAAATGATGTGGGGCTATTCCATTTTTCCAGGCCATGGTTTTTCTACCCGCCCCAGCTTCATCTCACGCATTGAAGACAGAAATGGCAATGTAATCAAGCGTTTTGATGCAGGACTGAACCGCAAAGAAGCAGTAAGTGAGGTAACCGCCTATAATATGTGCAAAATGATGGAAGGACCGGTAACCAAAGGAACAGCAGCAGGATTGATGCAGGCCCTTGGCGCCCGGGAAATGGGAGGTAAAACAGGTACCACTAATGGCAATGCCGATTTCTGGTTCATGGGTTATTCTCCCCAGCTGTTAGCAGGGGTTTGGGTGGGTAGTGATGACCGTTTCATCAGCATTGAAAGTGCAGCCTTTTATGGAGGTACTGCAGCCCGTCCAATCTGGCAATCCTTCTTTAAGAAAGTCTATAACGATAAGTCATTGGCTATCGACAGGAATGCAGAATTTGTGAAGCCGGCAGACCTTCAGAACGAGATTAACAATGCCGACATGATGAGGATCATTGATGAAACAGTGCCATCAGATGACAATACTGGCACCAACGCAGATGAATATACGCTGGATACCTCACATAATATTCCGGCTGAATCTACCGCCCCTATTGATGAGAATGCCCCAGCGCCTAAAAATACTAATCCTAAAAAAGATACGGCGAAGAAGAACCCAAAGATTGGCGAGATGAACCAGACAGACCAGAAGCAGGAAAAGAAGGGAGGTTTTTTCAAGCGACTGTTTGGTGGTAAGGATAAAAATAAAGATGAGAATAAGCCCAATGATTATTAATAACTGATCTCAAAATAAAAGCCTCCTTTACAGAGGCTTTTTTATATATCGATCGCTCAAAGGTTCACAGTAATACCCCCTAGGGCTTTAGCACCACCTTTACACAATCATCTTGCTTGTTCTTGAACATATCATAACCTTTGGAAGCCTCAGACAAGGGAATTTTATGAGTGATGATATCATCAAGGACCACTTTACCGTCCCGGACAATCTCAAACAAATGGTCAATATACTTTTGTACAGGTGCCTGTCCAAACTTCATGATCAGTCCTTTATCAAAGATCCGGTGGATGGGGAAATTATCGTATGGGCTTCCGTACACCCCTACTACTGATACGATTCCTCCCCTACGCACCGCCTGCGTGCACCAGTCAATCACTTTCATAGTACCCTTCTCGGCATTCCAAACTGCTTTGACCTTTTCCATAAAGGATCGTTCCGCTTCGGTGCCTACCGCATCTATAGCTACATCAGGGCCTCTGCCATTGGTCATCTCCCTAAGCTTTTCCATCAAGTGTTCATCATGGGCATTGATGGTTTCCACTTTATTAACATCCTTGGCTTTATTCAACCTGTAGTCTAAAGGATCAACGGCAATCACCCGCTTTGCACCTCGCAGCCAGGCAGATTTTTGAGCCATAAGCCCAACAGGGCCGCTTCCAAAGATGACGACTGTTTCGCCACCCTTTACCTCACCCCAGTCAACAGCCGTCCAGCCAGTTGGAAAGATATCTGTCAGGAAAAGGACCTGGTCATCACTTAGGCCATCAGGAATGATTTTAGGCCCATAATTAGCCTTTGGCACCCGTACATATTCAGCCTGTCCTCCATTGTAACCTCCATACAGGTCGGTATATCCAAACAGACCGCCTCCCTTACCTTTCATCATATCACCTTCCGGCCCATAATGTTCAGGATTGGTTTGTTCACAATGACCTGGAAGATCGTGGGCGCAGAAAAAACATTGACCACAAGCTATTGGGAATGGTACTACTACTCTGTCACCTTTTTTTACCTTTTTCACCGCTCCACCAACCTCTTCTACAATTCCCATGAATTCATGACCTAATACCTGGTCGCGCAATTGAGGGAAAAATCCATCGTAAATATGAAGGTCAGAACCACAGATAGCCGTTGACGTTACCTTAAGAATGATGTCATCCGGTGCTTCGATCTTTGGATCTGGAACATTATCTACACTTATATCTCCAATCTTGTGAAACACAGCTGCTTTCATACGCTATTCTTTTAAGTGACAAGAAAATTCATGCTGGGGAACGCTGTAAAAATCAGGCCACCTAAAGGTTATTTTCAATATGAATGGCAGAGTCGGCACAACATTTTCAGTAGTAAGGAAAACGCTATTATGAATAACAGGAAAGACAATAACAGCAGCAGGATACCTGAAAATGATCCATCAAAAGCTATGGACAGCAAAAAGGAAGTAGAGCGCTCCAATGATGAAAAGATAGACCAGGACTTTCCAGGGTATCCTCATTATCCCGCCAAAGAAGATATTATGGATCAGCGAACAGATACGCATCGCGTTGATATGGATGTGGAAAATCTTCCCGCTAACCGTAATACAACCGGCGTCAGTCAAAGATTCTCAAACAGTTCTGACAGGGAAAGGGCTGAAAATGCTATGCAACCACAGCCAGGCTCCGGTAATGATGACCTGGATATAAAAATGGGTACTGAAGCAGATGTATCTGATGATGACCTTGCGGTGCTGAATTCCACAGATGCAGAAATTGGAACACCTCAGAATGTTTCCAATGAGGACCTGGCCGACCTGGATGTGCCTGGTAGTGACCTTGATGATGAAAATGAAAGTATTGGAGAGGAAGATGAAGAAAATAATTATTACAGTTTGGGAGGAGACAGACATGAAGCCCAGGAAGAAGACCCTTATTCAGGTCCAAACAGGGATAATGATTAATTGCAACTGACTGGCAGAGCAAACTATTAATTAAGAAATGTCAAGCCTGGAGAAGGCATTGATGGGATTACCATATATGTACTGTTCTTTATGAATTACTTTAAATATTTACTATGCTTCTTTTGCTTGGTTGGCATTTGTTGCAGTCCCCTGCGAAAGATCAATATAAAGAACCGCTCAGGTAGTGATATTGACATTACATGGAAGTTAAAAGACCTGGATAGTTTATACTTAAGTCCATTTTTTATGAGTAATTCAAGGACGGTTGCTTTTCATTTGAAAAGCGATGCGCCTCATAATAATATAAAGATGTCCTTTGGCATGGGTTCATGGCCAAAGGACACCTTATCTGCTATTACGGAAAGACTGGAATCCCTGGAGATCAAATCGAAAGGAGGTACCATCTTCCTGGATTCTTCTGATAAAATATTTGCTTTCCTGTATCACAGGAGAAAAGGTATTGGACACCGCAAGATTGAAATAAAGATCACCAAATAAAAAATGAAGCGTTACTAGCGAGTTCTGCTCCACCATTCTTTCCGGCCCGGTGATATCAACTGTTAAGAGCTGCTGGAATTTGAAATGAACGGTACATTAATTTCCAAATAATTATAGGGCATGAAGAATGGGAAATATTAAATGGCACATAGGATGTTCGGGGTTTCACTATAAAGAATGGAAGGAAGCATTTTATCCGCCTAAGCTTGCGCAAAGCAAATGGTTTCATTATTACACCCAGCACTTCAATACCCTGGAACTCAATGTAACTTTTTACCGTTTCCCTACACTTAAATCGCTACAGGTATGGAATGACAAATCGCCTGAAGGCTTTAGTTTTTCTTCGAAGGTTCCCCGGTCCATTACCCACTTCAAAAAGTTTGTAGATACAGAAAGAATGATGGATGATTTTTATTGCCTGCTAAAAGAGGGATTGGGAAACAAATTAAGTTGTGTGTTGACACAGCTACCTCCTCAATTCAAGTATTCTGAAGATGGACTGGAACGTATACTTCAACAGCTCAATCCAGGCTTTAATAATGTAATTGAATTCAGGCATGAAAGCTGGTGGCGCCAGGATGTGATGGATCTATTAAGCCAACATAGGGTGAGCTTCTGTGGTGTGAGCTTCCCTAAGATCATTTACGATGATGCCATTATCAATGTACCACTGGCCTATTATCGATTTCATGGTGTGCCAAAGCTTTTCTATTCCGAGTATGATATTTCTTTTGTTGAAAAGATCTATCAGCAGGTTACCAGCCATCCAAAAGTGACAGAGGCATTTATCTATTTCAACAATACAGCCTCCCTGGCCGCCCTGCATAATGCAACACAATTTAAAAAGCTGGCAGGGGAAACAGTTTAAATTTATGCTATGATAGCTCAAACTCCCTGGATGGAAAGAAGTTTCCATTTTGATTTTCCCTTAGGTCTTTTTCCCGTGATCTTTAGCAGGCTGGAGGGCAGTATATTCAGGTTGCATAGCCTGCTTTTTAATGCAGATGAGGAGCAATGTAGCCAAAGTGATAAAGGATGGTCGGTGAAAGAGCACACGGGACATTTATATGACCTTGAAGAACTCTGGTGGAAAAGGCTTGAAGACTTTCTAGCGAACAAATCACTACTTACAATTGCAGATCTGAGCAATCAAAAAACTAAGGAAGCGCATCATAATGAAAAGACATTGGAACAGCTGGTGATACAATTCACCATTGAAAGACAAAGAATGCTGGAGGCAATTTATAATGCTGATACAATGATCTTATCAAGGACTGCTGTACATCCAAGGCTCAACCTTCCTATGAGAATGATTGATGCCCTTTTTTTTGTCGCAGAGCATGACGATCACCATATCAGTATGATCTCCAACCTATTGAGGAAGCCATTAGGTTAACTGCTATGACCAGGCACTATTTTACTACTTCGGTAATTACTTTACCAATGGCAGCATCAGGCATTTGAATATGGAGTAAAGCTGCCAGTGTAACAGCAATATCTGTCATATATATTTCCCTGTTTGTTGCACCGTGTTTTATATTCCAACCAAACCAAACCAGTGGTATATGTGAATCGTATGGATTCCATAACCCGTGGGTGATACCGGTGCGCCAGCTATCAATACCAGCAGGTTTGAAAATAACCTGTATATCGCCGCTCAATTGAGGATTGTAGCTATTATTCAAAACCATCTTCAGATTAGCCGGCAAAGATGATTCGTTGATCCCTGTCATATCCACAGCAAAAGCAACAGATGGCTGTTTCACCAATAATTTTATAATAAACTGCTTTACTTCTTCCTTATCAAGGTTGTTTTTAATTAATACACTATCGTTCAAAAAGTATTGATAATTGATATAGCGGGCAATGAGGTTCTTAACCTTAAACCGGTTTTGAAGGCTGTCATTCAATGGAATTCTTAGTGCAGCTTCGTCAAGGCTTTTTGGCTTGATCCTGTTATCCTTTAAAAAATTGGGATTATGCGCTGCCCCGTGATCTGCCGTAAGAAAAAGCAGGTATTGACCTTTGCCAATCGTTGCATCCAGGTATTGGAAGAAAGCGGTAAGGTCCTTATCCAGCCTGAGGTAGGTATCCTCCACTTCAATAGAATTGGGACCAAAAGTATGTCCGATATAATCTGTTGATGACAGGCTTAATGCCAGGAAATCCGTTACACCTCTTTTTCCCAATTGTTCTGCCCTAATGGCTTCACGGGCCATTTCCAATGTATAGGTGTTCCCAAAAGGAGTGGTTCGGAAAGCCTCATAACGGTTAGAAGATATGTTAGAAGTATTATGGGGAAATGTATAATCCTCAGCACCTAACTTATTCTCATATTCATTGCTATCTGCAGTGCTCTGCACATAACTGGTAATAGGATATAAGGTATTCCAGTTTTGCTTGAGATAATTGTCAGGAATTTTTTTAGCATTGAATGCTTTCACCCAGGCTGGCAAATCTTTCATATAATAGCTACTGGTGATCCACCCGCCGGTGGCGTTATCAAACCAATAGGATGCATTAGACATATGTCCACCGGGCAGGATGGATGCCCGGTCCTTCAATGCAATAGCTATAGTTTTAGATGTAAAGTTGGTAGCCAGCCTTAGTTGGTCAGTAATAGTATTAGCCCATAAATTGGCTGGGGACATTTGACCTGCTGTAGAATTGCTGCCTATGGAAATTACACTGGTGTCGTCTGTACAATAAACTACCTTCTTTTGAGCCTTGTCGTACCAGCTATTTCCCATGATGCCATTCAGGGCTGGTACACTTCCTGTATAAATGCTGGTATGACCGGCAGCTGTATGTGTAGGCAGGTAAGGTATAAATGTATTTTCACAGCTAAACCCTTGCAACAACAGGCGTTTGAACCCTCCTGGACTATAACGGTCGTAAAAACGGTATAAATAATCATAACGCATTTGGTCCACAACAAGACCAACTACCAATTTTGGTCTGCTTATAGATTGAGCATGCGCATATAAAGAGAGCGTAAGTATCAGCAAAGTCGCAATCTTCCTCATCAAATTTATTTAAGTGGCAAATTTACTTGTTGAACGCCCACAGGGAACAAGTAATGATGATTTTAAGTGAATACCTTTAGAAGGTTAATACATATGAAACAAATTTTACTGATCCTGTTAGCTGCCTACTCAATACAAGCAGCCTCTCAAAGCAATATCCAGCAATTGATAAGTGCCGAAAAGGAATTTGCTTCCTATTCTGTGGCCAATAATACAAGGGCTGCCTTTCTTAAGTTTCTTGACAGTGCTGGTGTGGTCTTTGAAAATGGCAAGCCTGTAAATGGCATAGCCACCTGGAGTAAGCGAGATGTGCGGCCGGGAATATTGAACTGGCATCCGCAATATGCAGAAATAAGTGCATCGGGAAATCTTGGATATACTACCGGTCCATGGACATTTCAACCCCGTACAGTAACTGATACCATAGTGGCCCGAGGTCAGTATGCTACTATATGGCACATTGACAAAACTGGTAATTGGAAATTTATTGTTGACCTGGGTGTAAATGGACTTCCTGCTACAGATACTACTGAAGTGGAAAAGATCAATGTTGAAAAGATTTCCGCTTCATCATTAGATCTGAAGTCTATGGTTAAGGCTGAAGAAGATTTTACGAGGCTATTTCACAAGGACAAATTACTTGCCTATGCCCGGTATAATTCTGAACATTCTATTTTAAACAGGAATGGACAATTGCCAGCAACTAATGCCAATGATCAGGAAATAACCATCAAAAACACCCCTGCCGAAATAAAATATCATGTGGATCATTCGGGTATTGCCACCAGTGGTGACATGGGGTTTATCTATGGAACAACTGTAAATAAGGACAAGATTGATAATTATTTACGGGTATGGAGAAAGGAAAAGCAGGGCTGGAAGATAGCTATGGAGGTAGTTCGTTATTGAAACAATTATAGCCGGGACAGGTTTTTAAAATAAATGTGACAGGCCTTAAAAGTATTTTTTAAACAGGTTTATAGGGGCATAGGCAAACATTCTTGCTCAACCTTAGGCTTTCAAAACCCTCATTCAGGCTGAATTTCTTATTTTTGCGACCGCAAACAAACAGAATTTATACCGGACCACTCCTTTTAAAAAGGCTTACCAAACGTGTAATTCGCTAAAAATTCGTGTTATTCATAAAATAAAAATAGTAAATCTGATATGGCAGATCTTTTTGAACGTCTTGTGAAAAATTATGGTCCCCTGGGCCAGCATCGTGAAAGAGCTCACGGTTATTTTGCCTTTCCAAAACTGGAAGGAGAAATTGGAAGCCGTATGAAATTCAGGGGAAAAGATGTGATAGTATGGAGTTTGAATAACTATTTGGGACTGGCTGATAACGAGGAAGTGCGTAAGGCAGATGCAGATGCTGCAGCCCAATATGGACTGGCTACCCCAATGGGTGCCCGTATGATGAGTGGGAATACTAATTTTCATGAGCAACTGGAAAAAGAGCTTGCTGAATTTGAAGGTAAAGAAGATGCCTGTTTATTAAATTATGGCTACCAGGGTATGGTAAGCATTATTGATGCATTATGCAGCCGGCATGATATAATAGTTTATGATGCAGAAAGCCATGCATGCATAATAGATGGCGTTCGTTTGCATCCCGGCCACCGGTATGTATTCAAGCATAATGACCTGGAAGACCTGGAGAAGCAATTACAACGTGCCACTGCTTTGGTAGAAAAACAAAATGCCGGTGGAATTCTTGTAATCACTGAAGGGGTGTTTGGAATGGCTGGTGACCAGGGTAAACTAAAAGAGATCTGTGCCTTGAAAGATAAGTACGAATTCCGCATGCTTGTTGATGATGCACATGGCTTTGGTACATTGGGAAAAACAGGAGCAGGTGCGGGTGAGGCACAGGGGGTGCAGGATAAAATAGACCTGTATTTCTCTACGTTTGCCAAATCTATGGCTTCAATAGGTGCTTTTGTAGCAGGAGATAAAGCCATTATTGATTATATCAGGTATAATATCCGTAGCCAGATATTTGCCAAAAGTCTTCCTTTACCTATCACCATTGGAAATTTGAAAAGGTTGGACCTACTGAGGACAAGACCTGAATTTAAAGACAAGCTTTGGGAGAATGCCCTGAAATTGCAGAATGGCCTTAAAGAAAGAGGATTTGATATAGGTAACACAGATACGCCTGTAACCCCTGTTTATATGAAAGGTGGCGTGGAAGAAGCTACTGCTATGGTCATGGACCTTAGAGAGAATTATGGCATTTTTGCTTCAGTAGTAGTTTACCCGGTTATACCTAAAGGCCACATCATTTACCGTCTTATACCAACAGCCGTACATACCGACAAGGATATTGAAGAGACGCTGAATGCTTTCAGTGAAACCAAGAAAAAACTGGATAACGGCGAATATAAAGTTGAAGCCATACCTGATATGGCGGAGTATAGCGCTAAAAGATTTGAATATTTTGGTAGCAAACCAAAGTCTTCCAAATAATTTCGAAGTTGAATGAATGTTTAAAAGCACCGCCTCATGCGGTGCTTTTTCTTTTTTGAGTCACCTTATACCTTTACAATATTTAAACAAAAAAGGTTCAAGGATTATTAGTATTGGTAGACAAGATTTCTTTTCTAAGCCCTACATTTACCCATAAATGTTTATTAAGCATGAGAAGTATACTTTTATTTTTATTTTTCATTCCACTGTTAACGATTGCCCAGAAACAAAAGATCACCCTTGAGGACATTTACAAAAAGCCCACGTTCCGTGGAGAGTATGTGCCAGGATTTGATAAGGATGATGAAGAACAATTATTCGATCCTAACAATGTAACAGACGCTTCGGGGAAAAAAATTGATACCAGGGATTATATAGCCAGCGCTGATAAGAAAAGAATATTATTCTTTAATGGTCGTGAATCGATTTATCGACGCTCCTCTAAATCCACTGTTTATATTTATGATCTTCAATCAAAGAAAGCTGTCCTGTTAAATGAGGGCAAAGTGTTGCACCCTACGTTTTCTCCCGATGGCACCAAAATAGCTTATGTATTTGACAACAATCTATACATCTATGATATTGCTGCCAGCAAAACAACGCAGGTAACTACTGATGGAAAATGGAACGAGGTGATCAACGGAAACTGTGATTGGGTTTACGAAGAGGAGTTTGAATTTACCCGGGCATTCGAATGGAGTCCCAATGGAACTTACATTGCTTATTATAAGTTCGATGAAAGCAAGGTGAAAGAATATGAATTTACCGTTTTCGATAAGGCTTATAATAAACAATACACTTATAAATATCCCAAAGCAGGCGAACAGAATTCCAGGGTTGACATTCATATATACAATGTTTCCAATGGACAGGACGTAAAAGCCAAGTACCTGCAGGGCGATATATATATTCCCCGGATTAAATGGACACAACAAGATGACAAGCTGGTGATCTACTGGATGAACCGTCACCAGGATGATTTAAAATTATTGATGACCGATGCTGCTACAGGGGACCTGCAGACCATGTATGAGGAGAACAATAAATATTATGTTGAGATCAATGACAACTGGTGGTTTTTGAAGGATGGTAAGAACTTTATGTTCACAAGTGAAATGAATGGGTATAATCAACTATACCTATACAGCATGGACGGGAAAAGACGTATTACTATCAGCAAAATGAAGTATGATGTTGCGGATGTGAATAGTGTTGATGAAGATAACCGCATGGTTTATTACACGCTTGCCTACCCCACTGCCATGGACCGTAATGTTTTTGCAACTGACTTTGATGGCAAAAACACTTACATGCTAACAACAGGAACAGGTTGGCATCGGGTAGAGTTCAATAAGGACCACACACAGTTCTATGACTATTATTCCAATATCAATTCGCCACAAACGGTGGCATTATATGATGTACATAAAGAAAAGAAAGGCCTTACCGCTGTAAAAGCAAAGACGGTCAATGAAAATGAAAAGCTTAAGCAAGTATTGTCAAAATACGAATTAGGCCAAGCCAGCTTTTTACGTATTCCAAATTCAAAAGGTGATACACTGAACGCCTGGATGCTGAAACCCGGCAATTTTGACCCGAATAAAAAATACCCTGTATTGTTTTGCAACTACGGAGGACCTGGATCGCAACAAGTGGTAAACAGGTATGGAGCGGTAAGCATGTGGCATCAATTATTAGCCCAGAACGGGGTAATTGTAGTAAGTGTGGACAATACCGGAACAGGCTTCAGGGGTGAAGAGTTTAAAAAGAAAACCTACCTGCAATTGGGCAAATTTGAGATTGAAGACCAGATAGATGCGGCTAAATATCTTGGCTCTCTTAGCTATATTGATAAGAACAGAATCGGTCATTGGGGTTGGAGTTTTGGTGGGTTTATGAGTTCATTAGCTATTACTAAGGGATCAGATGTTTTCAAGGCTGCCATTGCTGTAGCACCGGTAACTTCCTGGAGGTTTTATGATAACATCTATACAGAACGGTATATGCGTACACCACAGGAAAACCCGGGTGGTTATGACGATAACTCTCCCATTAACTTTACAGATAAAATAAAAGGAAAGTTTTTATTGATACATGGCACAGCGGATGACAATGTACATTTTCAAAATAGCGTAGAAATGGTAAAGGCGCTTGTAAAAAGCAATATTGATTTTGAAAGTGCATATTACCCTAACAAAAACCATGGGATCTCTGGCATGACCGACAATACCAGTTTTCATCTTTGGTCAAAAATGACCAATTGGATCTTTGCTAACCTCAGGGATAATACGTCACCTTTGGGAACTGACCAGGATAATAAAAAGTCATTTTAAGAACTTAGTATTTAAATAAATAAAGGCTGCCTTAGTTAAGGTAGCCTTTTTTATTTACTCCTTTGCTTATATTCTATAACTTTTATAATACGCTTAAGCAATTAAATACCTCTCAAATTTAAAACTACAGGCACATTGAATAACTTGTATGATAGTGGAGACTAGTTAACAAACACAAGCTTTACTATCTCTTGCAAACAGTTTCTTTTTCTGTTTGTATCTTCAACAATCAATGAAAAAGATTGCAGTAGCCATTACAGGCGCCAGTGGTTCCATTTATGCAAAACTAGTATTAGAAACCCTGGTCAGTTTAAAAGAACAGGTAAAAGAATTATCTGTGGTGATGACAGATAATGCCCAATTGGTCTGGAAAACCGAGTTAGGAAATGATGCATATAATCATTTCAATGCGCGCTATTTTTCCACCAAAGATTTCATGGCCCCATTTGCCTCCGGGTCCGCACAATATGATGCACTTATCATTGTGCCCTGCTCAATGGGTACTTTAGGAAGAATTGCTGCAGGCATTTCCAATGATCTCATTACAAGGGCTGCAGATGTCATGCTTAAAGAAAGGAAAAAGCTGATCTGCGTAATACGGGATACACCTTATAACCTGGTTCACATACGCAATATGGAAACCGTTACGCTGGCTGGAGGCATCATATGCCCGGCCTCTCCTTCTTTTTACAGCAATCCCAAATCAATTGAAGCTGCGGTACAAACTGTAACCAACCGGGTGATAGACCTTGTTGGATTGAACAACAGCTCCTATCGTTGGGGATCAAGTGATGATTATGCACAAGATTGATCAATTGTTATAAGCCCCTCCCGCATTGATCCAGTCAAGGATTTTTTGCTGGTCGGCTGCAGACAATGGAGCATTGGGCGGTTGAGGCATCTGTGAAGCAGTACCTGCCTGGTCAACGGCCCTAAGCTTAATCCTGGCTTTATTAGTGACAATATTACAATCAACAGTCCAATTCATCCCCCCATTTTGTACAGTATTGTTATGGCAGGAAACACAATTCGTTTGAAGAATATTTTTGACCGCACTGAATAATGTTCCCGCAGCAACAGGATCAACTTTTACTGTCGTTGAATTTGAACATCCGTCTGCATTTTTTGCGCTTATTGTATATGTGCCTACAGCCAGGTTGTTGAACTGGTTAGAGGCCTGGAAAGCTCCATTATTAATGCTGTATGTAAATCCTGTTCCACCAGTTGCAGTAACAGATATTGAACCCCCAGGTCCTCCGCAAGGCACCCCAGTGGTAGTTGTGCTATTCACAGTAATCACAACACCGGAACAGGTATTTTCTGCAACTACATTAAAAGCTTTTGATGCGGTACAGCCATTTGAATTCTTAGCAGTGATATTATAATTTCCAGGCGCCAGGTTGGCAAAACTTCCTGAAGATTGAAAGGTACCGTTATTAAGGCTGAAAGTAAAACCAGAACCGCCTGTTGCACTTGCTGTTATGGAACCATTATTCTGTCCAGATGTGGCATTTGTAACATTGCCGGTAACAACAACAGTAATACCTGCACAAGGGTCTACAGGTGTATTGGTGCTTCCTCCTCCCTTGCTACATGATACATACAGTATAGAAATAAACAAAATGGAGATAATTAAAGAAAATGACTTCTTCATAAAATGGTTTTGGTAACTGTATATACGTTACCGGCCCATTTTGGTTGCTTTATATAATATTTCGAATCCTGGTTAATAATATTTTGAAGTAATTACAACAAAAAAGCGAGGCAAATGCCTCGCTTTTTAAATGCCATATGAGCTTAAATTATACTTTACCAAACTGCTTCCTGATAAGATTTAAAGCACTTCCAGCCTTGAACCATTCAATCTGCTGTTCATTATAGGTATGATTCAGTTTGATCTTTTCACTCTTGCCATCAGCATGTTTCAATACTGCAGTCACTTGTTTGCCTGGTGCAAAATCTGCCAACCCGATGATATCAATTATATCATCTTCCAATATTTTTTCGTAATCTTCCTTATTAGCGAACGTCAAAGCAAGCATGCCCTGTTTTTTAAGATTCGTTTCATGGATCCTGGCAAAGCTTTTTACAATAATAGCTCTTACTCCAAGATGTCGCGGCTCCATTGCTGCATGCTCTCTTGAAGATCCTTCTCCATAGTTTTCATCACCTACCACAACAGAGCCTATTCCAGCAGCTTTATATGCCCTTTGCGTAGCTGGAACCGGACCATATTCGCTTGTAAGCTGATTTTTTACTGTATCGGTTTGATTATTGAAATAGTTGACCGCACCTATAAGCATATTATTGGAAATATTATCAAGGTGACCACGGTATTTCAACCAGGGGCCCGCCATAGATATATGGTCAGTGGTGCATTTTCCCTTGGCTTTGATAAGTAACTTCAGGCCAGTGAGATCATTACCATCCCAAGAAGGGAATGGACTTAACAATTGCAACCTTTGAGAACTTGGGCTTACCACCACTTCAACTTCTTTTCCATTGGCAGACGGTGCCTGGTAACCTGGATCTTCCACAGAAAAACCCTTAGGTGGTAATTCAAAGCCTTTTGGTTCGTCAAGCAGCACTTCCTGGCCATCCTCGTTAATAATCTTATCCTTTAAAGGATTGAAAGAGAGACTGCCGGCAATAGCATAAGCTGTAACAATTTCCGGAGACGCTACAAAAGCATGTGTTGATGCCAGGCCGTCATTTCGTTTTGCAAAATTCCTATTAAAGGAAGTAACGATAGTATTTTTCCTGGTGGGATCATCAATATGACGAGCCCATTGACCTATACATGGTCCACAAGCATTTGCAAGTAAAACACCTCCAATTTCACCAAATGTTTCCAGGTATCCGTCTTTTTCAATGGTATACCTTACTAATTCCGATCCTGGTGTAACTGTGAATTCGCTTTTTGCTTTAAGGCCTTTAGTTTTTGCCTGTGCAGCAATAGATGCAGAACGGCTAATATCTTCGTAAGAAGAATTGGTACAAGATCCAATCAATGCAACTTCTATCCGATCAGGCCAGCCATTGGCAGCAACAGCTTCTGCCATACGGGAGATAGGTGTGGCAAGATCTGGAGTAAATGGACCATTAACATAAGGCTCTAATTCATTCAGATTTATTTCTATTAACTGGTCATAATATTTTTCAGGATTGGCATACACTTCAGGATCAGGACGCAGGTATTCTTTAACACCATCCGCGAGATCAGCAACTGCCACGCGACCAGTTGCTTTCAGGTAAGCAGCCATTTTATCATCATAGGTAAACAGGGAACATGTAGCTCCGATTTCTGCACCCATATTACATATTGTGGCCTTACCGGTAGCACTAAGGCTGTCAGCACCTTCCCCAAAATATTCAACTATGGCCCCGGTTCCACCTTTAACGGTTAATATTCCGGCTACTTTCAGGATAACATCCTTAGCGGCGGTCCAGCCATTCATTTTCCCGGTTAACTTAACCCCAATCAACTTAGGCATTTTCAATTCCCAGGGAAGTCCAGCCATTACATCCACAGCGTCTGCACCCCCAACGCCAATAGCTATCATTCCGAGTCCACCGGCATTTGGCGTATGTGAGTCTGTCCCAATCATCATTCCACCGGGAAAGGCATAGTTTTCTAAAACAACCTGGTGAATGATGCCAGCCCCTGGTTTCCAGAAACCGATACCATATTTATCAGAAATGGAAGACAGGAAATCATATACTTCTTTATTAGTATCAATAGCCGCATTCAAATCCTGGTCAGCCCCCAGTTTAGCCTGAATCAGGTGATCACAATGCACCGTAGAAGGCACAGCCACTGTATCACGGCCACAGGTATCAAATTGGAGCAATGCCATTTGTGCAGTGGCGTCCTGCATTGCAACCCTATCAGGTGCAAAATCGACATAATCTTTGCCCTTTTCATAAGTTTTGGTTGCTGGCTTGAAAATATGAGAATAGAGGATTTTTTCCGCAAATGTCATAGGGCGGTTCAATAGGTTGCGGGCAGATTGAACTTTGAAGGGTAATTCGCTATAAACTTTCTTTATCAGATCCAGATCAAAAAGCATAGGTAGATTTTTAATGTAGAGTTCGTTCAGGCATTGCTTTTGCTATCCTGTTTAAAAAGTGGTGCAAAGTTACTTAAAACCACGTTAGAATTTTTCCAAGGAAGAGGTCTATTATAGCAAAAAAATATAAATTAGCGACATGAAGAGGTTTAAAACATTTATTGAATGGCAGGCTTTTGGGGTATGTTCAGCCATTGGAGACAGGTTAGGAATAGCCACTTCACGTATCCGTATGTGGTTTATGTATATTTCTTTTTTGACCCTGGGCTCACCTATAATTGTGTATATGGTACTTGCTTTCTGGATGAATATTAAGAGATATATTCTTGCGGCCCGCCGTAATCCTTTACGCTATCTTTAAATAGTTTCCTAAGATCAGTACGGCGACGTTTAACATTTAAAGGTTCAAAGAGTAGTTAATGAAAAACTTACTTATCTATTATAGAATAGGATAAATCTCTATGGACTAATACCTTCCTGTTAGCTTATAGTAATTCTTTCAACTTTTCAATAACTCTATCCACTTCTTCCTTTGTGTTGTACTTACTAAAAGAGAAACGAACGGTGGTATAGTTATCTTCTTTTTTTAAAGCTTTCATAACATGTGAACCGGCATCGGCCCCGCTGCTACATGCACTGCCTCCAGAAGCACATATATTATTGATATCCAAATTCATAAGTAGAAATTCAGATCGCTCATTCTTTGGGAAGCAAACACTTAGCACAGTGTACAAAGCATCTGCCCCGCAATTAAAGCTTACGCCAGGGATGGTTTTCTTTAATTGATCAGCCATATAAAGCTTTAAGCCCCGTATATATGCACTCTCCTTCTCATAATCATCTATAGCAATTTCAAGTGCTTTGGCAAATCCAACAATTCCGTACACATTTTCGGTACCGGCACGCATATTCCGCTCTTGCCCACCTCCAAAAATAAATGGCTTAATATTGACCTCTTCGTTCACATAGAGAATCCCTACCCCTTTAGGACCATGAAATTTATGGCTGGATGCAGAAATAAAATGAACATGAATCTGGCTTAAGTTAATTGGATAATGACCAACGGTTTGCACACAATCAGAATGGAAAATCGCATTAAATTTTTTGCATAACTCCCCTACTTTTTTGATAGGAAGCAAAACACCAATTTCGTTATTGGCATGCATCAGACTAACGAGGCATTTATGACCCTCTTCTGATTTCTCAGCCAGTTGTAATTCCAGGTTTTCCAGATCAACATGACCATCTTCCTTTAAGGTCACATAACTAACAGTAACATTAGCCGTATGTCCATAATGTTCAACAGTATGCAGCACAGCATGGTGCTCTATTGGCGAGGTGATTATATGGTCACATCCCAAATCGCGAATGGATGTTAATATAGCAGTGTTATTGCTTTCCGTGCCCCCACTGGTAAAAAAAATGGTTCCTGGCTTTACACCCAGGATCTTTGCAACAGATTTCCTTGCATTTTCGACAGCCAGGCGTGTTTCTCGACCATAAGAATATATAGATGAAGGGTTTCCGAAATGTTCTTTCATATATGGAAGCATGGCTTCTAAAACTTCCGGGGATAAAGCAGTGGTGGCAGCATTATCAAAATAAATGCGGGTATCATTCATAGGTAATGAGCTATTTTTAGTTTCCTTATCTGTTATGGTCATTGACATGGCTTCTTTTATGACAATGTGATAAACTCTTGTTTTAACTGCATTCTTTGATATCCTGCATAAGCCTCTTGGCTATATTATTAGCAGTGGTTTCAAAGTTGCTTTCTGCATAAATACGAATGATAGGCTCTGTGTTGGATGTTCTTAAATGTACCCAGTCTGAATCAAACTCTATCTTGAGACCATCTTCCGTATTTATGGGATTGTTCTTATACTTCTTCTTTATTTTATCGAAAATGGCATTCACATCAATTCCATTTTCCAACTCTATTTTATTTTTGGAAATAAAGTAATCGGGGTAATTACCTCTAAAGGATTTAAGCCCTTTTTTAAAGTTGGCAAAATGACTTAAGAATAAGGCAATGCCGATTAAGGCGTCCCGGCCATAATGGAAGTCAGGGACAATGATCCCGCCATTACCCTCTCCACCAATTACCGCATTACTTTCCTTCATTCTTTTCACCACATTCACTTCACCTACAGCAGAGGGGAAGTACTCACCACCGTGTTTTTGAGTAATATCCTTTAAAGCTTTGGTGCTACTCATATTACTCACTGTGTTGCCAACCTTTTTACTTAAAACATAATCTGCCACAGCCACCAGTGTATATTCTTCGCCAAACATGCTTCCGTCCTCACAAACAAATGCCAGCCTGTCAACATCGGGATCTACAGCTATTCCAAAATCAGCTTTTTGCTTTGATACCTCATTACTTAATGCAGTCAGGTACTCGGGCAAAGGTTCAGGATTATGAGCAAATCTGCCATTGACCTCACCATTAAGAACAATAACCTCCTGAACACCTAATTCCTTCAATAATTGGGGTATAACCAAGGAGCCTGTAGAATTGATGCAATCCACTACTACCTTATATTCCTTTTTAGCAATTGCTTCCCTATCAATGATCGGATAGTTTAATACCAGTTCAATATGTTTATTCAGATAACTGTCATTAGTTTTTATGGTCCCCAACTTGTCAACAATAGCAAAACCCAATTCTTCAGACTTAGCTCTGCTCAAAACTTCTGCACCTACTTCTGCATCAATAAATTCCCCGTGCTCATTTAAAAGCTTTAAGGCATTCCATTCCTTTGGATTATGGCTGGCAGTAACTATAATGCCTCCATTTGCATTTTCGAGCTTGGTTGCCATTTCAACTGTTGGGGTTGTAGAGAAACCCAGGTCTATGACATCTATACCCAGGCTTACCAAGGTGTTTACTACTAACTGGCTTACCATATTACCTGATATTCTGCCATCTCGTCCTACTACAATCTTAGCCGGAAATGACTTATCATGCCTTCTTTCAGCTATAATGTTACCAAATGAAGCTGTAAACTTAACTATATCAATAGCTGTCAAAGATTCGCCTGGTTTTCCACCGATAGTGCCTCTGATGCCTGAAATGCTCTTAATCAATGCCACAAAAACAGTTTTAATTCTTCCTCCAATACAAGGAGGAAAGGGGGTGCAAAAATACGGTTTTAAGATTTCTCCCTGAAAGTTGAGAGCTTTCCTGAGGTTACTTTTGTAAAAAATTGGTAATGCCCCTAAAAGATTGGTATAAAGAATGGTTCAATTCTCCCTTTTATCATAAACTCTATTTTGAAAGGGATGAAAATGAAGCACGGCAATTTATGGATAGATTAATTGATCATTTTCAGCCGCCCCAAAATAGTTTAATGCTGGACCTCGCATGCGGAAGGGGGAGGCATAGTAAATACCTGGCTTCCAAAGGCTTTGATGTAACAGGCATTGATATATCCCCTGAAAGCATCAAATATGCACAGCAGTTTGAAAATAATCATCTTCATTTTTTCCAACATGATATGCGGCTTCCCTCCTGGATCAATTATTTTGATTACGTATTTAACTTCTTTACCTCTTTTGGTTACTTCCCTACTCAAAGAGAACACGATGATGCGATAAGGACAATGGCACAATGCATTAAAAAAGGTGGCAAGATTCTTATCGATTACTTAAATGTCCATTATGTGGAGGAACGCCTGGTGCACAACGAATTCAAAAATGTGGCAGGTACTGAATATGAGATACACCGCTGGCATGATGATGATTTTTTTTATAAGAGAATCATTGTAAAGGATGTTTTATTGGAAAACCCGGTAGAATACACTGAAAAAGTAGCCAAATTCAGTTTGGGAGACTTTACAGAAATGCTTTCATTTCAAAATTTACAGGTAAAAGAGGTGTTTGGCGATTATCAATTAAACGGTTATAATATAAATGGTACACCAAGAATGATAATTATTGCAGGGAAATAACGCTTAATGTAAGAATGAATATTACGGTTTATTAAATCCGGTTGGTTTATTATTGATGAGCAAATATTTGGCGGTTTCATAATAAGCGGTTGCCAATTCTGTCATTTCCCTTTGTATAGAGTCTGATTGTGCTCGGGTATATTGATTATTATTAAAGAAGTGCAATTCTTCTTGTTGAAAATTTAGATTCTTAGTAAAATAGAAATCATCACTAATGATACCAATTCGTCCTTCATCATGGGCTATTGTAAATGCATAGTGCTTGTTGATATTATTGTGAAGTAAATCCCTTCCTAGTGTTGAATTTAAGTAGGTAATGCCTGAAATCCCAGCTATAGTTGGTAGTACATCAACTTGAGAAACCACTTCTGTCCTTTTTTGCGGTTTTAATAAGGCTGGTGCATAAAATATTAATGGCACATGCTCCTCAGTTAACCTTTCATCGGTCCACACTGCAGGATAAACCGCTTTGGCATTCCCGGAAACGCCATGATCTCCCACAAATACGAAAATGGTATTCTTGAAATAGCTCTCTTTTTTAGCCTGCTCAATAAAATGCTTCACACTATAGTCAAAATATCGAAATGCATTGTACTCTTCAATGCTTTCAAATCCCCATTTCCCAAGTTCATCTGGAAATGGAAACTTTTTATCAAATTGGCTATCTTCCTCAGGAATCGTAAAGGGTCTATGATTATCAGCAGTTTGTATAATTGCAAAAAATGGTTCCTTTTGCTGAGAAAAAACATTATTGGCTTCATTGAAAAGATTTATATCACTGATGCCCCAAACATTTACGGGTTTTGATCTGAATTTTCCTTCTGTCATCAGATTAACACCATTTATATTTTTTACTAAACCTTCAAAATTATTGAAGCTCGGGCTGCCACCCAGGAAGTAATATTTCTGGTAGCCCTTGAAATTATTAATAATAGTATGCTGGATAAGGGCCTGGGGATTGCGGCTGCTAAATTTGGAAAGTTGTACATCCGGAATTCCTGTCAGTGTAGCGAATAGGCCCCTGGCTGTTGAAAAATGCGGTGTAAAACAATGATCAAAAAAAATGCTGGAGTCTGCAATTGATTGAAAAAAAGGCGTTGTATTTAAAGCATTGCCACTTAAACTGCTTTTATACATGCTGAATGATTCGCATAACACCAATACCACATTAGGTCTTGTTGTCAGGCTTTGTGAAGAAGGAGCTACAACCCTGTTAAATGAAAAATGCTCTTTATCAAGCTGCATCAAATCAGCCATGACTGGAAAAAGCTCTTTAGCCTTTGATTCATTGAATTGGGGTTTTCGGAATTTTAGGGTAGAGAAGAAATTTTGAAGCGGATTTAATGCCAGGTAAGATTTAAAACTATCATTAAATGTAAAAGCAGCATTCCATTTTAATGGCTGACTGGCCATTCTACCATAAGCAACCATGGAAAGAAACAAAGCTGTAATCAAAAACCATTTTCTGTCGTACTGGATGGCCATCCCTTGCGTTTTCAATGAAACTTGACCATGAAGCTTACGAAACATATTTCTTATCAGTAAAACCGACAACACAAGCCCTGCCACCATCCATAAAATCGGATATGACTGCCATAACATAGCTGCTGAAATACCCGGATCTTCAGCAAAATTTAAAGCACTTGCATTTAAGCGTGTTTTATTATAGGAAAAGCAACCAAAATCAGCCGCGAAGAAAAAGAAGATAAAAAAAGTAGCGATAGCCAGGTACCAGGTCCAGATTTTCTTAGTGTGAGCTGAATAGAACGGAGATAATTCCCTAAAAAAACTTGCTACAACCAATGGTAAAAGGATAAAGCTTATCCAACGAAGATCATATCGAAAACCCAAAAAGAAAGATGGCAAGTGGTCACTTAACAGCTTTCCATCTGGTTTGAACACAACAAAAGTTATAAAACGCTGAAGTGTGAACATCAATAAAAAGACTACCATAAGGTTTATAACCCAATGTAAAGTTTTAGGTAATCTTAGCTTTAAGAGCATTGCAGTGTGCGATTTTATAACTGAAATGCAAAAAAACTGTTTTTTAGATTGTTATCCAATCAGATATCGGCCAATAGACCTTTCTTAAGACCTTTTATCAAAATGTTTAACATCTTTTATGGAGGCCATGATTCATTAAAGTAAAGACTTAATATTAAATAATTATCTTATTTATCCTTTTTATTGTGATATAGCATATAACGTGCAGTTTCATAATATGCCTGTACATACTTTCCCAATATATTTTTTACACTATCTGCCACTTTTGGTGCTATTGGATCATTATTACGGATGGAGGCCAATTCAAAGCCTTGTTTACCTAATGTTTTTCTCAGGTAGTAATCCCCACCAATCATACCTATCTTTTTTTCATCAGGATCAATTATAAATGCACTGGAAGAACGAAATGGATCAGTATACAATGAAGAATCAAAAAGATTTCGCCCCATACCAGTATTCACAAAGGGTTCTGAAATAAAACCAGCTATGGATGGTAAAACATCCAATTGAGAGCAGGTATTAGTCTTTCTTTCTCCCTCAAGACCAGAGTAATAAAACAAAAGTGGTACATGCACTGTCGTTAAAGCCTGTTGGTTCCATGCCAGAGGGAACATATTACCGGCATCTCCCCTGATCCCATGATCGCCTACAAATACAAAAAGGGTATTATTAAAATAAGGCTCTTTCTGTGCAGCTTCCATAAACTTACGATAAGAAAAGTCAGTATACCTGAAAGCATTAAATTCATCATTGCTGATATAGCCATATTTCTTAAGTGAGTCTTCTGAGAGATTTACTTTTTTAAACTCTGATAAATCTTCAGTTGGAATCGTATAGGGACGATGATTATCAGCTGTCTGAATAATTGCGAAGAAAGGTTTTTTTTGTTGAGCCAAGATTTTATTAGCATTCAGGAAAACATTCTTATCACTAATTCCCCAAACATCTATTTTTTCAGCATTGTAATCATCCTGTTCGTAAAGCTTTAAACTGTCAATATTGTATTTTAATAACCCCCTGATATTTGCCCAGCTTGCACTGCCACCAATAAAGTAAAATTTTTCATAACCGTGGAATGCATTTACTATTGTATTCTGATCAACTAACGCCGGATTTCTGCTGGATGTTTTAGGTGACTCCACATCTGGAATACCAGTGATAGAAGCCCATATTCCACGGGCGGTTCCATAGCTCGGAGTAAAACAATGATCGAAAAAAACACCTTTCTTACTTAATGAATCAAAGTAAGGTGTTGGATTTAAAGGATTTCCCCACATGCTGCTTTTGTAAGCACTAAAACTTTCACAGATTACCAATACAACATTTGGCCTTTGGCGAGGCTGTATAGGGCCATTGGGATAAACAGCCCTGGCATAGTTTAATGAAGCAGTATCTAATTGCTTCACCCCAAGGTAATCCGCCATTAGTTTATAGTATTCCCTGGCTTTTTTCTCATTGAAGGTTGAACTTCTGAAGGAAAGTGTGCTAAAAAAGCTTTGCATTGGATTGAGGGCCAATTGAGCCTTAAAAGAATCTTTTAAGGTAAAAACATCACTCCACCTGAGAGGAAATTGACTAAAAGTGCCCCAGATACCCGCCACAAGTAAAGCTATGAATGGAAGGGTCCAAATCCTTGCTCTGGGAGTATAGCTTGGTGACAATTGCTGAAAAATATGTAGTAGCCTGGAGAATAAGTATCCAATAATTACTACAAATAAAATTATCAACAGGAAGCTACGTATTACAGGATAGGTTTGCCAAACCATATGCAAAGAAATTCCGGCATCTTGTATATAGTTTAATACAGAAGCATTTAAACGCTGATGAAGATAATCATAGTGAAAAAAGTCTGTTATATATAAAAACAGAAAACCAAAGAATAAAAGAGAAAAAAAAATGGTCCAGAACTTTCTGGCATTCCTATTCTTAAATGGATTGATAAAAGGTAAGCTACATAAAATAAGCACTACTAAACCAATAATACACGCTACGCGTAAATCAAGGCGTAAACCCATTAAAAATGCATCTGCCGGAAAAGAGTACTGGTGAGGCTTATAATAGATATAAAAAAAGAGACGGAAAGCGGTCAGTAAAAAAAGAAACAATATAACAATAATCGAAATCCATTTTAAAAGGCGAGGTAACTTAGGCATAACACGAAAGCGTCAAATTTAATTAATTACTTTTACGCCTTAAGTTAAAGTGCATGCAGAAAGTTTTCGAAGCAGACAGGTACTTATTCCAGTTAATCAACAATAAATGGAGTAATTCATTTTTTGATACACTCATGCCACTGGTTCGAAATGCAAATTTCTGGATTCCTTTATATCTTTTCCTCCTGGTTTTTGCCTTATTTAATCTACCTAAAAGTGGTTGGTTTATA
The DNA here is from genome assembly GCA_023415275.1 of Bacteroidota bacterium. Lineage (GTDB taxonomy): Bacteria > Bacteroidota > Bacteroidia > Chitinophagales > Chitinophagaceae > Flavisolibacter. The sequence goes on from JAEZLJ010000019.1 coordinate 28,640, forward strand.
TTATTTACCATTTGCACAGCGGCTTTAACCGATATTATAAGCAGCCACATCATTAAAAATCATATTTTTCGTCTTCGTCCATGCCAGGATCCATCATTGATAGGTTCTATCAGGGTATTAGCAAGTTATTGTCCTCAAAGTTCCAGTTTTACTTCTTCCCATGCGGCCAACCATTTTGGTCTGGCTACTTTTGCCAGCGTGACGCTTTACCGGTATGCTGGCAAATGGATCTACCTAACCTATTTGTGGGCTTTTCTTATTATTTATGCTCAATTGTATGTGGGTGTTCATTACCCAATTGATGTAATTGGAGGCGCATTAATAGGTGTAATGGCAGGACTTTTGACTGCATGGATATATCAAAAAAAATGGGCTAACCCTAACTTAGACAACCAAAGGTTATAATGGAAATTCTAATATTACTTGGATTAATTATTTTAAATGCGATTTTTGTAATGTCAGAAATAGCTTTGGTTTCAGCCAGAAAACCAAGGTTGGAAAGCATGGCAGAAAAGGGCGATAAGAAAGCTGGTGTGGCATTAAAACTGTCTAATAACCCTGAATTATTTCTTTCAGCTGCCCAGATAGGAATAACATTAATAGCTATTTTAACCGGTGTATATTCCGGCGAACGATTCAGTGTATACCTGGAACCTTCCATTGAAAAAATAGAAGTGCTTCAACCTTATGCTAAAACCATTTCAACCACAGTTGTTGTCATTATAGTTACATTTCTTTCTATTGTATTTGGTGAGCTTATACCAAAAAGAATTGGCCTGCTCAATGCAGAACGCATAGCAAAAATTGTTGCTCCTATAATGCACGGTTTTGCCAGAATAACCCATCCAATTGTTTGGCTACTCAATAAAACAAGCAATTTATTTTTTACCATTTTTAATATCCGGAGAACCAAAGACGAAACTGTTACTGAAGAAGAGATCAAGGCTATTATTTCGGAAGGCACCGAATCAGGTACTATTGAAGAAGAGGAGAAGGAAATGATAGAAAGGATCTTTCATCTTGGTGATAGAAATATCACTTCTCTAATGACTCACAGAAGTGATATTATATGGTTTGACGTGAATGATAATGAGGAAAATATTAGGGAAAAGATTGTCCAGGAACCCCATTCAGTTTATCCCATATGCGACGGGGAAATAGATAACATAAAGGGAATGGTTTCCATAAAGGATCTCTATATAATTGATGACTTTACACTTTTTAAAGATGTCGTTCAGCCAGCCATGTTCGTGCCCGAAAACAATACTGCTTACCAGGTAATGGAAAAGTTTAAGGAAACTAAAAGCCATTCTTGCTTTATAGTAGATGAATATGGCAGTTTGCAGGGAATGATTACTTTAAATGATATACTTGAGGCCATAGTTGGAGATATTCCTCAAACAGGCATCCAGGATTACGAGATCGTTGAAAGAGAAGATGGCAGCTACCTTGTGGATGCCCAAATTCCTTTTTATGACTTTTTAAGCCGTTTTGGAAAGGCTGATTGGGCCAGCAATGAAGAATACTCATTTGACACCCTGGCAGGGTGTATTCTTCAGGAGTTGGAAAGAATACCTAAAACGGGTGATAAACTATCCTGGAGAGGTTTTGAGATAGAAGTAATGGATATGGATGGCCACCGTATAGATAAGGTAATGGTTATACCCAGCAAGGAAATTACCGATGAAATGGAGGAAGATGAATAGGTTTTATTCTTAAAAAAGAAAACTAGCCTGCCTGGCTGGAAAATCTAGTTTAATACTTTGACGTTTGCCGTTTACCATCACATGTATAATATTGATCTGGTCCTCATTAAAATCGTGAAGCAAAGTATTTACCACATTAAGCTTTTTGACCATACTCACACCGTCTACCTGAAAATAACAGAAAACTGATTCCTTATCTTTCTCAAATCCAATATAGGAAAGATTTGCAGTCTTACCATCCAGCACCAGGGCCAAATGCTTATTAATATAATCAGGAATTAGTTTATCAATTAAGGCCTTAGTTTTTTCATCAGCGAGGTCCAGAGAAACCTTATAATCCTTACTTAAAACAGACTCCAGATCTTCTGCAAATAACTTACAACTGATTTCAAGTGTTTTTTCTGTCTTATTTTGATTGATCTCAGTCACTGCCACATAAAATGGATGATATGGATCCTGTAAAGCAGGCAAATTATTTATATTGTTGGCAGCAGACAGGAATAAGGGATTAAGAGTGGCCACCAGGGTACCCCACCAAAATAGGGTCAGCGCAAACCATTTAAATAATTTAACAACCATCAACAAAGTTTATTTTTCATTTACAAAAGTCTGGTTTATTTTGAAGGCTCAACTTTAAAAAAGGTTAAAAGAGTTTAATTCGGAAAACATGAAGAAAAAGCCCTTTTTCATGTCCCTTACTTTCGCAAGCAATGAATGATTTTAGTTTTTACTTCAAAATTGGTTGGGAACACATAATTACTATTGAAGCCCTGGACCATATTTTTTTTATAGCAGCTCTTGCCGCTATTTATATGCTTAAAGATTGGAAACAGGTGTTAGTACTTGTAACCGCTTTCACCCTCGGCCATACAATTACTCTTATCTTAAGTAGCCTAAACCTTTTGGAAGTTTCCTCTGGCTGGGTGGAGTTTTTAGTTCCATGTACCATTGTTTTTACAGCAATATCTAATCTATTTCTAAAAAAGTTTTCATCACAAGCTATCCGTATCAATTATTTACTTGCATTGTTTTTTGGTCTTATACATGGATTGGCTTTCGCCAATACACTTCGAATGATTATAGCCCAGGATCAAAATTTTGCTTTGTCCATGTTTAGTTTTAGCCTGGGCCTGGAATCAGGGCAGATACTAATTGTCTTTATCATATTGTTGCTGGCGGAGCTTATAGTTGGGATTTGTAAAATAACCAGGAGGGATTGGGTAGTTTTCCTTTCCGCAGCTGTTATGGCGTTAGCCATCGAAATGGCTGCCCAACGTTGGCCAGTTCAAAAAGCACATTCAGTCATTTCATCAAGGTATAATTATCAACTTAAACAAATCAAAACATTCAATAGCTAAACAAAGACATACAAATTATAAATAACCGTTTATTTTCTTTTTAACACTATAAATATTAAAAGCACATGAAGAAAGTTTTCTTGTTTTTTGCGTCAGCGGGGCTCATTGCTATAGCCAGCGCACAAAACATTCAAAACAACCCAGGCTCAAACCATGCCAATAAGTTTGAGCAAATGGGTACTACCCTTCCAACTCCCAATGAATACCGGACTGCAAGTGGTGCCCCTGGACCTAAATACTGGCAACAACGTTGTGATTATGATATTAAGGCAACGTTGGATGAACCAAATCTCAAATTGACCGGGAGTGAAACGATAACTTATTATAACAATTCCCCGGATGTTTTGACTTACTTATGGTTACAGTTAGATGAGAATCAGCACTCCAATTCAAAAAACGCTAACTACCAAACCAGTAACAGCATGCCTCAAAATGCGACTCTACAGCAATTAAAAGCAATAGAGGACGGCAAAAAGGAAAATGAATATGGAGTAAATATTGTGAAGCTATCAGATGCTACGGGTAAATCTCTTAAGTATACCGTAAATAAAACAATGATGCGGGTAGAATTACCTGCTCCATTAAAGCCCGGCCAAAAGTTCATTTTCAACTGTGATTGGAATTATAAGATTGCGGATAGGATGACCCTGGGCGGTCGTGGTGGTTACGAGTATTTCCCGGAAGATGGAAACCATTTATTTACCATGACACAATGGTAC
>JAEZLJ010000077.1 GCA_023415275.1 Bacteroidota bacterium
GAATTGAAAAGCGGCTCCGGTCACCCTGGTATTACTATTGATCTGCCAGCAGGAACTTATGAATTTAAAATCACCAAAGGATCCTGGGAGAAAGTTGAATGCGGCAACAATGCTTTTCCCCTGGAAAACAGGAAAATATCAGTAAGTAAAGACACTGTAATAGAAATCACCATTGAACATTGGTCTGATCATTTCCCTAAGCAAGAGAAAGTGCATACAGCTGGTAAAAATGTCCATATAATCGATACCGCTTTTTATATCCCGCAGCTTAACAGGTCACGCAGGATTTGGATTTATCTTCCCTCCTATTATAATACCTCCAGGAAAAAATACCCTGTTCTGTATATGCATGATGGGCAGAATGTATTTGATGAAGCAACATCAGGATTCGGGGAGTGGGGTGTTGATGAAGCAATGGATACTTTGCAAAACAGGTTTCCGGAAATGATCGTAGTCGCAATTGATAATGACCCTATACATCGGATTAATGAATACGCTCCCTATGATATGGAAAAGTATGGAAAAGCGGAAGGAGATGCATACGTAGATTTTTTGGTTAAAACTTTAAGACCTTTTATTAATAAACATTACAGGACTAAGAAGTGTGGCCGTCACAATTACATTGCAGGAAGTTCCATGGGTGGATTGATCTCTTTTTATGCCATGCTCAAATATCCCGGCAAATTTGGAGGCGCAGGCGTATTTTCTCCAGCCTTCTGGATCAATCCCCAGTTAAAAGCCATAGATCCTCAAAAAGTAAAGAAAATAAAAGGCAAGATCTACTTCTTTGCAGGACAACAAGAAAGCGATTCGATGGTGCCGGATATGCTTTCAGTATTCGAACAAATGCACAAACATTCTAAAGCAAAAATGAAAACTGTTATCCGCGCACAAGGCAAACATAATGAAGCTACCTGGCGCACCGAGTTTCCTGCATTTTACTCCTGGCTTACCGCCAATAAGTTATAAAAAAGCTCATTTAATGAGCTTCATAAGTATTGCCTTCTATAGCTAATTCTGTGTTCGGGAATATTTCCCTGGCTTCACTTTCAAACTGATCCAAAATACTATACTTGGAGCTAAAGTGTCCTATTAAAAGCTTTCTCACTTTTGCCTTTTTAGCTATCTCGGCAGCTTGCTTGGTGGTAGTATGAAAGCGTTCAGATGCTTTATCACGCATATTGTCCAGGTAGGTTGTTTCGTGATAGATCAAATCAGCCCCCTCAATAAATGGAATGATGCTTTCATCATATTTCGTATCTGCACAAAAAGCATATTTCTTCTCCTTTTCCGGAGCAGAAGTAACTTCATCATTATTGATCCTTTGTCCTCGGGGCGTTATGTAATCAAGACCATTTTGAAGACTGGTATAAAAGCTTACCGGTATGTTCAACTTTCTAACTTTATCAATCAATAGCTTCCTTTTCCCTTCCTTTTCTTCAAATAAAAAACCATAGCATTCTATTCGGTGTGTGGTGGGAAAACAACTGATCCTGATCTTATCATCATTCACCAGTTCTTCGCCTTTCGTAAGCGTATGAAAGAATAGATTATATGGGAGTATGGTTTCTGCCACTCCCATCTGCATTTCAATGATCTGTTGTAAGGGTGCAGGGCCATACACATGTAGATCCTGTTTATGAGAAAGCAATCCGAATGTATTCAGCAGTCCTACCAGTCCAAAGTAATGGTCACCGTGTAAATGAGAAATAAAGATGTGGGATATCTTTCCCCTGCGGACCTTATATTTTATCATTTGTATCTGTGTTCCTTCTCCACAATCTACCAGGTAATTAGAACCATCATGAGATACAACCTGGCTGGTCGGATGGCGATTGAATGCCGGTACGGCTGAATTATTACCTAAAATTGTAACAGACAACATGAATTAAAGATATGGTGTCAAAATAATCAGAATAATTAATACTTATGTAAAGTTTCCAGTATCGGGATTAAATAGCTGTTCCCAAATAAGAATAAGTGTACTAATAATGGATATAAATTACATACCTCCCATTGCTCCTTAAAGTTGGACGGCAAAGGATGGCAATAGTGATATGCTTCATAAAACTTAGAATTAAACCCTCCAAAAAGAGTTGACATCCCAAGATCAACTGACGGATGAGCATAACTAACAGCAGGATCTATCAGCACAGGATCGCCTGCTTTATTACATAAAAAGTTTCCACTCCACAGATCACCATGTACTAAAACAGGCTTTTGCCTGTCACCAAAGATCTCTGGTAATTCCAAAAATATCCTTTCAAACTGTTTAAGGTGCTTAGCGCTTAGTGCTCCAATATTATAACACCTGGCAACCATAGGTTGCAGCATGCTTTCATTGAAAAATATTGCCCAATCTACACTGGGTTTATTTAACTGGAGAAGGCTACCCATATAGTTGCTTTCATTCAATCCGAAATATTCATTACTGTTTCTATGAAGTGCGGCCATTTGCTCACCAAATCTTACCCAAAACTGTTCATCCTTCTGGCCTTCTTCGATCCAGCCTAATATCAAAACCTGGGAATCTTCAAATTGAAAGCAATGAAAGATCTTAGGCACTTGAATTCCCCCACGGTTGCCAAGCAAGTTTAAACCATTACATTCCTTTTCAAACAATTGGGGAAATTTAGAAGCAGAATTGATCTTACAGAAATATGAAGTATCCTGGATGGTTACTTTGTATGTTTTGTTAATAGAACCACCACCAACTGACCCAAATGTAACTTTTCCCGTAGGCAGTTTTCCTGGAGACAGCAAGTTGACAATATGGGTTGAAAGCTGGCGTGTTAGCATGTCTTTTTTTTGCTTGCCAGGGAAAGATTATTTGATGGAATTCCGAACCTTTTATTGATCAAAATCATCGCTGTTTAACAATTCCCTTTCTATCTCTTCCATCTGAACAATATCATATGCCTCACTTTCAGTGGGTGTAACATTCATGATCTCAAGAAGTTCCTTTTCATCCAGGAACGCTTCGACTTTCTTCTGAAGACAACAAATTACAAAAGAGGCACCTTCTTCATAAAATTTTTGCTGTAGCCTTACCAGGTTTTCAGCAGCTTCTTCTTCCATAGAAGCTATCTCTTCCAGGTTGACAACAACATTCTTTGTATTATCTTTAAGTAGTTCTATTAGTTGGCGGTTCAACTCTGCTGCCATAATAGCAGTAAAGTTTAAAGTTTCAACACGGATGACATGAAATTTCTCTTTGGTATCAGTTTTGACTTCCATATATAATAGGCGGAAAGACTTAACATTTCCGTCTTACCCTGCTCAAAAATATTTTTTATTATTGTATAAAGCACAACTATTAAAATGGATAATAATTTTTCCTCACAAGTAAAAGAGATCATTTCGTTCAGCAGGGAGGAAGCATTAAGGTTAGGTAATGATTTTATAGGCACGGAACATTTATTGCTTGGATTAATTCGGGAAGGTGACAATACAGCGGTTAGAATATTAAAAAGCTTTAACGTTGACCTATACGAATTGCGAAAAGAAATAGAACTGGCTGTAAAAGATAAAACCGGTAAAAACATTGCTAACATAAATAGCTTACCTCTGACGAAACAGGCCGAAAAGGTCATCAGAGTAACCGTTCTTGAAGCAAAAGCACTCAAAAGTCCCACAGTGGAGACAGAACATTTGATGCTTTCGATCTTGAAGAACAAAGAAAATATAGCAACTCAAATCTTAAATCAATTTGACGTGGACTACGATTTATTCAGACAGGAACTTGGGGTTATGAAATCAAATGACCCCCGCGCAGAGTACCAGGAAGAAAATGATGACGATTTTGACGAAGAAAAGAAATATTCACAGTCAAAATCACGTCAGGCTGGTGCCACTAAGAGTAAAACACCTGTATTAGACAATTTTGGCAGGGATATTACCAAACTGGCCGAAACAGGAACTTTGGATCCGATAGTCGGACGTGAAAAAGAGATTGAGCGAGTATCCCAGATCCTTTCCAGGCGTAAAAAGAACAACCCTATCCTGATAGGTGAGCCTGGAGTAGGTAAAACCGCTATTGTCGAAGGTTTAGCCCTTAGAATTGTTCAGCGCAAGGTTTCAAGGGTACTGTTCGATAAAAGGGTTATTTCCCTTGACCTGGCTGCCCTGGTTGCTGGTACAAAATACAGGGGCCAGTTTGAAGAAAGGATGAAAGCAATCATGAATGAACTGGAAAAGAACAGGGATGTCATCCTTTTCATTGATGAGATTCATACCATTGTGGGAGCAGGTGGAGCTTCCGGGTCCCTGGATGCCTCCAATATCTTTAAGCCTGCCCTGGCACGGGGTGAACTCCAATGCATTGGTGCTTCCACACTCGATGAATACAGGATGTACATAGAAAAAGATGGTGCACTTGACCGTCGTTTTCAAAAAGTAATGATCGATCCTCCAAGTGTTGAAGACACTATTCTAATACTTAATAACATTAAGTCTAAATACGAAGACTACCATAATGTTAATTACGACCAGGAAGCAATTGATGCCTGTGTTAAATTAAGTGACAGGTATATTACAGACCGCTTATTACCAGATAAAGCGATTGATGTAATGGACGAGGTTGGTGCAAGAGTTCACTTAAAGAACATTAATGTACCTCAGAATATCCTGGACCTTGAGAAAAAAATAGAAGATATAAAGGTTGAAAAGAACAGGGTTGTCAAGAGCCAGAAATTTGAAGAAGCAGCGGCTCTGAGAGATACAGAGAAACGCCTGGGTGAAGAATTAGATAAGGCTAAGGCTCAATGGGAAGAAGAAAGCAAGCATAAACGCTACCCCATTGGTGAAGAAGAGATCGCTGAGGTTATCAGCATGATGACTGGCATTCCAGTGAAGCGTATGGTGGAAGCCGAAACGCAAAAGCTGCGTAAGATGGCTGATGAAATGAAGGGAATGGTGGTTGGCCAGGATGAGGCTATCAGTAAAGTGGTTAAAGCCATACAGCGTAACCGGGTAGGTCTGAAAGACCCCAAAAAACCTATAGGTACCTTTATTTTCCTGGGACCTACGGGAGTTGGTAAAACAGAGTTAGCCAGGGCCCTGGCGCGCCATATGTTTGATTCAGAAGATGCACTGATCAGGATCGATATGAGTGAATACATGGAGAAGTTCACAGTGTCCAGGTTAATAGGTGCGCCTCCGGGATATGTGGGTTATGAAGAAGGCGGTCAATTAACGGAGCGTGTGCGTCGTAAGCCTTATAGCGTGATATTATTGGATGAGATCGAAAAAGCGCACCCGGATATTTACAACATATTATTACAGGTGTTGGATGATGGTCAATTAACGGATGGCTTAGGAAGAAAAGTGGACTTTAAAAATACACTCATCATCATGACCTCTAATATTGGAGTTCGCCAGTTAAAGGATTTCGGTGAAGGTGTAGGATTTGCCACAGCTTCCAGGGTACAAAACCAGGATGAAGCCAATAAGGCAGTTATTGAAAAAGCGCTGAAGCGCACCTTCTCTCCTGAGTTTTTAAACCGTATTGATGATGTGATCATCTTCAACTCTTTAACCAAGGAGCATATATTTGAGATCATTGATATCCTGATGAAGGGTGTGATGAAACGCCTTACTAATTTAGGATTTAGCCTGGAGTTGACAGAAGAAGCAAAAGGATTCATTGCAGATAAGGGCTATGATCAGCAGTTTGGTGCCAGGCCTTTGCACCGGGCCATCCAAAAGTATTTGGAAGACCCGCTTGCAGAAGAGATATTGAATATGAATATCAAGCCTGGTGATGTACTTGAGGCTGATCTGGATAAAGAAAATGGAAAACTGACATTTTCTTTGAAGAAAGGTGTTACAGAAGAAACAAAAGCATCGTAATTGAACTGACAGAATATAAATCCCGCCAATGGCGGGATTTTTTTTGCCCTATAGGATACAATTCTTATTGTAATCCAATAGAGAGCACTCGATCAATACATAATAGCCTTTTATCTTGTACCTTTTTTTGTTGTGTAATTTATTGCATGCATTTTTGCATTGGTTGATATGAAAAAGATAATCATTACAATAGATGGCTGGTCGTCCTGTGGAAAAAGCACTTTGGCTAAGCAATTGGCCAAAGCGTTGAATTATATCTATGTAGACAGTGGTGCAATGTATAGGGCCATCACGCTTTACTTTTTACGAAATCATATCGATTGGACCAATAAGAAAGAAGTACATAATGCCTTAAAAGATATATCCCTGGAATTTATATACAATCCAAAAAGCGAACGGTCCGAAATATTCCTTAATGAAGAGAACGTGGAATATGTTATTAGGGATATGGTAGTTGCGGAAAAAGTGAGCGATATAGCAGCTATTAAAGAAGTAAGGGAGTATGCTGTGGCACAACAGCAAAAAATGGGAAAGAACAGGGGAATTGTAATGGATGGTCGTGATATAGGCACAGTGGTATTTCCTGATGCTGAGCTAAAGATATTCATGACAGCCGACAATGCCGTCAGGGTAGAGCGTCGTTTCCAGGAGCTTTATGAGAAAAACCCTAACATAACTATTGAAGAGGTAAAAAATAATCTTGAGTTAAGAGATTACATAGATTCCCACCGTGAAGTAAGCCCGCTTCGCCAGGCTGATGATGCATTGATCCTGGATAATACCAACCTCACTGAAAAAGAACAATTTCAAAAAGCTTTAAAGTGGGCACACAAGCATATTGAACAGTATGCTTCATAATTGGAACTCTTTTTGATTTTCATTATTTGCCATCTTCTCTACTGAAAAGAAAGCTATAACGGAGTTTGAAACAGTGAAGTAAAAACAGTAGATATGAAAAAGCTTATACTCTTTGTGGCAATAATATTTTGCAATCAATTTCTTTATGGGCAATTAATACTGACGAGGGCATATACACCTCCTATTGGCACAGCCTATTTTGAAATAACTAACAACTATACAACACCTGTATCATTAGGCTGCTATAGTATTGTCAGCTATTTCAATACACCTACAGAGAAAGGATTTTCTGTCATCAATTTACCAGATGAGTCATTGATTCCAAAAGGAGTTCTCACCATTTCCGGGGAGCCAACCAACTACTCAAAAGGAGCCAATCTTTATAATTATAGTTACCAAAGCTTGCAGGAAAGTGGAAGAATAAGACAATACTATTTAAATGAAAACGAAAGGGCTTTTATCAATAATACCAATTCATTATTTCAGTCAAATATAAATGCTGTATCTAACCAAGCGAACAGCAATAATCACCTTGTTTTATTAATGTTCAGCAATACGGTCATTGATGCCTCCTTTGGGCTTGATGAGAATAGAAACATTCCCTCCCATATCAGGAATATACCAAACCTGGTATATACCAATTCATGTGGTAATGAGGTAAATGTGCGCTTCAATACACTTCAATTCATGTATCCCAATATATTTACGCGTTCTCCTTATGAAAGAAATGTATATGGATATTTCAGGGAGTTTGAGATCCATAAGAATACTGCTTCAGTACAAATAGCCTGGCAAACAGCCAAAGAACAGGATCTCCGGGGATTTGAAATTGAACGAAGAGTTGAAAACAAGCCCTGGACGACAATTGCATTTGTTGCCACCATGGCACCATCCGGAAATAGCAACCAGGTAATTAATTATCTATATGGTGATAACTCATTTTTAAACGATGAAGCAGAATATCGATTAAAACAAATCGACATCAATGGTCGCTCATTTTACAGTGCACCCAGGCGCATAAATATGTTGGAAGATAGAAATGTGGTCCTTTATCCTAATCCTTCCATTGATGGAAGAGTGACAGTTTCTTTAGGCAAATTGAATTCACTTAGAGATATACAGGTAGTTGACATTAATGGACAATTAGTGCAGCAATGGTTGTCAGTGAATAACAGTACACAACAGATCAATGATCTGAAGCGAGGTAATTATATTGTGCGTGTAATTGATCATCAAACGGGCATTGTAAGCAGTGAAAAACTGATTGTGCAATAAGGACAGATAAAAAAATTTGTAATAAGATTTGACTTTCTCAATATTGTTTATAATTTTACATCCACAAGCACTAATCCCTTCCATTCCCTCGAAAAGCCGTACCCAAGTCCTCAAACATTTATTGCAAAGCCAACCATCTGAGTATCCTCAGCAAAGAACCACTATTTCCAAACTAAACTAACCATTGCAGGCAACTGCTTATGATCCTAGCATCCTATTCATAATTACCTATTCCATTTCCTGGGGATTGCCAATCGCAAATCGCATTGAGCACCGCTATTAAGCTATTTTTTAATCTTAAACCCTAATGATTATGAAAAGGTATTTACTTTCCTTTTTACTAATTGCCTGCGCGTTTCTAAACAAATCTTACGCACAGTGTACAATTACTGATGTATCAATTGCACCGACTAGCATTGATCAAAACAACAACTGCCAAATTCAATTTGATCTCATTTACACTGCAGATGTAAATCCTGGAGCGAAATATGTAATTGTTTATCTGTGGAAAGCACAGGACTACCCTGGCTATGTATCCACTGACTATCCACTTTCTACTAGTAAGACTTCAACATTATTAGGTACATTAATTATTGGAGATCCCGGTGGCACTCCATACCTGGTAACTACCTGGCCTTCTGATATGAAAAAAAATACAACACCTTTATCTTCAATATTAAATGCGTCAGAGTTGGGTTACTCAACAAATACAAATGGAACGAGAACCTATAGTTTTTCAGGAGTGAAAGCCAATGTATCAGGTTGTACAAGCCAGGTTGTAATCAAAGGCGATGTTTGGGCTACTCAAAATTCTCAAAATGCCTCTTGTATGACTGCTGGTGCAATTAATGTAATTGCAAACGATCCTGTAATGAATGGACTTTTAGACTGTAAACAAAGAAGGTTTTCTATAACATTTAAAACTATTGCAAGCCAGAATATAACATTTTCAGCCTATTTGGATGTAAATGACAATGGCGTTTTTGATAATGCAGATAAACTTCAAGGAAAACTTAACTTAAATGGTCCAAACGTTATCAATCAAACAGATGTCCAAGTTCTTAATCCTGCATCAATACCTACCACCTATGGTTATTATTCTTATTATCTTCAGCCAGGGATACAACATTCAGTTTTCATAGCAGCAAGAGTCGCAGGAAATAATTATGATAATGTATTACTACTAGATAATACGTGCTCCAACACCCTTCCTGTCAGCTTTAAATCTTTCACCGCTTCCAGGGCCAACTCTGCCAATACATTAAAGTGGACCACTTCTACAGAGATTAACAATAAAGGTTTCTATGTTCAGCGCTTTTATAATAGTCAATGGACTAATGTTATGTTCGTTGCCTCTAAAGCTGAAAACGGCAACAGCAGCACAGACCTGAATTATGCAGTGAATGATGTGTTCAACTTTAAAGGAGTTGTACAATACAGGATCCTACAGGTTGATATCGATGGAAGATCTAAGTACAGTGATGTTAGATCATTGAGTAGTATGAGCCAGGCAGGTAATGCACTGGTATATCCTAACCCTGCAGCTACCAATGGTAATATTTCAATCATACTCGCGGATGCCACATCCAACTATGATATCCAGATCATTGACAATTCTGGGCGCATTGTAAAGAAGTTTACCGATGTTAGAGGCAACCAACAGGTTTCTGGCTTACCTCGTGGACAGTATATGGCAAGAGTCATGGATAAACTAAGCGGAGAAAGCTCAGTTGACAAGTTCATTGTTCAATAAATAAAATAATTATTACCATCAAAGGCTCTTTCCTTTGATGGTAATAATCCATCAACTTTCATTTCCGGAATTCATGAAAGGCTAGCCTGCAACACCCTCCCTACCCTATAAATGTTTTCATAGCTGGCCCTCGCCATTTTTCACAGAAACAATAGAAATAATTATAAAGAAGCGATAGTTTAAGGTCGGTTAGCTCAAAAAAAAGGGATGATCAATTGATCATCCCTTACTATTTATAACTGCTTTGAATTATTTGCTTTTGATATCCAAAAGTTCTACTTCAAATACTAAAAGAGAACCGCCTGGAATCTGTCCCATATCATTCATGCCATATGCTAGCTTATAAGGTATATATAGCTTATACTTTGATCCTACAGTCATTAGTTGCAAGGCCTCAGTCCAACCTGGGATCACCCGGTTCAGGGCAAAAGAAATAGATGAACCCCTTTTATAGGAATTATCAAACTCTAATCCGTTCAGGAGTGTTCCGGCATAGTTTACTTCTACCGTATCGCTTGCTGACGGTCTTTTTCCATTACCCTCCTTGATCACTTCATATTGCAGGCCTGATGCCGTAGTTTTCACACCTTGTTTCGTTTTATTCTGTGCCAGGAATTTTTCTCCTTCTTCTATGTTCTTAAAAACATTAGGATTCAGAAAACGCATTACAGCCAGCTGGGCCTCTTCTTCCGTAAGCAATGAATTCTTTTTGGAGAACACATCGTTGATGGCTTTCGATACCATGGTGGTGTTCAGGTTCTTGATGCCTTGCTGTGAATAAAAATTGGCCACACTCATTCCAATAGCGTAGCTCACTGAATCATTCAGATTTTTTAATACCGCAGTTGATTGAGTTGTTTTAACAGGGGTAGTCTTTTTGGGTGCTGTTTTTTGCGCCTGCACAGTCAAAGCTCCCAGGGCAAAAGCAGCAACGAAATATTTCTTCATGTTTCTGATGTTAAGCGACAAAAATAAAGGAATGGAACTCAATGGATGTAAATGATAAATTAATTTAGCAAATGCTCCAGGCTTCCATACAATTATACAAAAATGCCTACAGTGGCTTATCCAGGCCCATGTGGTGGCTGGCCCTGGTAATATTCATAAACCGGAGCGGCACCATGGTCATTCCTTTTTTAACTGTTTATTTAACCCATAATGGATTTACACTGGCCCAGGCTGGCTATGTAATGGCGGCATTTGGCACTGGCGCCATATTAGGAGGTTACGTTGGGGGTATACTTACAGATAGGTTCGGCCATTTTTATGTGCAGGTAGCCAGCCTGTTTTTAAATGGAGTGCTCTTTATTGGCCTCGGTCAAATGAAAACATTTCTCCAGTTCACCATATTCATTTTCGTACTGGCCAGCCTGGGCGAGGCATTCAGGCCTGCGAATTCTGCTGCCATTGCAGCCTATAGTAATGAAACCAACCGTACCAGGTGTTATTCATTGAACAGGCTTGCCATCAACCTGGGATGGGCTGTGGGACCTGCTATTGGCGGTATCCTTGCTTCTATAAATTATTCCCTGTTGTTCTGGGCCGATGGCATTACCTGCATACTGGCCTCCATTCTTTTATACTATGTATTTTACCCTATCAGGAATAACCATACCCAAAAGGGTCATGCAGATGAGCACCAGTCAAGAAACTCCGCTTACAAGGACAAGGTCTTTCTTAAAGGCATGTTCTATATTTTTTTAGTAGGGGTCTGTTTCTTCCAGCTTTTCAGTATCCTTCCCGTTTATTATAAAGAACAACTTCACCTTGATGAAGCCCAAATTGGATGGATTTTGGCCATGAATGGACTCATTATAGCCCTGGTTGAAATGGTATTGGTATACAAGTTAGAGAACAGGCGCAATGCGGTTTTGTATATGTCCGTTGGCGCTATGTTGATTGGGGTCTCATTTGTAATCCTTAATATCTCATACTCCTTATCTATCACACTGGCTGGTATGATACTAGTAACCTTTGGTGAGATGCTACTTTTCCCTTTTATGAATAATTTTTGGGTCAATCGCAGCAGTGTTAAAACAAGGGGGCAGTATGCGGCCCTTTATACTATGTCCTTTTCTTTTGCTATGGTACTGGCGCCTACTATTGCCTCTCAAATTGCTTCCAAGGCCGGTTTTAATATATTATGGGTATTTGACCTTATAGTTTGTTTATTTGCCGGGCTAGGATTTTATTCATTGAAAAAAAATATCAACCCATGAAAGAATTTACCCGACAGGTGCAGGTACGCTGGTCAGATCTTGATCCTAATTTTCATTTACGGCATTCTGTCTATTACGACTGGGGAGCTTTCTGCAGGGTAGAATTTTTAAATGAATACGGACTCACTGCGGAAGTGATGCAACAACTGCAGTTTGGACCCATCCTTTTCAAAGAAGAATGTGTATTCAGGAGAGAAATCAGGATGGGTGATGTAGTTACCATGAACCTGCACCTGGTTCGTTCCCGTAAAGATTACTCCAGGTGGAGTATACAGCACCAGGTAATGAAGAATGGTGACACGCTTTGTGCAGTGATCACTGTGGATGGTGCCTGGATCAATGTTACACAAAGGAAATTAATGTCTCCACCCGAACAGGTAATTGAGGTTTTCAGTAAAATGCCTGTATCGGAAACATTTGAATGGATATAAAAAAAGCTACCCAGGCATCCGGGTAGCTTTGATTTTTCAAGGGAAAATTATTTTGGGTAAACTGTCTTCACCGCAGTGATGTCATATGGAGTAAATCCAACCCACGACAATACAAAAGAGTTCATCACTGAGTTGGCATCTACTTCCGGCGTACCAGGTATCAGGTTGCCATAAGTTTGATCGGTATGTGTCAATCCAATGGTATGCCCTAACTCGTGTGTCATGGCAAAAATCTTTTGCGCTGTGCTTAAGGAATTATAATAGGTATTGATGGTTACCTGCTTACCTGCCGTACCGGTGTATTCAGGATAATAAGCCTGCGCTATCATGCTCGTATTGGCATCATAGGTAGTGGTCACCAACACATTGTAAGATGGTGTGGATGAAGTAGTGGTAGTACTTCCTTTTTTACCTTTTCCATTTCCAGTACCACCTGTTGTAGTGGTGGTAGTTACCCGCTTCATAAAAACAAGACTGTTTGTGCTGTTCCAATTAGCTATGGCCTGGTCAAGAGCCGATACCCAAATACTGGGAACGGTGGCATCTACATAAAAAGAGATATTAGATGCATTGGTGCGTGCAACTGTATAAGTGTACACACGTTGTTCAGTTCCACTGGAAGAGGGTTTTACATCTGTGGTTTCCGGGAAGCGCTTATCGGCATCTTCCAGAGAGATCATGGCATCACTGGCTATAGTAAAACTTTTAGAGGCCGCATTATATTGTACGGCATTGACAGGTGCCCCAACTGAAGACGCCACAGATGATCTAAGCGTTTCAATTCGCTCAGGACTTACTGTTTTTTCTTCCTGTTGCACATCTGTTTTTTTACAAGACGACATCAACATTATAACCGCAAATAAAGAAAGGCCTAAAGTAGCCTTCAGACGGTGAAGGATGGTGTTTGACATAGAATAATTGTTTAGCCGGCGAATTTATTGGCAAGAGGTAAAAAATGGTGTTAATGCTCGGCAAAACACCCCCGGGAACAGGCCGAGTCTACCGTTAATCCCGTTTTATTGATCTGCATCAAATCAGCCACAGGCCTGAATTAGCTATGATCAGTCAAATGTTTGATATGATCAGGGTTAGTGGTATAGAAGGAGTTGAGGAGATTACGTATAAAACTGTTCTCTTTATAGGGCTGAATGTATTCTTCAATGGCTTTCCTGGTAATATTGGTGATATTCTTAGGCAAATAACCCATACCAAAAAAACTTCCCTGCACCACCATGATACAGGACACCTCGTGTTCCGATAATCCTTTATCCAACACTACATATGATGGCCTTTGCGTCAATGAGGCAATAGCCTCCAGTACTCTTTGATTATACAATTCAAAGGATTCCTTTTTCTCGCAGGCACCGTAACAATGTTCTTCCACCATACCCACACATTGGTCATTGGAGGTTTGCATAAAGCAAAGTTTGGGACAGAGCGAGTATTCTTTCATTAGCTTTCTCAGCACCCCATGGCCATCCACCTTGAAATGAAAAGTACATACAGGATTGGCATTCTTGCGGCGCTTCTCAATGGCCAGCCTCATGTAGCCGTTCTGATCTTCATATACAAAGATGCCATAAACCTCCTCCTGCTTTTTTTGAGAGGTATTGAATAGAGGCCATAGCCTTTTGATCTCTGTAGATTCCAGGATGGCCGCCATCAATTCAGTGGCAGTTGCCTGGAAGCTTATAGCATACGTGTTTCGAATAAAGTTTTGCTTTTGCCGGCTATCTGAATTGTTGCTAAAATGGCTGTTCACCCTGGTGCGTATATTCTTAGCCTTTCCTACATAGATCACCTTTCCCTTCTGGTCGTGGAAATAATAGACTCCAGGGGTCTTGGGCAATAAATCAAAATGCGACTTAGGCACATTGGGAGGCAACACCTGTTCTTTAGACACCCTGTTAAGGCTCATCGTAATGATGTCCTTATTGTCATGCTGTAACAACTTTTGAAACAGGACCACTGTGGCCGCTGCATCACCACCGGCCCTATGCCGATTGACTAATTCAATACCTAATGAATGGCAAAGATTCCCCAGGCTATATGATGGAAACCCCGGGAAGATCTGCCGGGCCAGTCTTACAGTACATAGTTTCTTTGCCTGGAAAGTATAACCATAATGGTCAAGATGGCTTTTAACGAAAGAATAGTCAAAGTTCACATTATGGGCCACAAAAATATTACCCTGCAAACAGGTAAATACTTTCTCCGCCACCTCTTCAAACCTGGGCGCATCCTGCACCATTTCATTGGTGATGCCTGTAAAGGCCTGTATATACCTGGGAATGACCTGGCCGGGATTGATCAGTGTTTCAAATTCCTCTGTGATCTCATGTCCGTTGAATATCTTGATGGAGATCTCAATAATGCCATTGGCAGCTGCATAACCACCCGTTGTTTCTATATCTACTATCGCATACATCACTTGGAGTACATTTGAGGAATTCAGGGGCATCGAAGTTCTAAAATATTTAGCAATGCAGCAACCTTTTGGCAAATATTTAATGTTTAAAAACAGGCTGGAAAAAGTGTACCGTCATCTAAGCAAGCAGGCCAAACGCCAGGATATCACTTGCTACCGGGTGTACGACCACGACCTCCCCGAATTTCCATTATTGATAGAGATATATGAAACCCGGGTTTATGTGTCAGAATACAAAAGAAAGCATGATCTGTCAGACGAGGAGCATGATCAGTGGTGGGAAC
>JAEZLJ010000069.1 GCA_023415275.1 Bacteroidota bacterium
CTTCACCAGGTGCATGCCCCATTCCCATTGCTTTTGCTTTGGAAATACCTGCTGTAAAAAACTATCATCAACCTGGGGGCGGGAGGATATTTCTTGTGTTAACTCCTTCAAAACAGGTATGATACCAGAAAAGGTCTTATCCAGGAGGGCTACTGTACTTCCCTTTTCATATTCATCCAGCAAAGCATCGTAGGGATGTTGCTCAAAACCCAATAGTTCCGTTTCCTGTTTCTTCAATGCAATGAGCTTATCCAACTCCGGTTGAAATATGGAAAACCGGTTTTGTTTACGTGCATCGATCCAGGCATGAAATGATTTGTTCACCTGGTCTGATAAAGCGCGAACAAATTCAGAAGTATATTTTTTGCTCTTGTTATAATCTTCAAGGGTGCGCTCCACATTTCTTTTTTGCCATGGATCAAGATCGTCTTTGGCTGCCAGGTCATTCAAAAGAGACCCAAGTTCTTCCTCTACAAATAATTGATGGCTTAATTCTGAGAGGGTGCTTATTTGCTGTCCTCTTAGTGTAGCTCCTTTGGGCGGCAAGTAGGTTTCCTGGTCCCACTGCATCAGGGCGCTCGCATTCCGCAGATCCGCAATCCTTTGCAGCCTGGTCTTGTATTGTTCGTATTGTTGGGCAGCTTTCATTTTTCAAAACTAAAGGAATATGTAATGTGCAGCGGTATAGTAAATATTGTACGGAACTACAAGGGAGCATTAAGATTATTTCTCTTTCAATGGTAGTTTCTTTACCATTCCACCCCTTGTATCCCTAATGCTTTGCATCACAATAAAGGCCCGCGGATCTATTCTTTCCACTTCAGTAGTAAGCCTGTTAATCTCCAGCCTGGTAATGACGGTGAAAATAATATCCACTTCCTGGTTGCTTTCACCGCTTTTTCCAAAACCTTTTCTGCCGGTGTAGATAGTGAGGCCCCGCCCCAGTTTGTTCTTGATCATATGGCTTATCTGGTGGCTGCGGGTAGATATGATGGTGACACCTGTAAATTCTTCAATACCCTCGAGGATGAAATCTACCGTTTTAGAAGCGGCCAGGTATATCAATATGGAATAAAGCGCTACCTCAATTGTAAGTAAATAGGCAGCTACTGAGAAGATCATGATATTGAAAACGAGGATGAAATCGCCTACTGTTAGACTAGCCTTACGGCTTAAGTAAATAGCCAGCACCTCTGTACCATCTATCACGGCACCACCTCTTATCACAAGGCCTATGCCGGCACCGAGGAAAAAGCCTCCAAATACAGCTACCAGTATTTTATCATTGGTAATGATAGGATAGGGAATGAAGGCCACAACAATGGCCAGTGCGGTGATGCTGCCAATACTCTTCAGGCAAAATCCCATGCTAATCTGCCTGAACCCAAGTAAAAGAAATGGGATATTAAGTAAAATGATCAGGATCGATAGAGAAATTCCTGATTCCTTATTAATTAACAGCGATATACCCGTTACACCTCCGTCGATCAGTCCGTTAGGTATTAAAAAACCTTTCAGGCCAAAGCCTGCGGAAATCACTCCCAGCATGATGATGGTAAGATCTCGCAGGTAACCCAATATCCGCCTCTTTAGCCTTTTAGATGCCTGGCGTCTTTGAATACTTTCAACAGTGCGGCTATGGTCATTTTGAAAAATATTTATTATATGATTTATGATCGCCATGGAATTCATTCAAAACTACAAAGCACTACCTTTCACACATGAAAATTGTTGATCTAATTTCAGCTATTGAAGTTTTTGCCGCTCCTGAATTGCAGGAAGATTATGATAATGCAGGCCTGATCACGGGCAATGGGAATTGGGAATGTTCAGGCGTGCTGTGTTCCCTTGATGTGACCATGGAAGTGATCGCAGAAGCAAAGGCCAATCATTGTAATCTTATAGTATCCCATCATCCTGTTATTTTCAAAGGATTAAAGCGTATCAATGGTAAAAACTATGTGGAAACCGTCATCATTGAGGCTATTAAAAATGACATAGCCTTATATGCAGCCCATACCAACCTTGATAATGTATTACTAGGTGTAAGTGGAATGATAGCCAAAAACCTGGATTTAAAAGATATAGAGGTGTTGCATCCAAAAAACAGGTTGCTGCGCCGCCTCATCACCTTTGCTCCGGTTGATAAGGCTGAAGATGTCAGGAAAGCAGTTTTTGCCGCCGGAGCTGGCCATATCGGTAAGTATTCTGAGTGCTCATTTAATAGTGAAGGCACGGGCACTTTTAAGGCGGAAGAGGGCGCAGACCCCTATGTGGGCGAAATAGGCAGGCAGCACCAGGAAAGGGAAACCAAAATAGAGATCGTTTATCCTTTCTACCTGGAGACACAGGTGGTGAAGGCCCTGGTACAGCACCATCCTTATGAAGAAGTGGCCTATGATATATTCACCATGGAGAATGTTCACCTGGGCATAGGGTCAGGGGTGATTGGTAAGCTGGAAGCCCCCATGGAGGAAAAAGCATTTCTGCATCTGGTAAAAGAGCGATTCAATGCAAACGGTATCCGTTATACCCAATTATTAGGAAAGCCTGTTCAAAAGGTGGCCATTTGTGGTGGTGCAGGTAGTTTCCTGATCAAAAAGGCGTTAAATATGAAGGCGGATGTTTATATAACAGGTGACGTGAAATACCACGAATTCTTTGATGCTGAGGGCAAAATGATCCTGGCAGATATCGGCCACTACGAAAGTGAACAGTTTACCGTAGAGCTTCTTTATGACCTTTTGCTCAAAAAATTCCCTACCTTTGCCGTCCTTAAATCAAGCGTGAATACAAATCCGGTCAATTATTTAGTGTAATTGATTGAGCCTCCGGGCTTAAAAAGGTATAAAACAAAGGTGCGTATTTACGGCTGTCGTTTGATGATCCGCAAAAACAAACTTCAAACTATAACTTAAAATGGCAAACGTTAAAGAATATTCAGTAGAAGAAAAGCTTAGTTCACTGGTGCAGCTACAAAAAGTGGATTCTAAGCTGGATGAAATTCACATTTTAAAAGGTGAACTTCCTATTGAGGTGGCTGACCTGGAAGATGAAATTCACGGTTTGCATGCGCGCCAG
Organism: Bacteroidota bacterium; assembly: GCA_023415275.1. Taxonomy (GTDB): domain Bacteria; phylum Bacteroidota; class Bacteroidia; order Chitinophagales; family Chitinophagaceae; genus Flavisolibacter. The sequence goes on from JAEZLJ010000069.1 coordinate 3,082, forward strand.
CTTCGTATTGAAGAAGAGATCAATGGTATCACTGAGTTCATTGCTCAAAAGAAAGAAGCCATTAAGGAATCTGAAGCTTTGATCAAGAAATATGAAAAGCAAAGCGAGAACGTAAAGAACAATAGGGAATTCGAAGCTATCAATAAGGAAATGGAAATGCAGCAGCTGGAAGTGAAGCTCTGCGAAAAGCATATCAAGGACGCCAATGAAGAAATAGCTGAAAAGGCACAGGCGCTTGATAAGGCTAAAAAAGCCCTGGCCACCAAAGAAGGCGTGCTTGCCACTAAAAAAGGTGAGCTGGAAAAAATCATTGCAGCCACTGAAAAAGAAGAAAAGCATTTTAATAAGCTGGCCGAGGAAGCAAAATCACATGTTGACCCACGTTTATTAGCCAGCTATGAAAAGATCCGTAAGAATTATCGCAATGGACTTGCGGTGGTGCCTGTGGAAAGAGATGCCTGTGGTGGTTGTTTTTACTACATACCTCCTCAAAAGCAAAGCGAGATCAAGCAGCGCAAAAAAGTAATGGTTTGCGAAAACTGTGGACGCATCCTGGTAGATTCAGAATTAACTGACTCCGTGGAAGTAAAATAAGAAAGTTAAATATTTATACAAAAGCCGCTTTTTAGAAGCGGCTTTTTTTATGGGAGAAATAGGAAATGCTTTAATTTGTCTAAGATTATGTTGAGTAGGTTATCTATCCAGAATTATGCAATTATAGAGCAATTGGAAATTGATTTTTCATCCAATCTGAATATCATCACTGGTGAGACAGGGGCAGGAAAATCGATTATTGTCGGAGCGCTTGGGCTGATTCTTGGCCAAAGGGCCGAAAGTAATGTTCTCAAGAATAAAGACCGTAAATGTGTGGTAGAGGGTTGTTTCAGGGGAGAGTCATCTGATAGCCATGTGGTCAGCTTTCTCAAAGCCAACGAACTGGATGTACTTGATGAATTAACGGTGCGCAGGGAAATTGCCGCTAATGGAAAGTCCAGGGCCTTTATTAACGATACACCTGTCAATCTGGGACAATTAAATCAATTAAGCAGTTTGCTGGTAGATCTTCACCAGCAATTTGATACATTGGAGCTTGGACAAACGGATTTCCAAAGAGAAGTATTGGATGTGCTGGGTGGCAATGCCAGGCATCTTAAAAAATATACACAGGTTTATTCAGACCTACTTTCTGCTGCCCGCGAATTGGAGAACCTTACAGAGCAAAAAAGCCGCTTTGAAAAGGAATTCGATTACCACCAGTTTCAATTCAATGAGTTGGACGAAGCAGGCTTTCGTGAAAATGAGTTGGAAGACCTGGATCTTGAATTGAAAATGCTCACTAATGCAGAAGGGATTAAGAACGCACTTACTAAAACCTATTTTGAACTGGAAGAAGACGAAGCCCCTTTAATAAGGCGGCTCAAAGCATTAAGCAGCCAACTGCAGCAATATGCTGACCTGCACCCTGAACTTCCTCAATTAGTGCAGCGTATTCAATCCTCTTACCTGGAGCTGCAGGACATTGCAGATGAGACGGAAAGGATCAACAATCATATTGGGTCCGATACTTCTACCATTGATAAGATCAATGACCGTATTTCCTTAGGCTATAAGCTGTTGAAGAAACATGGGGTGAAAACCACCAATGAATTAATTGCTATTCACGCTGACCTCAATGCCAGGTTGCAGGAGGTTTTAAATATAGATGATGCCATAGTAAAAGCCGGGAAAAAGCACGAGCAGCTATTACAGGAGACAGAAGAATTAGCTGCTAAGATATCGGCTGCCCGTCATGCGCAGGTAAAGCCCCTGGAACAACAGGTAAATAAATTACTGGGCCCTGTAGGCATGCCCAATGCTCGCCTGAAGGTGGAGATCAAAAAAGTGCCATTGAATAATCATGGCATTGATGATGTGGTCTTCTTATTTGATGCTAATAAAAGCAACCAGTTTCAACCTATCAGGAAGGTGGCAAGCGGTGGTGAATTGAGCAGGTTAATGCTTTGTATCAAATCATTGGTGGCTAAGTCCATGAATATGCGCACGCTTATTTATGATGAAATAGATACCGGCATATCCGGTGAGGCTGCGAGGCAGGTGGGCGCAATAATGAAAGAACTGGCCGCCTCCAGGCAGGTGCTCTGCATCACTCACCAGCCGCAAATAGCAGGTAAGGCCGATGCGCATTACCTGGTATATAAAGCATTGAAGAATGATGCAGTGACCACAGGCATGCGTTTGTTGAACACAGATGAACGCATAGTGGCCATAGCCAAAATGTTAAGCGGTGAAAAGCCTACAGCAGCCGCTATGGAAAATGCCAGGGAAATGATCATGAATTGAATGCATTCATGAAGCCTGATCTGATAGCATTTATAGCATTTGTGGTCCTGGTGGTGATTCCTGTTTACTTTATCAATCAATTATTGGTCAAAAAGATAGCTCCGCGTACCTCTTTCACGCGTTTTTTAATCTATATGTTCACCGGTCTTGCTTTGGCTTTTGTCTATACATTTATATTTGTATGGCTGTTACTAAAATTTGTGTACGGGCAGCATCAATAAAATCAACTCATTATGGCAAATAATCTTTTAGCTGGAAAGAAAGGAATCATATTTGGTGCACTTGACGAGAAATCCATTGCCTGGAAAACGGCCCTGAAATGCCACGAGCAGGGAGCGCAGATCGTGCTTACCAATGCGCCTGTTGCGCTTCGCATGGGAGAGATCAATAAGCTTTCTGAACAGGTGCAGGCCCCTGTAATTGGTGCTGATGTCACGAATATGGATGATTTGAAAAATCTTTTTGAAGAATCACAAAAGCATTTCAATGGTAAGATAGACTTCGTGTTGCATTCTATTGGTATGAGCCTGAATGTGAGGAAAGGAAAGCACTACACTGAGATGAATTACGAGTGGAACCAGAAGACCATGGACATATCTGCAATGAGCCTTCACAGGGTTTTACGTACGGCCTGGGATATGGATGCTCTAAACGATTGGGGCAGCGTGGTGGCGTTAACTTATATAGCTGCACAAAGAGTATTCCCCGATTACAATGAAATGGCTGATGCCAAAGCCCTACTGGAAAGTGTAGCCCGCAGCTTTGGTTACCATTATGGTGTTCGTAAAAAAGTGCGTGTCAATACTATTTCACAGTCTCCTACGCGTACTACCGCTGGAAGCGGGGTGAAAGGCTTTGATGCTTTTGTGGATTATGCTGATAAAATGAGTCCATTGGGCAATGCATCTGCTGAAGACTGTGCTAACTATTGCACCACTTTGTTTAGCGACCTTACCAGGTTTGTCACCATGCAAAACCTGTTTCACGATGGTGGTTTCAGCTTCACAGGTGTATCGCAGGCTATTGTGGACCATATGGCCCCTGCACAATAATTATTCTATACATTCTTATAATAAAAAATGCTCCTGGAAAGGAGCATTTTTTAATTGGGCGTCATCCTTATTCAACCTACTACGGCAAGCATGTAGTGGGAGAATAAGAATGACATATCTTCTCCCGGTGACTCCGGTCTTACAGAACTATTTGTTTTTGCATCATCATCTTCCTGAGGTTGATCAATCCATAGCGCATTCTGCCTAGGGCTGTATTGATGCTGCAATTGGTAACAGTGGCAATTTCCTTAAAGCTCATATCGCCATAATGCCTCAGGATAATTACTTCCCGCTGGTCTTCAGGTAACAGGTCCAGCATATCCCTTACCCTATTGTAGCTCTGGCGCTTGATCATCTTGGTCTCAGCACAATCTTCCGTAAAATTAAGCACCTCGAAAATATCCTGGTCATCACTATTCTTGATAGTGGGGGTGCGCTTTACTTTTCTAAAGTGGTCCACACAAAGGTTATGCGCAATGCGCATGGCCCAGGGTAGGAACTTTCCTTCCTCAGTGTAGCGTCCGCTACGGATAGTATCAATGATCCGGATAAAAACATCCTGGAATATATCTTCGGCAAGATACTTGTCCTTTACAAGAAAGAATATGGAAGTGTAAAGCTTTTCCTTGTGACGCAATACAAGGGTTTCTAACGCGTTTACATTACCTGTGGTGAACGAGTTGATGAGCTCGTGATCAGACAGTCTGGATAATAAATTCATAAACTCCTACAGTTTAGGCGGTTTTCGGATATGGACGAATAAAAAATAATAAAAAAACAGAGTAGAAGTTTAAGCGATAGGCTAGAAGTGTTTAAGTGTTTTTATAGAATATGGATTGTTTCTTATCCTAAAAATAAAATACTTTTTGAATTTTCACAATTTTTATTGCTCTTCCTTGACTTCTTTTCCTAAAAGAACTGTTAACGTTCAAACTAAACTATTTAGCAAGTTCTTATTTTTGCGGAACTATAATGAAAGAAAAGACAGCAAAGGCTAAAAAACAGGCAAAGGACAATGGTATTACGGATTCTATATTTATAAAAGGAGCCCGGGTACACAATCTGAAAAACATAGATGTCAGTTTCCCCCGCAATAAGTTCATTGTGGTGACGGGCGTCTCCGGGTCCGGAAAATCTTCCCTTACTATAGATACCCTGTTTGCAGAAGGACAGCGTCGTTATGCCGAAAGCCTGAGTGCCTATGTTCGTCAGTTTCTGAACCGGATGGATAAGCCGGATGTAGATTATATAAAAGGCCTGGCCCCTGCCATTGCCATAGAACAAAAGGTGATCACCCGCACGCCCCGCAGC
>JAEZLJ010000076.1 GCA_023415275.1 Bacteroidota bacterium
CCTCTCTCTAACCCCAGACTCCCGCCTCTCCCTCCTCCAGACTGCGAGCTTCGCTCGCGCGGCTTCGCCCACGTCACCTACAGGCTCCCCTGTAACTGTTCACTTATTGTTCTATGTTTTCCTGGAAAGGTGCTCAAATTCTAAAACCTCTACTCGACTTCACCTCTCAACACTTTCCCCACTTAATCCTTCTTCACCTTATTGATGCAAGGACAAACATTCTTTAATAATTATAATGGTCGCCTTTGTTATTCCCAAAGATTCCTCGTGCCTCGGAATGACAAGGTCAGATTGTGATCGAGTGCAATCAGCTTTTGGGTTGAAGTATTTCTTCTGACCCTGTCCGCTTACTTTCTCAACTTGTCAACTTACCAACTTCACTCTGCCTTTCGACTCCCGACTCCAGACTCCAGACTTCCGACTACCTATTCGTCTTCGTGCCTTAGTGGCCCTCTCTCTTGCCTTTCGTCATCTGCCAATCAGATTGCTTCGTTCCTCGCAATGACTGGACAAGAATGATCCTTTCTCCTTCGAAACTTCTTCCTCTTTATTTACGTCCTCTAATCCCTCTCTAACTCCTGACTATCGACAACTCTAAATCCTATCTCTCTTCCCACTTCAGACAGCCTGCACCCTATAGTGATTCTTCCACCTAAAAAACCACAAACCAAAAACTATAAACTACAAACTACTCTGTGCCTCTCCGTGCCGCCGTGCCTCCGTGGTTCCTTCCTCGTCCGCCGTAGCTTTAGCGTAGGCGGATTCTTGTCAACTTGTCAACCTTTCAACTTGTCAACTTGTCAACTTTCTAACTCACAAATTGAACATCTTCGTCAACTTCGCCTTTAACCCCTTCCTCACTTCCACTTCCTCCTCCGCGTATCCATACCCGTAACCATAGCCGTATCCATAACCATATCCGTATCCATACTTGCCAAAGCCCTTGCTCTGGATATCATTGTACACGATGGCCATGTTCTTCAGCGTATGGATCCTGTTGCCGTCTTCCATCTTCTGCACAAACACCTTGGGCGTGTAGCCATCACGCACCAGGTACAGTGTGGCATCGCAGATGGGCGATAAGATATAGGCATCCGTGACCGGGCTAACCGGCGCGGTATCTATTAATATGTAGTCAAACTGGCCTTCGAGGTAGGCAAACAGCTCCTGTATCCTGCCATTGAGCAATAGCTCGGAAGGATTAGGCGGAATGGGACCGGAAGGGATCAGGAACAGGTTGTTCACCGCTGTATTGCGGATGATCTCCACCGCTTCTTTTTGTTCGATCAGGAAATTGGTGATGCCCACCTTGCGGTCAATGCCAAAGGCATCGGCCAGCTTGGGCTTGCGCAGGTCAAGCTCTATCAGCACCACTTTCTTGCCCATCAGCGCCAGGGAGATGCCCAGGTTGGCGGTGACAAAGCTCTTGCCCTCGCCTGATATGGAGGAGGTGAATAATATCTTCTTCTTTTTCGAGTTGATGCCCAGGTAGCCCAGGGAGGTACGCAGGTGGCGGAACTGCTCGGCGATCACAGTGCGCTTGCCTTCACCTACTACCAATGGTGAATTGGTTTTGGCATGTACCACCTCGCCAAGTATAGGTGTGCTGGTATATTTTTCTATTTCATGTCGCGACTGTATGCTGCGCGTGAGCATCTCTTTGGCCGAGATGGCGCCAATGCCCAACCCTAACGCCCCAACCACGGCGATCAGGTAAATCAAAGAGCGCTTCGGACTTACAGGTACATCTCCAGATTCAGCCCTGTCCACTATGCGGCTGTCCGGCACCGTGGAGGCGTAGGAAAGTGCCGCTTCCTCGCGCTTTTGCAGCAGGAAGGTGTAAATATTGTTCTTGATGCCCTGCTGGCGGCTGATGCCCAGCAGCTCCCTTTCCTTTTCAGGAATGGTGCGCAGCATGGATGTGTAGCGGTTGTTGGTAGCAGACAGGTCGCCCTTGCTGGCTACCAGGCTGCGGCGCTGGCTGCGGATGTTCTCCATTATGCCCGGCTTGATCTTCTCCATCTCGTCGGTCAGGGCCACCACGCTGGGGTTGTTCTCCGGAACGATCTTGCGCATGCGCTCGTATTCCAGCTCCGTGGTATAGAGCTTCTCCAATAAGGAAGACAAGACAGGATCGGCCACACCCAGGGTAGAAGGAACAATATTGCCCTTGCCGTTCTTACCTTTTACATAGCTTTCCACCTGGTCCAGCACCGCCAGCTGCACCGAAAGCTCGGAGAGCTTCTGGTCATTGGCGCTCACGGTCTGTAAAAAGATCTGTCCCTGTGTGCTGATATCGGTGATCTCGTTGCGTGATTTATAATTCTTTAACTGGCTTTCTACGGAGTCCAGCTCATTCACCACGTATTTCAGGCGGTCTTCCACAAAGTGGAGGGTGTTAGCTGCGAGTGTGTTCTTGTCCAGTACTGCGGCTTGGTTGTAAACAGCAATCAGATTATTCAGGATGTCTTCACCCCTGCGTGGCACTTCATCAGTGATGCTCAGGTCAATGACCGTGCTTTGCTTGGAGGAGGCGGCCACCTTCATGCGGGCAATAATGCCATTAGCGGCGGATTTCACTGGCACCAGGTTGAAGAACATTGGCTTTTCCTTTTCTTCCTTGTTCTCTTCCTTTATGGCAGGTACAAAATATTTATTCGGTTCAAAGCGAATCGTAGCGTTGGGCGTAGTGATCCAGGTATTGAGCGCATAGGCCTTGCCATTGATCTCCACCTGCTTGCTGGGGAGGTATTTGAAATAAACATTTTCTTTTGTAGCGATGATAGAATCAGGATTTTGTACGCTGATCACCACGGGGGCATTCACATAGCCCGGTCGGTCAGATACCCGGCCTTCGATGGTGATGGGCGCATAGAGACGCAGATTCTTCACCACTTCCTGTGCCAGCGTTTTGCTCTGGATCACCTTCACCTCGTTCTCCACGATCTTCTTGGAGCCAAACAGGTCCAGCGCCTGAAGGGCGTCCGATTCGTCAATCCCTTTCTTCTCGTCCTTTATTAATATAGAAGCCTCGGTGGAATAGATAGGCACCTTGTAGCGCAGGTAGAACCAGGCACCGCCGGCGCCGAGCACCATCAGCAGCAGGAACAGGGGCCACCAGGGCAAAAATTTGTACAGGAGGTCCTGGAAGAGGTTCTCCTCTTCGTCTTCCGAATAATTTTTTTTGATGGGGTTTTGCTGCATAGGTTATTTGATGATGCTGGTAATGATAACTACAAGAATGGATACGCCGCTCAAAATAGACGGCAGCAACTGCTGTCCACGGCTGGCAGTGGCGGCTTTGGCCTTGCCCGGCTCCACGTAAACCACGTCGTTGGATTGTAAAAAGAAATAAGGCGAGCGTAGTATCTGCGAAGAGTTCAGGTCGAGGCGGTGCACGGTGCGTGTGCCGTCTTCCTCCTGGCGTATCAGGGCAATGTTCTCGCGGCGGCCATAGATGGTGAGGTCACCTGCCTGGCCGATGGCCTCCAGGATGGATATCTGCTCGGAAGGCACGTTGATCACACCGGGGCGGGCCACCTCTCCCAGTACCGTCACGCGGTAGTTAAGGAAGCGCACGTTCACAATGGGGTCGAACAATAGTTTTTTATCGGTCAGTTGCTTGGTGATGGTCTCTTCCAGCCTTTTCTTGGTGAGGCCGGCCGCCTGCAAGGTGCCCAATATCGGGAATTTGATCTGGCCCTCGCGGTTCACCAGGTAGCCTACGGCTTGTTGTAAGGTATTGTTATTACCGCCAGCATTAGGCGATACCGGTAAGTTAGGTGTATTGAACAACACGGTGGACTGCGGGTCGAGTGAGCTCACCGAGATGGACAGCAGGTCATTGTTATTGATAACAGGTTCTGGTATGTTGGTAGCAGCGATCATGGCCGTGTCGGCAATATCATTAAAGTAGGTGGCCTTTTTGGTGTTCACACAACTGGTGAAGGCAATGGCAAAGCCTATGGAAAGCAGAAAAGTTGTCAGCCAACGGTTATACATACACACGATAGTTTTTACAGAATAGCAGCCTATTCGTCAGGATATTAAACTTTCATCTTCAAAAGGATACGGACCTGGGTTCATTTAGTTCCGTGATCAGCAAGGGTTCAGCTATAGGGAAAATACCATTCTATTCAAGTGGGCGAAGGTAGGAATAGCAAGAAATGATTATTTGTTCATTGTTGTTCAGAAGTAGAGAAGGGCCACTAAGACACGAAGACGCTAAGGAGCACGAAGAGGAAAGTTAAAAAGTTAATAAGGATAAAAGAAAGGAATTAAGAATAGTAAAAGATTAAAATTAGTTCACTCGAATATTAAATCTTAAATATTACATATTAAATAGTTTTTGGGCCGCTAAGACGCGAAGACGCTAAGGAGCACGAAGATTTAGTCGGGAGTCCGGAGTTAGGAGCCCAGGGGCCGTTTATGGTTTATGGTTTATAGTTTCTGGTTTTTTAGGTCGGAGAGTCATTTTGGATGGCAGTCATTCGTTTATGAACAAAGGGTTTTAAAGAAAGACCTTCCAGCCGGGGTCTACCCTTTTTGGTTCTTTACAATGGTTGTTAGGCCGGATGTGCAATTTGGCTTCTACAGCCCAAGTACTGACTGTCCCGCCGAATGGCGGGATCATCCCGACGAAGGAGGGATCTGGTGACATAGGCTAAAGTAGCGCTATAACAAGTAAACATATTCGAACTAATAATATAATTAACGAGACCGTCTTAATGCAGTTTCCAGATGTCTCCTTCGTCGACATGACAAAGGAATGAGTGTTTATTTATTGCAGCTAGTTTGAATGCGTAAGAGCAAGCAACAGCCCAAGTACTGACTATAATCAATTTGTTTTTGACCTTGTCATTCCGACGCAGGAGGAATCTGGTGATCAACATAAGCGACCGCTATATTAGTATGCATGATTGACCTGCCTATAATATTGGTTACACCACCCTTATGCAGTTTCCAGATGTCTCCTTCGTCGACATGACAAGCTCAAGTGTGTTTATTTTTGGCAGTCAGTCTTAATCTGCAAAAGACACACTACAGCCCAAGTTCAGACTGTCCCGCCGATAGGCGGGATCATTCCGACGAAGGAGGAATCTGGTGAAATTGCAAATCAATCGCTATTCCAATAGTTCTGTTTCCACCTAATAATTTTTAAACGGTAATCAATAGAAATAAAATCATTTCCCCCTTGTGCATTATATATTCTATTTCTAATTTAGAAAATGCGCATCCATCCCTACTTTGTTTACATACTAACCAATCAAACCAAAACAGTATTGTATACAGGAGTCACGAACGACTTACAGCAGCGGCTTTCAGAGCATTATTTTAATAGTGGTAAAACGAATTCATTTACTTCCCGGTACCATGTTTATTACTTATTATTCTATGAACCTCACCAATACATCAATAATGCTATTGCCCGTGAAAAAGAGATCAAAGCCTGGCGAAGAGAAAAGAAAATGAAATTGATCAATGAATTGAATCCAAGCCTTGAATTTTTGAACAAAGAAATATGCGGTTGCTGGCCACCAAAAGAGGTAATTAAGAGATCATAAGAAAAGAAGGATGATCTTCATTATGACTTTGCTTGACCTTATAATAAAGCAATCAGTTTTAAATTTTTATTGGGCCGCCTTTATGCAGTTTCCAGATGTCTCCTTCGTCGACATGACAAACTCAAGTTTCATTACTGTAAGCAACTAGTCTGAATACGCTAGATAATAATCAATGCTGATGAAGAGACTCAAACCCAAGTACTGACTGCAACCAACCACACTCTAGCCTTGTCATTCCGACGAAGGAGGAATCTGATTCTCAAATGATATGCGACCGCAATAACAGGTTAGTATGTTTGTCCTGGCAATCTCACTTCCAGCGCTTGTAGTTTTTTCTCCTTAGCAAGTTTTCCACAAACTACTTCCTCAACCTCCTATCCATCTCCACCTCATGTACAGCCACCACGGTAACCAGGTTTTTAAAATCCGGGAATAATGGATTGAGCAAACAATTATATTCCATGGTATTCACAGCCGACCTTACCTTGATCCCTATATACTTGTTCTCAGCCATGTACCTGTCACCCATTTCCTTATTCTCATGAAGCCCCGGCTGCAACCAACCGGCAGGATAGGCCCTGTCCGGCACCATCAACAATGGCGACCGGTCATTCACTTCAATGGTCAGAATAAAGAGGTGCGGTGGCAAATCAAGGGGATCAACATGCACTAAACTTTCCAGGTAAGCCAGGGAACTGTTCTCAGAAGTGTACAACATGTAAGTGCCCTTACTGTTCCAGCGACCCCCATATTGAAAGGCACCTGTACCACTCAGGTCATGAGTGCGTGCCCTGTTTTGAACAATGCGGTAAACCAGCATAACAGTTAACTATATATGCCTTCCTGTATGCGGCCCAAAATATCATTCACCATATTAATGCCTGTCAGCGTTTTTAACAGCAACACAGGCTTCAGATCATTCAAAGCCCTGTTTTCCCTATTCATCCAGCGCCTTAGTTTTTCTTCATCGCCAAACACTTCCCAGGCATGCTGCATAATTTTAGCTATTTCTATGGCGTGGGAAGAAACCTGCTGATCCAGCTTTTCCTTGGGCGTTTTTCTTTCAAGGGTCTTTACCGACATGCCCAACAGCTCTTCAGCCATTACTTTCCTGGTAATGCCCATATGAGCGGTGAGATCGTCAATAGAGGCCTTGGTAACGCCCTGCGCTCCCCATTCGATCACATCAAAATCCGACTCCACTTTCGATGAGTCAACAGCGTTAGTGCCCAGCCAGTAACCTATGGTCATCCTGGCATCCTCACCTGGCTGCACCTTTTGATGCCTATCCTTTCCATCAGGAACAGCAGTCAATCGCGCTTTCTTACGTCCCTGCCCTTGCGACACAGGTTTCCCTGCGCGGTCACTCAAGACCGGTTTCAGGTGCTTCGTTGTCTTTGCAGCACTCATTGTTTTACGGGCAGCACCCACCTTTTCTTTCATGCGACATTTTTACCAAACTTAACCAATTTTTGTCGCATTGCCAAACGCAGTAATGAGGAACAAACCAGCTAAAGGATAGGAACCGGCACTGTGTAACATTTATTAATAATGAAGCAAAAGACCCTTGCAATAAAAAAATGAGTACGGACCCAGGTCCTTTCAAGGATTTAACTCATGGCATAGCGCAGCGCAGGCAGCTTGGCAGGCATGGGCGTGGCAGCATTCACCAGCTCCAGCACCGGCAGCTTCACCATAGCTGACAAAGAAACTCCCAGCGAGGGGATCAACAGGGTTTCCAGTTGGTATTGGTCCAGCGAGGCAATAGAAAGAGGCACAGTTTGTTGTGGGGCATGATTCAATGAAACCCCAGGCTTGTCCATGATGATATCGGTGTGACTGTTCACAAAATCCATCATAGCCATCATCTCATTTCCAGGAACGGTAGCGGGCTTGCCCAGCCAATAGACCAGGTTCACTACACCTTTTAACTGCCTGATGGCGGGTAATTGTGAGCTGTCGGCCTTCACAAACACCCAGGAAGGGAACAATGCCCCCGTTGTATGCTTGCGCCTGCCGGGCCTTTCCAGCCTGGTAAGCGGACAATAATGATCAAGTTGTTGGTCAGCGAGGCGACCGGCTACCTTGGTTTCCCATCCATGCCGGGTATAGAGAACGTACCACTGGGGGTTCATAAGCGTCAGTTTAGTTTCGGTTGATCAAGGAATGGGACGTGGTAAAGGCGAAGCCTGTGGTTTCAACGGCTTCTTTAATATGGCAATAAAATTACATACTCAAATTTTTAAATACCTGTTCATTATTGTTCAGAAGAGGGGAGAGCAATGGAAAATGAAAAATGGAAAATGGAAAAACCTTAGGTGGCAGTACCTTTTGCCCTCTATTACTTCGCCCTCACGCAGTTCCAGGTGTCTCCTTCGTCGACAGTAACTCACTTATTTTCAATCCAGCCAGGTTTGCCGGAGGGGAACAAGGACCGGCTTTTACAAATGAATTGATTGCAAATGATCTTCGAATCAACTGGCAATGCTTTCACTCCTTTACCATGTCCCGTAGGGACATATTGTTGGTAGTAGTAGAAAAAGAAGAGAGCTTTATAGCGTGCCGTAGGTACGCCTCGTGGGTTATTTCGATAACAAACAAAATGCAGAATGGTTAACCGGTAGTATAAATGAGTAACCTACTCTTCAAATCTATTCAATTAAACAAACCTTATGCTTCCAATCACCTCAGGGTCGCCGCCTGGCTGCTAAGGCCAGTGCACAATGGCAGACCCCGGGCGGACAGCCAGGAGAAGTCAAAAGGCAAAAGTAAAAATTCAAAAATGGTAGATGGAATAGGCAATGGAAAATGAAAAATGAAAAATGAAAAATGGAAAATGGAAAATGGAAAATGGAAAAATAGTTGACGGGTTAACAAGTTGAAAAGTTGACAAGGAGAAACCCCCCTAAACTCATAGAGGTATAGGAATGTCTGCAATAAATATTACTCTTCGAACTAAAAAACCATAAACAAAAAACCAAAAACCAGAAACTTGCCTATGCTGCATGCTTGAGAAGGAACAATGGTACCAGGTAATTAGGCGGAAACTCCCCTTCAAACCTGATGGTCCAGTCATAATCCTCCATATAGAGCTCTAAGAACTCTATATCCTCTTCTGATAAGGGTTTAGATACCTTGATATCAAGTTTGTTCTTAAGCTTCTTTACCTTCTCTTTCTTTGGCTCATTGAGCCTGGTAGCTAGTTCTTGATCAAAAGAGTGCAGCAATAAATCAAGCTGCTCGCGGGAAAGGGATATGCGCTGCTGCTCTTCCAGGAAGTTGAATAAAGCTCTGAAAACCTCTTTCTTTTCCATGCCCTGCTTTAGGCATATCAGTGATAGTGTCCTTACCTGTTTGAACAAATGCGTATATCTTCTCTTTACGCTTACAAATCGGTATAGTATGGAAGACATGATATTACCCTGCTTAAATCTTTCAGCACTCCTCCTGCTACCTTCAAAGGCGGGATCATTCCAAAAGCGTTTAGTGTCCACTCCAGGTAATAACCTGGCTAAATACCCATCCAGTTCACTATAGTAAAAGTTCACATTGTCATCTACTGTGCCTACTGCCTTTATATGTCCTACTTGCTTTGCCATATGATATTGGATTTATTTACCTGCAAGATGATTTAATCTATCCGCTCAATCAAACACCATGGCCGATTATGGCCGATTTGGCCGGAAATGACCGCTTTTGGCCGGGAGGGTTAGTCGGGAGTCTGTAGTCGGAAGTCGGGAGTCAGGAGTTGGGGGACATAGATGTACCGTGTAGGCAAAGGGCAGTCAACTAGCTATTAACTTCCTATTTACGCTATACTTAGTGCGTGATCACCACGCAGTATCTATACCGCTACTATACCGCAGGTAGGGGGTAGATAGGAAGGAAATAGGGTGTTGCTATTGAGGAAGTGGTAAACAGCATGCTACCAGGTAGCAGCAAGTTCTGCCGGATACCAACTTGGTAACCACCAGTCGTTCCGAGGGCACGCCATGGAAGGCAATATTTTATGCTACCGGCAAAGTGATCCTAACAAAACACGTTAAAGACAAACATGCTCATCCCCTGTCAACCTGTCAACCCCTCAACTTGTCAACCTCTCTTCCATTTTACATTTTACATTTTTCATTTTCCACTCCCTCCTTTTTTAATTTTTACTTTTGACTTTTGCCTTCTTCTCCGTCCCGGGAATGCTATTTGAATACCTGGCTATATGAACGAACATTCAAACTTTGATTTCATTTCACTGGAAAGAAAGGAACTGCATTGCGAGGAATGCGGCTGGAGCGGCCGGGGATACGAAACAGATAAAGGCTTTGAATACCTGCCCCAGGCTATAGAGATCTATTGCCCTGTTTGCGGCAATTTCTTTGGCGAAGTATTAAAAGAGAAAGAATAACCACAGGGTTTACTGTATCATTTTATGACGGATGATCTCCATGAGGTCGGGCTTGTAGCTGTCGCCGATCAGGATCTCCGCGGTAACACCTTCCAGCTTTACCATATTACCTTCAATGCCCGAGATGCGCGAGATGGGGATGATGAATGATTTATGCACACGGATGAATAAAGGTGAAGGCAGCCTTTCTTCTATCTCCTTCATGCTGGTGTACACCAGCGTTTTTTGACCGCCGCGGTAGATAGCCACATAATTCTTCATGCCTTCTATGTAATCAATATCGGCCAGGTTGATCTTCAGCAGCTTGCCTTTTGATTCCGTCTTCACAAATATGTAATCATCTTCTGCTGCCAGCGGCACCGTTGCCAGGTCCTCTTCGCCAAGATCCTTTACCGCTTTTTGAACAGCCGCCAGGAAACGGGGCAGGCGGATGGGCTTCAACAGGTAGTCCACCACATCCAGCTCATAGCTTTCCAGGGCAAACTCACTGTAGGCGGTAGTGAGTATCACCTTGGCCTGGCCGTTCAATGCCTTGATGAAATCGATACCTGACAGTTCAGGCATTTGTATATCGAGAAAAACAAGATCAGCTTTTTGCGTGGTTACCAGTTGCAGTGCCTCGATGGGATTGGTGGTACTACCTACCAAATTTAATTGCGGGGTTTGCGACACATAATGGGTCAGGATGTCTATGGCATGTTGTTCATCGTCTACTATGAGGCAGTTGATCATAACTGGTTGATGGTTAGTTCCGTGGTATATATCTCGGCTTCGTCCCTGATGCGAAGCTCGTAATGGCTATTGTATGCAAGGTCGAGACGTTTTTTGATATTATCTAATCCAATTCCTGTTGACAATTCCTTAGGTCCTGTTTTCTTTTTGTTCTGGCAATAGAAATACAGGCTATCATGGTCTACTTTAAGTTTGATGACAATAGGATGCTCCGCGCTTTTCAGGTCGCCATGCTTGAATGCATTCTCTACCAGTGTAATGAGGATAAAGGGAATGATCTGGGCCCCGTTTACCACACCTTCCACATCGAAGTGCACTTTCAGGTTATTACTGAACCGAAGCTGGTTGATCTTGATGACATTACGTACGTGCTCTATCTCGTCTTTCAGCGGCGCCTTTCCATCTTTGGCATTGCCCTCGCTCAGGGCATAGCGCATGATATCGCTAAGGGTAAGGATGCCTTCCGAAAGTTCTGTAGAATAGGGCAGTGATTTGGCATACAGGAAGTTCAGGGTATTGTGCAGGAAATGAGGATTGATCTGTGCTTTCAGGAAGTTGAAATTGGCCTGCGACTTTTCTATTTCCAGCTGCAGCTTTTGTGCTTCCAACACCTTGTGCTGCTTTTGCTGATCGCGCAGGTTGGTGAGGTAGGCTATCAGCAGCGAAACCCCCAGGAAGAATATGGTATTGATGGAAATGCCAAAGACCACCAGGGCAGCCGTTGCATCATTTTCGCCTGTAGATTCAGGAAACAGGTAATGGGAAGCAATATGGTAGGCAAAGCTGAAAAGTACTAAGATCACAGAAAACCTGACGAAGTGGATCAGCTTCTTTTTTAAAGTAATCAGGTGGTAATAGTAGTTGATGCTGGCGTAGTAAAAGACCGTGGCGAACATGACGCTCAGCACTGTTTTCACCGCTATTCTCCATGTAAAGATGGAAGAAAGCTTATTGGCCTCTTTAGGTATCAGTGAAACTGCCAGGATGCCTATCAACCCGAAAACCGTGTACAGGCCAACCACCACCCAGAATATCTTCCAGAAACTATATCGTTTTTCAAACTTCATGTTTATGATTTTCAAAAGGGACAGGTCAGCGATTTAAATTTCAGCATTAAATTTCACATTTCATAAAAAGGCAAAAGGAGGCATACACCTCCTTTTGCGATCATTATTTATTTATCAGTTGCCAATGCCTATTCCTCCTCCACCATTGCTCACTCTCTTGGTTTCTTCCTCAGCACCTGTGTTGCGCTGGCGGGCAGCCTTCACACCATTGTTGCCGAAGCGGTAAGTAAGGCTCAACTTGAACTGCTGGCTTTCCCATTTGGAACTGAACTCTGATTTCTGTCCGGCAAACTCCGTAGTGCCTTTGAATTTCAGGCTGTTGAACAGGTCACTAACAGATGCCTTGATGTTGATCTTATTGTTCAACAATTGCTTTTGCAATCCGGCGTCAACACCCCACAGCGCATCAGCTTTGAAGCTTCCCTGGTAAATGGTAGGCGCATTGTAAAATCCTGATAATTCAGCTGTCCAGGTTTTGGCAAACTTCAGGCTGTTCTGGGCATACAGGGTAAATCCAAAAGCATCCAGGTCCACCTTACGGCCGGTACCGAAATCGGCTACATAATGAGAGTAGTTGGCGTTCATGTTGGCAAAGACGCTATAGGATTTGTACTGGAACGGATAGCTCATGTTGAAGCTTACCACATCCTGCGTAGCCAGGTTTCTTTTTGACAGGAAGCTCTTTGTCTTCTCTGTAGTATCCGGCAACTGAACAAACATATTCTTCACATGGCTGTAATTCAGCGCTGTGTTAAGGCGATACTTATAGGTATGCGTGATGCCAAAGCTATTGGTATATTGAGGTCGCAGGTTGATGTTACCACGCATGAAGGTGTATTCATCCAGCTTGAACTCAAATGGGTTCAGGTCCTGGTAGGCCGGGCGATCAATGCGGCGGCTATAGGTCAGGCTCAACTGGCTCATAGGGTTCTTATTGAATGTAATGGCAGCACTTGGAAACAGGTCTGTGTAATTGCGTTCGAAAGTGGAATCATAACCTACATAGTCAGTACCGCTTTTCTTCTGGCCCCTGGAAGTACCGTCTGTAACGGTGTTCTCTACACGAAGACCAGCCTGGATCATGAAACCTTTAAATGGACGGTTGTAGTTGATATAGCCGGCATTGATATTTTCCTTGTAGGTGAAACGGTTGCTGCGGTCTTTATCCAGCTCATTGCCTGAAGCGTACACAT
>JAEZLJ010000027.1 GCA_023415275.1 Bacteroidota bacterium
CAACAAAGGTCAGCGCAGTAAAGCATACTACTGCAAAGGGCATCACGATTTTTTTCATGTGTGTGTGTTCTTTGTTTAATTGTTAGGAAAACTGTTGGATTAATATAAATAGCTCAAAGCTGTTTTATCATTTGCATTGAATGTTCTGTCCCTTCCATTAGAGCATGCTAACATCCAGGAGTTGGCATCAGGACCTGTGGGCGTTCCGGGAATGTGAACAGCGCCTACATTGCTGGCACCCTCGTTAGAGGCAGCACCACCGCAGCTATAGCTCCTGTCCATATAGTCTGTATGGCGGAAGCCAATGCAATGGCCGATCTCATGCTGTATTACAGATCCTACATATTTCGGATCAGGATTGGTACCATAAGCGTATTGATTGGTATTCATTTTCACCTGGCTGTATGGATCGCCCCTCTTGGTTGGAAAACCTGAAGAACCCAAAGTAATATATCCACCAGATGGTCCCTGGTTGAATCCTACTATGGTGATGTCTGCAGTACCGGAACTTACATACTGGAATTTGATCATCAGGTTCAAAGCATTGTACCTTGACACTGTCTGGATGGTACCATCAATATATGGTTGTGTCAACCCTGTGGTAGTAACTGTGATAGTTCTTGGAAGCTTGGTAACAAGGTTGGTAGTCCTGTACTGTTCTGATGTACCTACTCTTAATATACCCATTGGCGGCACATTGTCCAGGTTTTCTTCCGTTAATACAATATCACCCTCTACCAGGTACCCTTCATCTACTTTTCTTACATCTGAAGTTCCAAAGCCAAGGCTTTGAATCTTATTCAATGTTTCCTGTGAAATCTGTTTGGTTTCTGTGGAGGTCTGGGATTCTTTTTTACATCCCACCACTAATAATGCCACTAAACCAGAAGCGGCAAATGCTTTCAAAATTGTTTTCATCTGTATGTGTGTATTTAAAGGTGAAGAATCCTATCAGGATCTGCTTGTTTGATTAAACAACATTAATTTGGTTGAGGTACTTTGATGACTAATGCAACTGTAGTAGGGTAATTGGTACTTTTCATGTAAATAGTTCAGTGTGTGTAAAACCGTAATTGTTGGCTTAAATTACTAATTGTTAAAAACTGTTAAAATAAATTATGGCAACCTTGTTGCAGTTAAGTTTAAAATAGAAACTCTCCTAAGTATAAACACTAATGATCTATAAATCAATTTAATACCCCTAAGGCAGTAATATTGTAGGGCACATATGAAAAAGCCTGTACTTTTCTTTTTAATCCTTCTTATTTCTGCCTGGGCAATAGCCCAGGAAAAGACCTATACAAAACAGAAGTTCTCTCCTAAACTTCAACAAGCCATCACCACAAATACAGCAGATAGTATTGATATCATTTGTACAGTTAAAAATAACCCTGTCCTTAGCAGAACTAACAATAAAGGCCGTTTACTTGGCAGGCATCTTTCATCAGGTGCCATTCTTATGCGTATCCCGGCTAATGAAATAAATAACTTACTTCAAAACCAAAATATTGAATTTGCCGACCTGCTCAGGAAGCCAAAACAAGAGCTGACCACCGGGGCTTTTGAGCTTTCCCTGAATAAAATATTATTGGCTCACGACCAGTTTCCCGGCATCAATGGAAAGGGCATCAATATATCTATAAAAGAACAGCAGCTGGACTCTTTGGATATTGATTGGAAAGGAAGATATTTCAATAGTGGTGTCGGTGCTCCCAACCAAACCTCGCATGCTTCCATCATGGCTACTATAGTGGCAGGCGGGGCTAATTCGTCCATGTATGCTATAGGTGCAGCCCCCGCAGCAAAGATCACATCTTCCAGCTTTGTCACCTTACTGCCAGATGCGGATGAAGTATATCAACAGTATAAGATCTCTATACAAAATCATTCTTATGGCACCGGGGTGGAAAATTATTATGGTGCTGATGCCAGGGCTTATGACATAAGCGTTTATAATAACCCTTCGCTGTTGCATGTATTTTCTGCAGGTAACTCAGGAAATGTCACTTCTTCTTCTGGACCTTATTCCGGTATTGACAGCTTTGCCAATCTTACCGGAAGTTTTAAAATGGCCAAGAACATTATAACGGTGGGTTCCACTGATTCCTTTAATCATGTCATGCCATTAAGCTCAAAAGGACCTGCCTATGATGGCCGCATAAAGCCAGAATTGGTGGCCTACGGTGAAGATGGCAGTTCTGGTGCCGCAGCATTAACATCTGGCACCGCGGCATTGTTAAAACAGGCCTATAAAACAAATCATCATGATTCGGTTCCCACGGCAGCATTAGTAAAAGCCATCCTGTTGAACAGCGCTGATGATATAGACAATAAAGGTCCTGATTATAGCTCAGGATACGGAAGCCTGAATGCCTATAATGCCCTTCGTACCATTTCCAACCATTCTTACCTGCAAGGAACAGTAAAACAGGGAGAACAGCGTTCCTATACCATTCATGTGCCTGCCAACACAAAGCTGCTTAAGCTCTCCCTGGTATGGACCGACACTGCCGCAGCAGCCAATGCATCTAAAGCTTTGGTAAATGACCTGGATCTGAAGCTTACAAACTCCTCCAGCTCATTGCAATGGCTGCCATGGGTATTGAATAGTGCTGCCAATATTACTGCCTTGAAAGAACCCGCCACCCGGAAGAAAGATACCCTTAATGTAGTAGAGCAAATCACCATTGATGATCCACAGGAGGGCGATTATACCATAGAAGTGAAAGGCGGCACCGTACAAACAGATCACCAGGACTTTGCCATTGCATGGCAGGTGGATTCAGCTCAATCATTCATATGGACCTACCCTTCCACGTCAGTAGTCTTGAACGCAGCCAACGTAGCTACCATCCGGTGGCAAACCAATATCTCCACTACCGCCAATATTGAATACTCGATTAACGGCACATCATGGAAAACTATATCCCCCGTGGCCACGGAGGAGCAATATTATAAATGGTTAGTGCCGGATACTATAACAGAAGCCCAATTGCGATTGACCATACCTTCCACTAACCAGGTATTCACCAGTGATAGCTTTGTCATCTCCCGTCCACTGAATCTCAATGTGGGTTTTAATTGCCAGGATTCGTTCTTGTTGTCGTGGAACAAGCTACCGGTTCCTCAATACCAGCTATATACCCTGGGAAATAGTTACCTGGAACCCTTACAACTGACGTCAGATACTTCTATTGTTTTTCACAAGACAGATCACCCCTCTCTATTCTATGCTGTAACGCCTGTAATAGGTAACAAAACCGGCCTGCGCAGCTATACGATTAATTATACCACCCAGGGAGTGGGTTGTTACCTGCGCACTTTCTTTACCTACCTAACGGATAAGGATAAGGCTTATTTATCGGCTGAATTAGGATCGTTGTATAATGTTTCTGCCATCCAGTTCCAGCAACAAACCGCTACAGGATTTCAAACCATTCAAACAATCCAATCACCCACCTCCCTTTCTATAAATTTTATTGACAGTACATTGATCCAGGGTGCCAATTATTACAGGATGGTCATTCAGCTTACGAATGGCCAAACCATTACCAGTCCTGTTGATATAGTATTTTACCTGCCGGGCAATCCTGTACTGGTCTATCCCAATCCAGCCAGGGCCATGCAACCTATCTATATGCAAACAGGGGAACCAGGTAAATATACAGTGGTTGTGTATGATATGAATGGCAGCATGATCAACCAGCTATGGGTGGAAAACATGATCGAGCCTTTGCCTGCGCTACAGCTCAAGGCAGGCATGTATATTATTAAGATCATTTCGGAAGACAAGAAGATCTTTCACCAAAAGCTGGTGGTTTATTAAAAGCATCATTCGAAAGTACTCCATCGCTTACAGCCGCTGTATAGCCTGGCTGCTATTTACTTACTATCTATAATGGCTGGCAACCTTCTACCTGTTAACTGAATGAAAACTTGCCAGCAACCGGCAGGCAACTCCCGGTTAAAGCCTTTATATACTCATTATTTCTTCCTACTAAACCCGTACTATACCCGTACGCAAACAGGGAAAGAACGGGTTTTATACGGGTTCAATACGGAGATACTACGGCTTTAGGCGAAAGTTGCCCGGGAGAAGACTGATAGCAGGTATATAGAAAACAGGTAGGTCACACTTAATTGATTAAAGAGTGTTGGGGCAAAAAAAAGACCGTCACTTTAAGAATGAAGTGACGGCCCGGTAATATAAAATAATGTAGATTAAAGCGTCTTCAACACATCGTTCATGTTACGTACAGCATCAGCACTTTTGTTAAAGGCTGCCTGCTCGTCGCCATTCAATTTATAATCGATGATCTTTTCCCAGCCGTTCTTACCCAAAACCACGGGAACACCCAGGCAGATATCTTTCTGGCCATATTCACCATCCAGGGATACGCAGCAAGAGAATAACTTCTTCTCATCTCTGACAATGCTTTCTACCAATGCAGCACCAGCCGCACCAGGAGCATACCAGGCTGAAGTACCGATCAGTTTGGTAAGTGTAGCACCACCCACCATGGTATCAGCTACGATTTTTTGTTGTTGTTCAGCACTCAGGAATTCAGTTACAGGAACACTATTCCACGTGGCATAGCGAATAAGAGGGATCATAGTGGTATCGCCATGTCCGCCGATGACAACTGCATTCAGGTCATTGGGAGAGCAATTCAATGCCATGCTTAAATAGCATTTGAAGCGCGCACTATCCAGGATACCACCCATACCAATGATCTTATTCTTGGCCACACCACTAGATTGCAGGGTGAGGTAGGTCATTGTATCCATAGGATTGCTGATCACTACAATGATAGCATCCGGAGAATATTGAAGGATGTTTTGGGTAACACCTTTAACGATATTGGCATTGGTACCTATCAATTCTTCACGCGTCATGCCTGGCTTACGTGGAAGTCCTGAAGTGATGACAACTACATCGGAACCTTTTGTTTTGGAATAGTCGTTGGTGCTTCCTGTGATCTTGGTGTCAAAACCAAGCAAGGCAGCAGTTTGTGTCATATCAAGAGCTTTTCCTTCAGCAAGACCTTCCTTAATATCCAGCAACACCAGCTCTTCACACAGTTCTTTACGGGCAATGTTATCGGCCGTGGTAGCTCCTACAGCTCCTGCGCCTACAACTGTAACTTTCATTGATGATTAAAATTTATGTGTGAGAAATATTATTTGCGGTGCGAAGATAGGCTGATTGGTTTATCCGCTTATAAAGTTAAAAGCCAACCATGCTTTTCTTTGATGCACGCCCGAAGATCATTTACAGAAGATAAAAATTTAATGATGCAGGTCATAAATGCCTTTTGAAAGACCATTCATCCGCATTTCACATTTATTTGATACAACCAAATGGCTTCAAATTGGTCTTAACTTACTGATTAGCTACTTTTACAAATATTAAAAATTCTTCCCTGAGAAAGTTTGCGAAAATATTCAGCCGGGTTCTGCTCGCTATTCTATTAGTGATCCTGGTGGTCATTGGACTATTGCAAACTGATTGGGGCCAGAACTGGCTGACCCGGCAGGTAACCCAAAAGCTATCAAGGGATTTGAAAACCCACATCAGTATTCACCATGTCCGTTTTCATTTTTTTGATAAAATGGATCTGCAGGGAGTATTTATTGAAGACCAGAACAAAGACACCCTGATGTATGCCGGCACAGTGAAAGTGTTGATCACTGACTGGTTCTTTTTCAAGGATAAGGCTGAACTAAAATATATTGGGCTGTCAGACGCCATCGTCAACTTTAACCGGAAGGACTCTACATGGAATTACAACTTCCTTGGGAAATATTTCGCTTCCTCCGATACCTCCACCAAGAAAAGTTCGGGCATCCAGTTTGACCTGAAAAAGGTGGAACTGGATAATGTATCCTTTGTTCAGAAAGATGCCTGGACAGGCAATGACATGGTAGTCAAGGTAAAGTCATTGGACATGGATGCCAGGCAGATCACCCTGACAGGTAAAACCCTTGACATCAAAAGCCTGGACCTTGTGGATCCTTATTTTTCCACTTTTTCCTATAAAGGCCTCAAGCCATCCACTAAAGATACCAGTACCAAAAAGAGCTCCTCTCCGCCCGAATGGACCTTATTATTGAGTGCTGTCAATATTACCAATGGCAGGTTCAGATCAGACAATGAAAGCAAACTGGCGGGGCCAGGGGTTTTTGATGGGGAGCACCTGGACTTCAGCAGCATCAATGGCAACTTTAAAAACGTGGGCTGGGCCAATGATACCATCAGGGGAAGAGCAGATATTTCTGCCAGGGAACGAAGCGGGCTGATTGTAAGAAGGTTGAAAGCGGATACCCGTTTTGAGCCGGGGGCCATGGTTTTTGAAAACCTGGATCTGCGCACCAATAAGAGTGTACTGGGCAATTACTTTTCCATGAACTTCAAAAAAGGCATGAAGAACTTTGTGCACGATGTGATCATGGAGGCCAACTTTTCCAATGCCTCCCTGGCCAGCGATGACATTGCCTTTTTTGCCCCCGACGTGAAAGACTGGAATAGGGTTATCAGGATCAATGGGAAGGTACAGGGATCCGTGGATGCCCTGAATGGCCGTGACCTGGAGTTATGGGCCGGGGACAAGACTTATATCAATGGAAATGTAAGCATGGTAGGCCTGCCCAATATAAACGAGACATTGATCAATGTGGAGGCAAAAGATCTTAGAACCACTTATGCCGATGCAGTGAATTTCATTCCTGCGCTAAGGAACATCAATTCTCCCAACCTAAAAGCATTAGGATATTTGCGCTTTGCCGGTTCTTACACTGGCTTCATCAATAATTTCGTTACCTATGGCACCATCAATACAGCCCTGGGTACGCTCACTACGGACCTGAACATGAAGTTTCCTTCTAAAGGAGACGCGATATATTCAGGCAAAATATCTACTCCAGGTTTTCAATTGGGTCGGTTTTTAAATAGCTCCCAGTTAGGCATAGTTGATTTTAATGGAACGGTGAATGGGTCAGGCTTTGACTGGAATACCCTGGACATGAAGGTGGATGGCAATGTTCACCGGTTTGGGTTTGGTGGCTACACTTATCAGAATATTAAAGCCAAAGGCATTCTGAGCAACCGTAAATTCAACGGCAATTTCGTGATTAAAGATCCCAATGCCGACCTAAGCCTCAACGGCCTGATAGACCTATCTGGCAAAACACCGGTTTTTGATGCCAAAGCAAACATCACCAACATCAATTTAAAAGCTCTCAATTTATCCCAGCAGGATGTGCAGCTTAGTGGTGCTTTTGACCTGAACCTGCAGGGCAATTCTTTATCCAGCCTGCTTGGAAATGCAAGAATCAGCAATGCCACCTTATTGAATAATGGTAAAAGATTGAGTTTTGATTCGCTGGTGGTTTCCTCTCATTATATTGATGGTGTAAAAACACTAAGGTTAAATAGCAATGAGTTTGATGCGGTGATCACCGGGAACTTTGACCTGAATAGCCTGCCTGCTGCATTTACAGTTTTTTTAAGCCGGTATTATCCTTCTTACATCCGACCTCCAAAGAATACAAAACCACAGTCCTTCACTTTTAATATCACCACAGGTGTGGTAGAAGATTACATACGGCTCATTGACACCAGTCTTACAGGCTTTAACAACAGCCACATTACCGGTGCTCTGAACACCGCCGCTAATACCATGGATGTGGATGCTGATATTCCTTATTTTGCTTACCGCCAGTTCAGTTTCTCTGACGTGCAATTAAAAGGCACAGGCAACTTTCAAAAGTTAACCCTGACCGGGCAGGTAAATAATGCCGTGGTCAGTGAGACGTTAATGTTCCCACAGACCACTTTTACTATAGAAGCACAAAATGATGTGTCGGAAGTAAAGGTGAATACGCTGGCCAATCAAACCATTAACCAGGCAGATATCTCAGCACAGATCAAAACTTTTAGCGATGGTCTTTCTGTTTTGTTCAACCCTTCTTCATTCGTTTTAAATGGGAAGAACTGGTCTATTGAACAGGGAGGAGAATTGAATTTCAGGAGAAATACCATTGTGCAGGGGCAATTGTTACTAAAGGAATCGAACCAGGAGGTGCAGATAGGAACACAGCCCTCAGCCATTGGCAACTGGAACGACCTGCACATCAGCCTGCGCAACCTGAACCTGGGAGATATCTCTCCTTTTATTACCCCACATAACCGACTGGAAGGATTGCTGCATGGTGACATAGTGGTGGAAGACCCGCAAAATAAGTTCAACGTCATGGCCAACATTCATACAGATGAATTGCGCTTTGACAATGACTCTATTGGCCAGGTGCAGGCTGCTGCCCTGTACAATAACAAAACAGGCATGCTCACAGGAAAGGGCAACAATATTGATCCAGACCACCACATTGATTTTGACCTGGCCATGGACCTGAAAGATTCGGCCAATACATTTCGTGACAGGATCTCGCTTCATCCAAAGAACTTTCAATTAAAATTCCTGGAGCGCTTTATCGGATTATTATTCTCCGACCTGCAGGGATATATAACGGGTGATGTAGATATTGTAGGCGAAGGAAGCGACCGTGATTACCTGGCCAAGGCCCGGCTGAAGGACGCGAGCTTTAAAGTGAATTTTACCCAGGTAACCTATAAGATTGATGATACTGAAATTGAACTGAAAAAGAACGAGATCGATCTGAATGGGATAAAACTGCGCGACCGGTTTGGCAATGTGGCCGTGCTAAAAGGGAATATAACCCACCATTCGTTCATGGACCTGTATTTTGACCTGCTGGTGCAGACACAGTCCAGGCAAATGGAATTGTTGAATACTACTTATAATGACAACCAGTTATTTTATGGCAGAGCCATGGGCTCGGGCAACTTTGTTTTGGTAGGGCCACAGAAAGACATGCAAATGGTGATAGAAGTAAAAGCATCTGAAACCGACAGTTCTTATATCACACTGCCCCCCTCCTCGTCAAGACATAGCAGCCAGGCTGCCTTTATGGTAGAAAAGAAATACGGTACTGAGATGAACCCAGCCGCATTGAGCGGAGCAGCTTCCAACCTGAAATACGATATCACCCTTACTGCCAATCCGATGGTGAATATGGAAGTGATATTGGATGAACTAACCGGTGATATCATCAAGGGCAAGGGTTCCGGCATCCTGACTATTCATTCGGGAACCACCGACCCCCTGACCATCAATGGCCGGTATAACATTGATGAAGGAAACTATCTTTTTACTTTCCAATCCTTTTTCAAAAAACCATTTGTATTAAGGAAAGGATCTAATAATTATATTGAGTGGAGCGGTGATCCTTATAAAGCTACCATTAACCTTGATGCGGTGTACACAGCTGAAAATGTAAGCTTTGCTCCTTTGGCCAATACCATACTTTCCCTATCGAGCAGCCAGAGTAAAAGCCTGGCAGGCTTCAGGGACGACGTAAACGTGGTGGCCAACCTGACAGGAGAATTATTTCAACCCAACTTCAATTTCAAGCTGGAGTTTCCAAGCAACAGCTTAATTTATAGAGATCCCGGTGTATCTTTTGGTATTCAGCAAATTGAGAAGAACCCCAATGAATTGAATAAACAGGTGACCTACCTGATCGTCTTTAACAGTTTTGCCCCATTTGAGGACCAGCGGGCCAATGCCAACCCATTTGGCGAAGCCATATCAAGTACCATTTCGGGGTTATTGTTTGGAGAAGTGAACAGGCGCATTAATGAATTGCTGGGCAAGGTATTGCAGCAGAACAAGCTGACACTGAACTTTACAGGATCGCTATACAATCGCAACCTGATCAACCCAGACCAGAGAGGTTTATTACGCATCAACCAGGGAGATGTGAACGTAACCGTAGGCAAGTCATTATTTGAAGGCCGCTTGAACTTTACGGTGGGAGGCACATTCGATGTACCTATTCAATCTGACGTACAACAAAGCATCCGTCTATTCCCTGATGTGACCATAGAATTGTTGTTGAATAAATCAGGTTCTGTAAGGGCCACTTTCTTTTACCGTGAAAATGCCGACTTTTTAACGGCCACCTCCACGGCAGGCAACCTGCAAACGCGGCGCTATGGTGCCAGTATATCTTATGGGAAAGAGTTTGATGCGGTGGGTGATGTATTCAATGGTAACCAGAAGAAGAAAAAAAGCAGGGGAAAATTGAAAAGTGCCAATAATCCCCCGCAAAATGATAACGTGGTCAAGGATTCCACCCGGCAACAATAGCTCCCGGGCTTTACTCCTTTATTCATTTATTACAATATCTCATGCCCCATCTTGTCTTTTTTGGTCTGCAGGTATTTTTGATTGTGGGGGTTCGGTTCCACTTTGATAGGCAGGTTCTCTACGATCTCCAGTCCATAGCCTATCAGTCCTACCCTCTTTTTAGGATTATTAGATATCAATCTCAGCTTGGTAATACCCAGGTGGCGTAAAATCTGCGCCCCTACACCATAATCCCTCTGGTCAGTTTGAAAACCCAGGTGAAGATTGGCTTCCACTGTATCCATACCCTGCTCCTGCAGGCGGTAGGCTTTTAATTTGTTCAGTAATCCAATGCCACGACCTTCCTGGTTCATATAAATAATGGCACCCTTCCCTTCAGCCTCTACCATCTGCATGGCCTGGTGTAATTGTTCGCCGCAATCGCAACGCATGGAGGCCAGGATATCTCCGGTAAAGCAGGAAGAGTGCATTCTGACCATAACCGGCTCGTCAGGTTCCCATGAACCTTTGATCAGGGCCAGGTGCTCATTACTGCTGTTCTTCTCCTGGAAGGCTACCAATTTAAAATGGCCATACTGGGTAGGCATATCCACCCTTACTATCTCATCTATTAAAGAATCTCTTTTAATGCGGTATTCTATCAGGTCTTTGATGGAAATGATCTTAAAGTCAAACTTTTTGGCTATTTCCATCAGTTCGGGTAAGCGGGCCATGGAGCCATCATCATTCATGATCTCTACCAAAACACCGGAGGGCTCAAAGCCTGCCAACCGGGCCAGGTCAACAGTGGCCTCGGTGTGTCCTGCCCTTCTTAAAACTCCACCTTTTTTAGCTCTTAATGGAAATATATGGCCGGGTTTGCCCAGGTCTTCTGGTTTGGTAGCCGGATCTATCAACGCCTGTACCGTTTTAGCCCTGTCGTGTGCAGAGATACCGGTAGTACAGCCATGTCCCAATAGGTCAACAGATACGGTAAAAGCAGTTTCATGAAGGGCGGTGTTGTTATTGACCATTAATTCCAATCCTAACTCATTGCAACGATCTTCCAGCATGGGCACACATATCAATCCCCTTCCATATTTACTCATGAAATTGATCACCTCAGGCGTCACATTCCTGGAAGCAGTTATAAAATCGCCTTCATTCTCCCTATCCTCATCATCCACCACAATGACCAGTTTCCCCGCTTTAAGATCTTCAATGGCACTTTCTATCGAGTTCAACATGTGATTTTTTTACAAAAGTAGCAACTATACAGGGCTTGTAAACAGAGAATTATCATTTTAAGGAAATGCAGCATTAGAGCGGGTTGCGCGCTCTTTAATAGAGTAATAAAATGTTAATATTTCTCAATAATTGCTATCCGCAAATTCACTTTCTTTGCACCCGAAAACAAAAAATTAATATGCTAAAGAGAATCTTGAGTCTGCTGGTAATTGTCCTGGCCTTGGGGCAATTAACGTTTGCGCAGGTGACCACAAGTAGTATTAGTGGTATAGCAAAGGCAGTTAATGGTGATCCCCTGGTGGGAGCAACCGTTGTTGCAACGCATGTCCCTACAGGAACTACTTATCGAACAATAACCCGTACCGGAGGAATATTTGATATTCAAAACATAGCACCGGGAGGGCCATATACCTTAAATGTAACATATGTTGGTTTCGGGGAATTCTCCCGCACTGATATTATGATCCCTCTAGGTGAGAGATTCGATATTACAGCTGAACTGAGCTCCTCCAGTGGCCAGTTGAGTGAGGTAGTGGTAGCCAGCTCCTCAAGAGGTGGAACTGAGAAAACTGGAGCTTCTACCAGTTTTTCAAGAAGACAAATACAGAACACGCCTAATATTAGCCGTAGCATTACCGGTCTTACCAGGACAACTCCACAGGCTAACGGTAACAGTTTTGCCGGTATGAACTTCAGGTATAATAACATTACAATTGATGGCGCCTTATTTAATAACAACTTTGGCCGTTCTGGTGACGGTCAGATTCCCGGAGGAGGAATTTCCGCAATTTCAATAGATGCACTTGACCAAATTCAGGTAAATATATCTCCTTATGATGTGAGGCAAGCGGGCTTTGTGGGTGCTGGAATTAATGCTGTAACCAGACGAGGTACTAATACAATAACTGGTACAGCATATGGATTTTACAGAAACCAGGATTTCAATGGTAAAAAAGTTAAAGACGTAGAAGTTCCCAATGCAAAAAGGTCAACAAAGATCTATGGTTTAAGTCTTGGCCTACCTATCATCAAGAATAAATTATTCTTCTTTGGAAACGTGGAAAGAGAAGTAAGAACTGCACCAGGACAAACCTGGCAGGCAAACAGGGGAACCACAGGAGGAAACATAACACCTGTCCTGGCAACAGATCTGGATAATCTTTCTCAATACCTGCAAACCAAATATGGTATAAATCCCGGCCCTTATGAAGGATATGATTTTGCCACAGATAATACCAAGTTCGTTACACGTTTAGATTGGAACATTACAGGCAAACATCGTTTAACATTGCGTTATAACCAGTCTGAAACTAATGACGACGACCAGGTAAATGCAAGTAGCGGACCTAATCCAAGATTCAGCAACTCAAGAAGAGGTTCAGCATCTGGAGGTTTAGCTTTTAGTGGAACTAACTTTAAAAACAATACAAAGGTTAAATCAGCTGTTGCGGAATTGAATTCAAGTTTTACTAACCGGATTTCCAACCAACTTATAGGATCTTTTACACATGTTCAGCCAGTTCGTATTCCAAACACAACTGCTGCATTTGTAGATATCATGAATGGTTCAAATGTGTATACATCTTTTGGAACTGACCTTTTCTCTTATGATAACCGCATTGATGATAAATCATATAATATTGCCGATAACGTAACGATAAACCTTGGTAAACATACTGTTACTGCTGGAGTTAGTTACGATTACATGGCTTTTGAAAACGCTTTCTCTGATTACGGAGGTCCAAGCTACTACCGTTTTGCATCTTTGCAGGATTTCCTGGATAATAAGAATCCTACCATCTTTGCAGTAACTTATGGTTTTGGGAAAGATCAAACAGTAATACCACCTGCTGCTGCCAACTTTGCTCAATTAGGCTTTTATGCGCAAGACGTATGGACTGCAAATGATAAGTTTAAGCTGACATATGGTTTAAGGGTTGACAAGCCTTTATATACATATGATGCACAGCAGAACCCCGCTCTGGCACAGGTCGTTTTTAAAGATGAAAATGGTGCCAACGAATCATTTGATGTAAGCAAATGGCCTAAATCTAGTTTATTGTTCTCTCCACGTGTTGGGTTCACGTATGATGTGGAAGGAGGAAAGAAAACAATCGTAAGAGGCGGAACCGGAATTTTCACTGGTCGCATACCTTTTATATGGTTAGTGAACCAAGTAGCTGACAATGGGGTATTAAGAAGCATTTATACAGCATCGGCAACTGAGTTGCAAAATATCACTTACAATCCTGATCGTACAGCATGGTTTGATAAACTCGCCTTGCCTACAACTACAGGAACGACCATTCCTGCCGGCCGTCCTTCATACAGCGGTACAGCAGCCGACTTTAAAATGCCACAGGTTTGGAGAACAAACCTTGCGGTGGATAAAAAGCTGTCTGATAACTATACATTAACGCTGGAAGCCATTTTCACGAAAGCTGTCAACAATGTTTACTTTAGAAATGCCAATCTTGGTGCTTCTACAGGCAAATTAAATAATGGTTCTGATCAAAGACCTGCTTATAGCCCACGTTTGAACGATAACATTACTTCTATGGTGGTAATGGATAATACAAATAAAGGTTTCAGCACGTCATTAACAGCGCAATTGCAAAAGTCTTTCTCTAAAAATTGGGAAGGCTCTATTGCTTATACTTACACTTTTGCACAAGACCTTAATATTGGAACAAGTGATCGTGCATCTAGTAGTTGGTCAACTAATAATATAACTTTAAATCCTAATCAACCTGAGTTAGGATACTCTAATTTTTCTGTTCCACACCGTGTTTTAGTGGGCGGCTCATATCGATTTAACTATGCTAATAATAAATTGGCTACTACGGTAGGACTGTATTATAGCGGTTCTTCACAGGAAAGATATCATTTCCGTTACGGCGGTGATGTAAACGGAGATGGTCAAACAAATGATCTTCTGTTTGTTCCTGCAAGCGCTTCACAAATAACATTTGTTGAAGGATTTAAAGCTGGTGGTAAAACCTATACTGCCCAACAGCAAAGCGACGCCTTTTTTGCCTTTGTAGAAAATAATACTTACCTGAAAAACCATAAAGGACAATATATGGATAGGTATGGCGCTTTATTGCCTTGGGTAAATAATCTGGATTTGCGTGTCATGCAAGACTTTGCTTTTAATGCTTTAAGCAGAAAGCACACTTTCCAGTTCACAGTTGATGTAGTTAACTTTTTAAATCTGTTGAACAATAGCTGGGGAACACGTTATGTTTATAACTTTGGTTCATTCAGCGACCAGGGTATATTAGGCTTACCTTCAGCAACTAACAATACAGGAGCTGAAACGTTTAAACGGGACACACCTAAGTTTACGTTTAACCCTGATGGGCCTACAAAAGCTTACCAAACAGATTTCTCCACCTTTAGTACATGGGGTATCCAATTAGGATTAAGGTATAATTTTTAATCTTACATTTTTATAATGCAAAACCCCCAAAAATTGATCTTTGGGGGTTTTTTATTTATAATAGTCAGTTTATTGATAAAATTTTATTCTAAACTTTACTCCATCCCCAAAGCAGGAATGCGGGCATTGCCTTACCCCAGGTAGCAATATCGTGCTTACCATCCTCATAATTAATATACCTGATGTCATAATCAGTATTATAACCATGTTGCTGCAGCTCTTCTATCAATGACATTGTATCGTCAATTGAATCTATGATGCCATTGTTATTCCTGTCGGCTGTTTCATCCTGCGACCCCGTTGTGAAATAGAAACGAAGTCCCGGATAATATTCTCCTTCCCTGATCTTGAAATGCATGATCCGGTCAGTGTCATCATTATAGTTGTCGTCCAGGGCAGTCGAGCGCCACCATAAGGATCCCGAGAAAACCCCTGCCACAGAAAATACATCCGGGTGATGCCACACTGTATCAATAGCTGATAGTCCTCCCAGGGAGAATCCACAAAAAGCTTTTTGAGTAAAACCTTCGATAGCATATTGCTGGTGAATAAAAGGAAGAAGTTCTTCCAGTATAAATTGCTGGTAAGCTTTTGCCAGGGCACCCCTGCCTTCATAATCCGGGATGTCGGCAGTACCATATTCCATCTTCCTGTGTTTGCCTGCATGTATGCCTACACATAAAAGAGGTTGCACCTGGTCAGATTCCAACAGGCTATTATATAACCGGGAGAATTTCATTTCTTCCAGGTCCTGCCCGTCGTTGATCAACAAAAGGCTCATGGTGCCGGGATTGGCTATATTCATTGGGAGATAAAGATCAATGATCACATAACGACCCAGGTAGCTGGAAGCAATAGCCCGCTGCTCCACCACTATATTCGATAATTCTTCTATTCGCATTGCGTCAAAAATAGGTGTTTACAAAAACTAGACACCCAAACTATTTTGAATGTCAATTTTCTTTTTTACCATAGTGAATTATATTGTATTTTAAATCTTTTGGATCCTTAACACCAACAAGCATATATGAAAAAGATAGGAATACTGTTTGGCCAGGAACGCAGCTTCCCTATGGCATTTATTGAAAGAGTGAATAGCAAGGGCATTGAGAATCTTATAGCGGAACCTGTACGGATTGACAAATCTGCCCAGGGCTTGAATTCAGGCTATGCAGTGATCGTGGACAGGATCTCCCAGGATGTGCCTTTTTACAGGGCCATCTTAAAGAATGAAGCCCTAACTGGGACTGCTGTTATCAATAATCCATTCTGGTGGAGCGCAGATGATAAATATTTCAACAACTGCCTGATGACACAAATAGGAGTACCGGTGCCTAAAACAGTGATCCTTCCCTCCTATGACCTGCCTACAGACACTAAGCCTGAATCTTTTTCCAACCTGGCCTATCCCCTTGCCTGGGACGATATCTTCGGCTATGTGGGCTTTCCTGCCTATATGAAACCTTATGCGGGAGGAGGCTGGAAAAACGTTTACAAACTTCATGACAAAGAGGAGTTTTACCAGAAGCATGGAGAGACGGAGCAATTGGTCATGTTGCTGCAGGAGGAAATTGTGTTTGAAGAATACTACCGCTGTTATTGTATTGGTGGCAAGCATGTAAGGATCATGCCTTATGAACCCCGCAACCCGCATCACCTGCGTTACCAGGCAGACTTTACACCCTCTCCCGAAAGGCTCAAGCTGATGGAAGATATTGTGCTGCGCATCAATCATTATTTAGGATATGACTTCAATACAGTGGAACTGGCGATAAAAGATGGTGTGCCTTATGCCATAGATTTCGGCAATCCGGCACCAGATGCAGAAAGAACCAGTGTTGGGGAGGAAAATTTTGAATGGGTGGTGGAAACAGCTGCTAATTATGCCATCGAAAGAGCCACAGCTCACAAAGAGGGGCAAAGCAATCTTACATGGGGGGAGTTTATTAAAAGAAGCGCCACCGGCGTGCCTTTGATCTAATACTGAATAATATTACTCAATATCACCTTCCAATAGAATCAAATAAACGAAACTATCTGAATGTTACTCAATTATAAGAATTTTACCCTGGGCGTAGAAGAAGAATACATGGTACTGGACCCAGTGACCAAAGAATTAAAAAGCCATGAACAAAAGATCGTCCAGGAAGGTCAGAAGATCATAAAAGACAAGGTGAAGGCCGAAATGCACCAGGCAGTGGTGGAAGTAGGTACAGATATCTGCTGTGATGTAGAAGAGGCTTTCAAAGACGTAGCTACCCTACGCAGGACCATAGCTGAAATAGCTGGAAACCTGGGTTTCCAGATTGGCGCATCAGGAACACATCCTTTCAGCCACTGGGAAAGCCAGTTGATCACCGATCATATCCGGTACAATGAAATAGTGAATGAGCTTCAGGAAGCAGCACGCAGCAACCTGATTTTTGGACTGCATGTGCATGTAGGTATGGAAACCAGGGAAATGGCTAATCATATTGCCAATTCCACCCGTTACTTTCTTCCGCATATCTATGCGTTGAGCACCAACTCTCCTTTTTGGGAAGGAAGGTTAACAGGCTATAAGTCTTTCCGCACCAAGGTGTTTGATAAATTTCCCCGCACTGGTATTCCTGAACCATTTGAAAGTATTGAAGCGTATGATAACTATGTCAAGCTATTGATGAAGACCAATTGTATTGACAATGCCAAGAAAATATGGTGGGATCTACGGGTTCATCCTTTCTTCAATACAGTGGAGTTCCGGATCTGCGATGTGCCAATGACAGTGAATGAAACTATTGCCATTGCAGCACTTTTCCAGGCCATTTGTGCCAAGATCTATAAGCTTCGCTCTCAGAATATGAATTTCATACAGTATTCCAGGGCGCTTATCAATGAAAATAAGTGGCGTGCCAGCCGCTATGGCATCGATGGCTATTTGATAGATTTTGGAAAAGAGGAAGAGATCAATACAAGGGTGCTCATTTACGAACTATTGGATTTTGTTGATGATGTAGTGGATCATCTCGGATCAAGAGACAAGCTTTCCTATGTACACAAGATGCTCGAAAATGGCACGGGTGCAGATAGACAGTTATCCATCTACGAACAAACTAAAAGCCTGGTGAGAGTTACTGAGTATATCAACTCTCAATTCCTTTATGGCTTATAAATAATTAATAATTACAGGAAATAAACTTTTAAATACTAATTGCTTTTTGTAACTTAGATATGACCGGACGTGTATAACTACTCTTTTAATAAAAATAATTTCTCTTCCATCATTTTCTGACAAAACATGTATGGCCAGGGTATTTAATATATACTTCAACTACAAGAATACAATGCGGAATGCTATTGTAATGGTCCGGAAAACGCCTTTTTTTACAGAATACACTTTAAACTTTGATGAGGAAATATTGCAGGCGCTTCCAGGCAACAAGATCATCTCCACCTCGGCCGATCACTTTATATTTCAACATGCCACCGGCAATGAATCCAGCCCCCTGATGAAAGAAATACTCACAGCTGTTTCCCAGCATAGTCATATACCGGAAGTTTAATTACGCCCATCCACCTCTTTGATCCATTTGATCACACCTTCCATGTATACTTTTTGATCATCCCACATAGCCAAATGGCTTCCATTGGGACAATATAAATAGCTGCCATTCTTTACCAGCTTACTTTGTTCTTCCATGGCCTTAGGATCCATAGTATCATATTTAGCCCCGATCATTAAAGTAGGGACCGTGATATTCTTAAGTTGTGATTTAATATCCCATTGTGCCAACCTGCCGCTGATACCAAATTCCGAGGGGCCCTGCATGATGGTATAGATCACAGGATTTATATGCTTCAGTGTACGGGTAAAGGGTTCAGGCCAGTCTGCCAGGCGGCATAAATGTTCATGATAGAAATTTGGCAGCAACAGTTCCATATACCTGGGATTATCAAAATCTTTTTTGCTTTCAATATCCCGGATCTCTTTTAAAACTTCAGGCTTCAATTGAGGGGCTAATACTTCCTCGGCGTACCTTCCATATTCCGGGGCGCTGGCCATCATATTTGAGACGATCAGGCCTTTCATATTAGACTGGTATTTCAATGCATACTCCATGGCCAGGATACCACCCCATGAATTGCCTAATACATAGAAGTTCTTTTGATCTGCCCCAATCGCCTTCCTTACCTGCTCCACCTCCTCCACAAATCGTGGAATGGTCCATAAACTACTGTCTGTAGGCTGGTCAGAATAATAAGAACCCAACTGGTCATATTCATAAAACTCAAAACCTTCTTTAGGAAAAAAGCTTTCAAAACATTCCATGTATTCATGCGTCATGGCAGGACCGCCATGAAGTAACAGGACCTTGATCCTGGGATTATTGCCTATGCGCTTGGTCCACACATTAAATTTTCCCACAGGAGTAGTAATTGGGATCATTTTAATTCCTGCCGACAATACACCCGTATCACCATAATTGAAATATTCAGCTACGTTCGTCTTAGGTTTTGTTGAATCATTCACTGACACCTTCATGTCACATGAATTAAACAACGCCAGGATCATGACTATCAATAAAGCCTTTCTCATAAACACAGTTTTGAAATAAAAGATAGCATTTTTACCTTACTTTAATACTCAATTAAGCACATGAAAAATATTCTCGTTTTTATCTTCCTTTTCTTTAGTCTATCATCCTTTGCACAAAGCAAATCTGATTCGATCCTTTTACTTCAAAAAACAGCCTCGTTGTATGACCTGGAGTTTACAGGCGCTGAAGCAGATTCCATGTTGGAGAATATCGCTTATTATAAAAGTATTTATTCTGAAATGCATAAAGAGCTGCCTAAAAACAGTTTGCCCTTCCCTTTTGCATTCAATCCTGCCCCTATTGGATATAAAGTTCCTGTAGCACAACAAAAGATCAATTGGAACATTCCCTCCAATACCGCCCTTCCTGCTAACAGGAACGAACTATCCTTTTATTCGTTATTGCAGCTGGCCTCCCTAATAAAAAATAAGAAAATAAGCTCCCTTGAGCTAACAAAGTTCTTTATAGAACGGTTGAAAAAATGGGGCGACACTTTACAGAGCGTCATTACCCTTACAGAGGCATTAGCACTGGAACAGGCCAGGCAGGCAGATGCTGAAATAAAGAGTGGTAAATACAGGGGCCCGTTACATGGCATACCATATGGCATCAAAGACCTGTTTGCAGTAAAAGGCTATAAGACCACCTGGGGATCAACACCCTACAAAGACCAGGTAATTGATGAAGATTCCTATGTATACACCCAATTAAAAGCCGCCGGGGCTGTGCTCTGTGCCAAGCTATCACTAGGTGCCCTTGCCTATAACAACAAATGGTTTGGCGGCGAAACCAAAAACCCGTGGAATCTCGCTCAGGGATCAAGCGGATCTTCTGCAGGATCAGCAGCTTCAGTTGCTGCAGGCCTGCTGCCCTTTACCATAGGCACTGAAACGCTTGGGTCCATTGTATCGCCTTCCACCCGGTGTGGTGCCACAGGTCTTCGCCCTACATTCGGCACAGTAAGCAGGAGCGGCGCTATGGTACTATGCTGGAGCCTGGATAAAGCAGGACCCATATGCAGAAGCGCTGAAGATGATGCTATTGTTTATTATTACATGAAAGGCACTGATGGCAAAGATGCAGGCGCTGTAAACCATGCCTTTAATTATAATCCCGGCAGGGATATCAAGAAGCTTAGGGTAGCCTATGCAGAAAACTATTTTAAGAAGCTGCCTAAAGAAGCGCCCGAATGGAAAGTTTTGGAAGTATATAAAAGCATGGGCATAAAGCTCCAGGCCGTTGACTTCCCCGACTCCGCTATTTACCCCGCTAACCTGGTAAGCATTATATTGAATGCAGAATCTGCAGCAGCCTTTGACGAATTAACCAGGACCAACCGCGACGATTTAATTGAGCGGCAGGATAAGGACTTCTGGCCCAATTCATTTCGTTCTGCACGGCTGATACCCGCAGTGGAATATATCAATGCCAACCGGTACCGCTCTGTTCTTTGCAACAAACTGCAGGCATTCATGCAGCAGTACGATGTGGTGATCGTACCCAGTTTTGCAGGTAACCAGTTATCCATTACTAACCTCACCGGCAACCCTGTGGTTTGCATGCCTATGGGCTTCAACCAAAAGGGACTACCAATGAGTATCTCCCTTATTGGCAACCTCTATGATGAAGCTTCCATCCTGGAGGCCGCTAAAGCTTACCAGGATAAAACCGATCACAATAAAAAGCATCCTCAAAAATTCTTACAATAACCGGGGGTAATGCTTTACCAATGTGACATCAAATGAAGATGGCGCATCCCCCTTACTTTTGGCTTATGAAATCTAGCTTACTCTTACTGGCAGCCATAGCCTTTCATTGTTCGTTCGCACAACAAAAAAAGGTTGACCTGTTGATCTATAACGCTACTATTTACACTGTCGATCAAAACTTTTCCATTCAATCGGCTATAGCTATAGATAAAGGGAAGGTAGTGGAAACAGGTTCTACCCAACAACTCTCCAAGAAATACAAAGCCCTGGAAAGTAAGGATGCCAATGGAAAATTTATATACCCCGGCTTCATCGATGCCCATGCTCATTTTTTCAACTATGGCTTAGGGTTACAAACAGCCGACCTGGTAGGAACTACCAGTTGGGAAGACATATTGAATAAGCTCCAGGCTTTTGCCACGGAACACAAGGAAGGTTGGCTGATAGGCCGCGGATGGGATCAGAATGACTGGGATAAAAAAGAATTTCCCACCAGGGAAAAGCTGGACCTATTATTTCCCGGGAGGCCTGTCATTTTAACCCGTGTGGATGGTCATGCTGCCATAGCCAATAAAACTGCACTGGAACTGGCCGGAATAACACCAGGACAAACACTGGTAGGCGGACAGGTGGAAGTAAAGAATGGAGAGCTGACCGGCATCCTGGTGGACAATGCGGTGGACCTTGTTTCTTCCAGGATCCCTGCTCCTACCGTTGACCAGATGAAAGCGGGTTTGATGGCTGCGCAAAGCAATTGCTTTGCCGTAGGATTAACTACAGTTGATGATTGCGGTATTGATTACAGGGTAGCCTTGCTGATGGACAGCCTGCAAAAAGCCAAAGAGCTAAAGATGCGCATATATGCCATGCTGAGCGATGACCCTGTCAATTATAATTTCCTGTTTGCCAAAGGAAAGATCAAGACAGACAGGCTGAATGTAAGAGCTTTTAAAGTGTATGCTGACGGAGCCCTGGGCTCCAGGGGAGCAGCCCTGTTACAACCCTATTCAGATAAACCCGGCTGGTCAGGATTTTTGTTGAGCAGCCAGCACCATTTTGATTCAGTGGCCAGCATCATCTCCAGGCATGGCTTTCAAATGTGCACTCACGCTATTGGAGACTCAGGCAACAGGACCATCTTAAACATATATGCCAAATACCTGGGAAATAAGAATGACCGTCGCTGGCGTATTGAACATGCACAGGTCATCAACCCTGCCGATTTCCATATGTTTGGTCAATACAGTATCATTCCTTCAGTACAACCCACGCATGCCACTTCAGACATGTATTGGGCGGCAGACCGCCTGGGCACTGAAAGAGTTAAAGGCGCATATGCTTTCAGGCAGTTGCTCAACGAGAATGGCTGGATTCCCTTAGGGACTGATTTCCCGGTGGAAGACATCTCCCCATTTAAGACCTTTTATGCAGCAGTATTCCGTATAGATGCCAACCAATACCCGAAAGGAGGCTTCCAAATGGAAAACGCACTGACACGTCAGCAAGCTATCAGGGGCATGACCATATGGGCCGCAAAGGCCAACTTCGAGGAAAAAGAAAAAGGGTCACTGGAAAAAGGAAAATGGGCTGACCTTATCATCCTCGATAAAGACCTCATGCATATTGAGGCAAAAGATGTTTTATCAACTTCGGTCCTTACCACCATAGTGGGCGGCGAGACCGTATATTCTAAAAATTAGATACCATGAAAATAAAGATCACTTTCTTCATTGCACTCACCTCTATCATCTGCAGCTTTACCATGCAAACCAAAAAGAAGATCGTATTCTTTGGAGACTCCATTACCGAAATGGGTGTACAGCCGGAAGGATACATTTCCCGACTAAATCAACTGTTCAAAGACAAGAACCTGGATAAGAACTATGAGCTTATCGGAGCAGGTATTGGAGGGAATAAAGTGTATGATCTATACCTGCGGCTTGAAGATGATGTGCTGGCCAAAAAACCCGATGCGGTGGTGATCTGGGTGGGCGTAAACGATGTATGGCATAAAAAGCTGGCACAAACCGGTACTGATCCGGACAAGTTTGAAAAATTCTATAATGCCCTCATTAAAAAGTTCAAAGACCGCAATATCACAGTATTACTTACCACACCCGCCGCCATAGGTGAAAAATGGGATTGCAGCAACGAGATGGATGGAGACCTGAACAGGTATGCCGGCATTGTCCGGAACCTGGCCACAAAGAACAATTGCACCCTGGTTGACCTGAGAAAGGATTTCATGGATTACCTCAAAACCAATAATGCTGACAATAAAGACCGCGGTATATTGACCACCGATGGGGTTCATTTGAATGCAACAGGTAACAATTTCGTAGCGGGTAAAATGTACGAAGCACTACAAAAAGGTTTTATTAAATAATTATAGTTTACACATTGTGTATAAGGTCTTTCCTGCCTGGGAAAGACCTTTTGCATATGAACCCGGACCTTAGTGATAACCCCTATGGCAAAGGATTTGCACTTCCTTTAGACTCAAATGACTAAGTTTGCCGCCCATGAAAAAAGGACGCACAGTAAGGATCGCCATACTGGACTTGTATGAAGGTGAGCCTAACCAGGGCATGAGATGTATAAGAGAGATCATCACGCAATGGGGTGAGCAAACTGCCACGCATATCGCTTTTGATGAGTTTGAGGTGCGCCTGAAACAGGAGCTGCCCGACCTGTCTTATGATATTTATATTTCCAGCGGAGGCCCCGGCAGCCCGCTTGACAGCGAAGGCCTTGCATGGGACAATGCCTACTTCAACTGGCTGGAACAGGTAGAAGCCTGGAATAACAACACTTCTAATCACCATAAGAAATTTGTCTTCTTTATTTGTCATTCCTTCCAGCTTGTCAGCCGCTATTATGGCATCGGGGATATCAGCAAAAGAAAATCTACCGCCTTTGGTGTTTTCCCTGTGCATGTTACGTTGGAAGGTCAGAAGGATGCCGTGTTTGCCGGGTTAAATGATCCTTTTTACGTAGTGGACAGTCGCGACTGGCAGGTAACACTCCCCGATTTCAAAAAGCTCAAAATGATCGGCGCTGAAATACTCTGCATTGAAAAATACAGGCCTCATGTTCCATATGCCCAGGCCATAATGGGTGTTAGGTTCAATGACTATATGGTAGGCACACAATTTCATCCGGAAGCAGATGCTGAAGGAATGAGCATGTACCTGCAAACGGAAGAAAAAAGAAAAACAGTGGTAGAGAACTATGGCTTTGAAAAATGGCAAAGTATGGTAGATCAATTGAATGATCCGGAGAAGATCATGTGGACCTATTCCCATTTATTGCCCAACTTCTTTAATGAGGCAGCCAGGCACCTGCAACAGGAACTGGTGGAAAACTAACAGCACTCATTATTGCCCCTTCTGCTTTTTTATGCAAGCCCACTTATAACTTCATGCATATGCAACAATCCCTTGTTCAGATTTCATTGTTGGTCAATGATTATGATGAAGCCATTGCCTATTACACCCAAAAGCTCAATTTCACCCTTGTAGAAGATACTGAGCTTAGCCCCACCAAAAGATGGGTGGTGGTACAACCTAAAGGTGAGGGAGGCTGCAAACTATTGCTGGCTAAAGCCGCCAATGAAGAACAAAAAAGCAGGATAGGCAATCAAACAGGCGGAAGAGTATTCCTATTCTTACATACCGATAATATTGAAAGAGATCATGAGCATCTCTTAAAACAAAATATCAGGATACATAGAGGACCTGCAGAGGAACCTTATGGAAAAGTATTGGTATTCGAAGATCTTTATGGAAACCTTTGGGACCTGATTCAACCTGCTAAATAGTCCTTTTAAAACTATCATATGACTAAATCCTTATTGTAACATCACCTTCCACCGCATGGCCGGTGCAGGTAAGTACCAATCCCTGCAACAGTTCTTTATCAGTTATCACCTCGTTATAAGACATCCATACTTTCCCGGCAGTACATGTGGCAATACAATTACCACAGCGGCCTGCATCACAACTATAGGGCAGTACCAACCCGGCTTTTCGTGCCGATTGCAGAATGCTGAAAGGATATTCCTGTTGCACCTTATGTGCTACACCTCCCATCAATATAGTTACCATCCTGGTCATCTTATCAGGGGGATCAATTTTTATAACTGTTCTTGTGGTATGGAAGATCTCTTTTTTGATCAGGTCTGCCGAGATATTCATGCCTCTCAAGGTAAATACGCAAAGACGCATGTAAGCTTCAGGGCCACATATGTAAAACAAAGAACTGGTTAGATGCTCTCCCGTGTACGTCCTTACAATATCCCTGATAAGATCCGGGTGAAGCCGGGCCTGTAAAAGATCCATTGAGTTACTGAACAACCACCTGATCATG
Source organism: Bacteroidota bacterium (assembly GCA_023415275.1). Taxonomy (GTDB): domain Bacteria; phylum Bacteroidota; class Bacteroidia; order Chitinophagales; family Chitinophagaceae; genus Flavisolibacter. Next base: position 25,553 of record JAEZLJ010000027.1, read on the forward strand.
AATTGCTCCGGAAATTGCTGTTGCAATGTTTGTAATTCCTGGAGGAAAATGGTAGTTTCAGGTGAATGGTTACTATAAATAAGAATGACCTGTTTGTTACGACTGTCAAAAAGGAAAGCTTTCAGCAAAGAAAATACAGGTACAATACCACTACCTGCTGCAAAGAAAAATAATTGGTTATATAGGTCCACGTTTTCGGGCAACACAAACAATCCGCCAGGTCCTACCGTCCATAACGCATCTCCTTCTTTCACTTCATCATATAAATAACGCGAGAAGGTTCCGTTGTCAATCCTTTTCACGCCTATGCACAACCGGTCATCAATGCCTGGAGTTGAACACAAAGAGTAAGACCTCCTGATCTCTGATTGCTCTTCACTTAAAATGAATGTAAGGTATTGACCAGCCTTATAACGTATAGCCCTGCTGCTTTCCCTGGTGAAATAGAACAGCTTCACGCCCTCCCCGCTCAGCCTGATCTCCTCTATAAATAACTGAATTGCACTGGTTGCTTTCACCTGGCTTCAAGATTAATATGCTTAAAATTACACAGGAAATATTTGGCATCAATTGGCTGTACTGGTAAGGTTATTGTTGGTCAAGTAAAAAAACTCACCGCATGAAAGGATATCATACTTATCAAACCTGCATAGAAGCCTGTCTTCGATGTGCAGCTATCTGCAATCATTGCGCTTCTTCATGCACCCAGGAAGAAGATGTAAAAATGATGGCAGGCTGTATTCAATTGGATATGGAATGTGCGGCAGCATGCTATGCAGCGGCGCAATTAATGAGCCTCGGCAGTGAAAAAGCAAAGGACATGTGCCGCATCTGTGCAGAGCTTTGCGATCGTTGTGGGGCAGAATGTGGTAAACACCAGACAGAACATTGCCAGGAATGTGCTGAAGCTTGTAAAAGATGTGCTGAAGAATGTAGAAAGATGTCATAGAAAAACCGCGATACATATTAATAGCAGGTATTTCAATATTTCGCCCAGGCAAGCTAATACCTGCTATTACTTTTTTTGCAGATCTTTAATTACACGCGTCAGTTCTTCAATATCATTCCTGAGTTGGTTAATATCATTTACACCTACTATGGGAGCATCCTTTTCTTCTGCATCCCTTCCTATAAAAAAAGTAGCGAGCGTGGCAGTTACATAGCCAAATATGGCGTATCCAAACAGTGATAATATAAAAGCCAGGCCCCTGCCTTCCGGGGTAGCAGGCCAGTAATCACTCCCTGCAGTGATCACCCTCATAGCAGTCCACCACAATGCCATTCCATAGTTTTCAAAGCCAGGATTGGGATGCTCCATTCCATACATGCCGGCAGCCCCGGCAAAAGTTACTACTATAGAAAGTATGGTTACATATCCAAATGCGCGCCGCTTCATAGTAGCGCCAAGACTTTTCATGCCCCTGTTGAGGGACGACACAATGCGAACAAGGCGTATGCCCCTTAAGCCCCTGAGCAGCCTAACGACCCTGAATATGCGGAATATCCTAAGTGCGGGAATAACCAATGAAATAGCAGTGAGCCAGTTATGTTTTAAAAACGTGAGCTTTGATGTGGCCAGGAAGAATTTAATAGCAAAGTCAACTATAAATATCACCCAGATGGTAAGGCTCAAATATTCCATTGGCTTATTCAATCCCCAAACTAATTCTACTACCAATAGGATAAGCCAAACAAATCCAAGAAAGATCATGGGACCATCCAGCAGTTTATCAATCGATGTTACCAGTTTGTTCCGCTCGCGTTTCAATTGTTGTTGCATAGCCTTATATATTGTTGAAGTAAGGTCGCCTCATTAATACGGCATGTTCATTTAAAAAATACAAAAACCAAACCTATGCAGCACTTCAAAAACTCATCTTTGCATAAAGCTTCATTCAATCGGAACCAAACAGCCACTACCAAACACAAGCCTTTCCACACAGCTTTTCGTAAACCGCTATATTCATAAAGATTAAAAGCACAAAAACAGGATTACTAAAGGTTAGCACACGTGGGCATGTCCCCATTTTGCAATTGGCAGTGGAAGACCCTTGCTCTAATTGCGTGACCTCTCCTTGCATCCTTTCTGTTACATTACAGCAAAAAGTGCAAAGATTCATCGCAAATAAAACAGCCAAAAATGTTTTATAAATTACGCTACCACCTAAGACTTCAATTAACCATTAATCATTGACAATTGACAATAACTACGCTACATGCTTAAGGAGAAACAGTGGTACCATATAATCTTTTGGAAATTCCCCTTCGAATTTGATGGTCCAGTTATAATCATCCATATAAAGCTCTAAGAACTCTAATTCTTCTTCTGATAATGGTTTAGATACTTTAATATCAATCCTGTTCTTTTCCTTCTTTACCTTCTCTTTCTTTGGCTCATTGAGCCTGGTCTCCAACTCCATTAAAAAGGAATCAAGCAACAAGTCAAACTGCTCAAGGGTAAGGGAAATACGCTTTTGCTCTGTAAGAAAATTAAACAAGGCTATCATTACCTCTTTCTTTCCCATTCCCTGCTTCAAGCATATTAGCGAAAGTGTTCTTACCTGTTTAAACAAATGCGTATATCTTCTTTTTACAGGTACAAATCGGTATAGAATGGAAGACATTATGTTTCCCTGCTTGAACCTTTCAGCACTTCTCCTGCTTCCTTCAAAAGCAGGATCATTCCAAAAACGTTTAGAGTCCACCCCGGGAAGTAAACTAGCTAAATATCCATCGAGCTCACTATAATAAAAGTTCACATAATCATCCACTGTCCCCACTGCCTTTACATGTCCTATTTGCTTTGCCATATGATATTGGATTTAATTACCTGCAATATGATTTAATCTATTCGTTCAATCAAACACCATGGCCGAATATGGCCGATTTGGCCGGAAATGACCGCTTTTGTCCGTCTTTCGGGTTGACAAGTTGATAGGTTTACAGGTTAACAGGGAGAACCCTATCTCCTTAATAATCCTTTGGAATCTAATTAATCCTGGTTCTCCTCCTTCGACATTCGATATTCCTTGTTCGATATTCATCGGTTCCTCCCAGTCTCCTTCCCATCTCCTTCCTATCTCCGGTATAGTTACGATATAGATACTGCGTGATGACCACGCAGTATCTATATCGTAGGTAGGGCGTAGATAGGGCGTTGGTATAAAGAAGGTATGCCGGATATAGAACCAGCACTATCGTAAACTTCCAGGTTGTATTACAGTTTGAGTAGTGACCCTGGTTTATCTGATGAGCTTACTGATGATATTTCATTTTTTACAATATAAAAGCTGATCGATTACGGCCTTTTGTCTGACCACCATCATTATCCTTCATTGATAGCTGGCCTACCTTGAATTGTTCTTTTAAAAGTTTTTTTTATGGAAACAACATTCAAAGAAGTAACAAGACAAAGCATTGTCGAAACCCCCAAAACCAAACAGAAATATGTTTTCTCCTTTCATGAAGGAGACGGTAAAAACAAACAATTGCTTGGAGGCAAAGGAGCTAACCTTTGCGAAATGACCCAGATAGGGTTAAATGTACCTCCGGGATTTGTGATCTCCACAGAAGCCTGTATGAGTTATTTGTCAGGCAATAAGCAACTGCCTGCAGATACTATGGAGCAGGTACTGGAGCACATGAAAGAAGTGGAACTGGCCACAGGCAAAAAATTCGGAGACCCTGAAGATCCCCTGTTAGTGTCTGTGCGGTCTGGCTCCGCCCTTTCCATGCCTGGCATGATGGATACCATATTGAATTTGGGCCTGAACAAGGAAACATTGCATGGCCTGATTCAGCAAACAAAAAATGAGCGCTTTGGTTATGATGCCTATCGCCGCTTCATACAGTTGTTTGGAAAAGTAGCCCTGGGTGTACCCGATGAGGTATTCGATAAAATATTTGAAGAGGTAAAACACAAGGCAGGCGTAAAAATAGATATAGGGCTCAGTGCAGAAAACCTGAAAGAGATCAGTGAGCGCTTTCTGGTAGCTGTGAAAGATTACACGCAGAAGCCCTTCCCTGAAAATGTATATGAGCAGCTGGAGATCGCCATAAAGGCTGTATTTAATTCCTGGACTGGGAAAAGAGCGGTTGACTATCGCCGTGAATTCAACATCACTCCTGACCTGGCCTATGGAACTGCCGTGAATATAGTAGCCATGGTATTTGGCAATATGGGTAACGACAGCGCTACAGGTGTAGGCTTTACACGTGACCCCGGCACAGGTGAAAACGTTATGTTCGGAGAATACCTGGTGAACGCCCAGGGAGAGGATGTAGTGGCAGGCATTCGCACACCAAAAGCCGTGCACCTGCTGGCAGAAGAAATGCCGGACCTGCACAGGCAACTGGAAGACCTGCGTGATAAGTTGGAGAGCCATTATAAGGAAGTACAGGATTTTGAATTCACTATTGAAAAAGGCATCCTCTATTGCCTGCAAACCCGGAATGGAAAGATGAATGCCACAGCCATGGTGCGCACTTCGGTAGAAATGGTGCAGGAAGGTTTGCTGACCAAGGAAGAAGCCTTATTCCGGATCAAACCGGCTACCATTGAACAATTGCTGCACCCACGCCTGGGCAAGCACGACCAGGAGCCATTAGCACAGGGTCTCCCAGCTTCACCAGGAGCAGCTTCAGGACAATGCGTGTTCGATGCTGACAGGGCCGAGTTTTTGGGCCATAATGGCCAGAAAGTGATATTGGTGAGGGAAGAAACCAAGCCTGAGGATATACATGGATTCTTTGCCGCACAGGGCATCCTGACCAGCCGGGGTGGAAAGACCTCGCATGCCGCGGTAGTAGCAAGAGGTATGGGCAAACCATGTGTAGCCGGTGCAGAAGGCATTAAGGTAGATGTGAAACTAAGGCAAGCCACTATTGGTGACAAGACCCTGTATGAGGGCGATTTCATAACCATAGATGGTGGAACGGGCTATGTATACAAAGGCGTGATTCCAACCGTTGAATCAGAATTCAGCAATGAGTTAAAGACCCTGTTGTCATGGGCCGATGAAGCTGCCACCCTCAAGGTAATGGCCAATGCAGACACACCAGACGGTGCCGCCAAAGCCATTCAATTTGGTGCCGTGGGTATCGGGCTTTGCCGTACAGAAAGAATGTTCAATGCCAGTGACCGTTTGCCAATAGTAGTGGAAATGATCATTGCCAATACAGATCATGAAAGAGAGCAGGCATTGAAGCAATTACTGCCTATACAGAAAAAGGATTTCAAGGAAATACTAACCACAATGGCGCCTCACCCGGTAACCATTCGTTTGCTTGATCCTCCTATCCATGAGTTCCTGCCTTCAGAAGAAGAACTGAAAGAAGAGTTGCAACATTTGCGTCACCTGAAAGAAACAGCCAGTGGAGTGAACAACCTGTTCAGCAGTTTGCACCTGCTTCATGCAGAGAACCTGGAGTTAAAGAATGTGCTTCCATTCAATGGCAAGGGAGTTGAACTGATAGAGTTGGCCATCTCCAAAAAAGAAAGCATTTTGAAGAAGGCACATGAGCTGCACGAAGTGAATCCGATGCTGGGACACCGCGGTGTAAGGCTGGGACTTACCTATCCCGAGATCTACAAGATGCAGATACAGGCCATACTGGAAGCAGCTGCAGAATGCCAGAAGGAAGGCATAGATGTGCATCCTGAAATTATGGTACCACAGGTATGCACAGCCGAAGAGCTGAAGCAAGTGAAATTATATGTAGATGAAGTAGCCAAAACTGTGGAAGCTGCTTATGGTATCAAGCCAAGGTTTGAATTTGGAACTATGATAGAAGTGGTAAGAGCCTGCATGGAAGCAGAGGAACTGGCCAGGGAAGCCGACTTCTTCTCCTTTGGAACCAATGACCTGACACAGGCAGCCTTCTCTTTCTCAAGGGAAGATGCAGAGAACAAATTCCTGCCTTTCTATGCAGAGAAAAACATTCTTCATGACAACCCATTTGAGATCATTGACAAGGATGGTGTGGGCAAATTGATGAAGATAGCAGTGGATTGGGGCAGGAAGACAAAGTCCAACCTCAAAATTGGAATTTGCGGAGAGCATGGTGGTCAGCCAGACTCCATTAAATTCTGTCATGAATTGGGTTTGAATTATGTTTCCTGTTCCGGCCCAAGGGTGCCAGTAGCAAGATTAGCCGCCGCTCATGCAAAATTGGGCGAGGCTGTGGACAAAGCTTTGTGATTGACCCAGCTGTCCTGGCCCTGCCCTGTCCTTACAGGATAGCACAAGGGCGCAGCCAAAATGAGAACCGCCGCTGAAAGATCCCAGGTTCATTATAACCGGCTATCAACCAGCGGCAAAAGAACACACATCAAGGAATGCCTCTTTTACTACACAGCCAAAAAGAGGCTTCCTGTGTGTTTTCTTTAATTATAGGAGAATTGAATGCATGTCAGAAAGGTTCTTTGCCTTTTTATTGATTGCCATTATTGACCTTAGCATATTTTATTTAGCGTTGGATGTTTTCGCTACTCCATCCACTATTCCAGCATCCAAAATATTTAGGTTGATATCTTGTAAGGATTTAAACCTGATACAATAACCTGTTACACTAGCCTTACCTATAGCTTCCCCATATGTATGGGACAGGTACTTTTTATCTTTTATACCCATGATGTAAACTGAAATGCCGCTTGAATTGGCACTGATACCAATTTGATAAAACTCTTTGGTTTTACCATCAGCATATTTTATGGTGTAGAATCCATAGCCAATATTAGGATTGGTAACAATTTTGCCATTGGCATCTTTGCCGTCCAAAAACCATAACCTGCAGCCTGGCAACAGTTGAAGTATGCGCCTGTGTAAAGCTTCCATGTCAGCTTGTTTTGATGCTGGAAGGGCAGCTATGTAGTCTTCGATTTGTTGTTGGATGTTCATGGTTGTTTACTTCCCTGATAAGTATTAAAAAAACTAGCTAAAACATTCTATTTTCCATATTGAATTTGTCATAATCAGTTCTGCTGAAAAAACGCTTTACATTCATATTGAAATCATCCGCAAATGCTGCCGGAGTATAATGTCCGGAGTTGGGCAGTATCCACAAATTAGCTTTCGGAATATTATTAAAAATATAAAGTGTATGCTCAGGCCTGATGACATCCTGATCGCCACCAATAACCAAAGTAGGGCAACTAATACTATGTAATTCTTCTTTTGAAATATGAGGCTGATTTAATTCCTTTTCGATATGCCTTAGAATATTTTTTTTATTTGGGGGATTATAGTCACTACTTTTTAATTGATTGTATGCATTTTCAATCAAATGATGCAACTCTGGATAAATTGCAGAGGAATCTGGTTGGGTATTGGCGCCTGTTATTGCAAGTTTTTTTACTGTTTCAGGATGCCGGATGGCTAACAATAGACCACATACCCCTCCATCACTCCAACCTATAATATTTGCAGAATCTATTTTCATGTGCTTTAACAAGGCTGCCATATCATCTGCCATCATTTCGAAACTCATTGAATCGCCCAGGTCTACGGTTTTGCCCCAACCCCGGGTATCAACTGCAATTACTTTGTAATCTTTTTTAAAATAGTCAATCTGGTATGAGTAGTTTCTTATAGATTGATTATTGCCATGAAGTAACACCAGTGGTTCTCCCTGGCCATATACTTCAACATACATTTTGATCCCCCGCACATCATAATAGTTGCCAGCCTTCGTGTTGTTGCCATATTTATTATTTACAGTGTCTTCTAATCTTTTCTGGTATTCATCATAAAACTGTTTCCTGGGTTGTGTGAAGGCAGAAAAAGTTTCTATTAAAAAACACAAGGACAAAATGAGGTATCTCATAAATAAAACTTGATTAACGATATCCGTAAGCAAATGTATTTATGCTAATCTACGCTGCTTTTTGAACCACGTCAATAGGGACTTACTACTTTACTTTTTGCTCGACAATGAGTCACCGCAGCAGTAGCTTATTTATTTATGCAATTCTGCGGGACTCATGGATTATAGTATTCCCGTTACTTCAATTCAGCCACAATCTTATGAACTCTACTGATTACGCTGTAATGAATTGTTCGTCTTGTACTTTTTATAAAGGACAGCGGAACTATAAGTACCGGCTTGTATACTGCCATAGAAGAAAAGATGGTAAAAGGTTAGAGTAGGTGCAAGTAACTACAACGATGATTCCCGTGCTGGAATTTCTAAAGATTTAGTTACTGCTGCGGTGACTCATCGGGAAAAGAAATTAGAACTTCACCCGCACTTTCACAAATCGCATGTTGGCTGTAGTGCTGCTTCTAATCAATTAGCGGGTCCTTGATTACAGGTGATTTCGATGATTTTTTTCGGTAGTTACCAAATGCAAAAACACCATGTCCCCAGCAAGTTCCAAAATCATAATTAGCTTTTTCTACAACGCCGCCCGCAGCGAAAAATTCTATTGATTTATCCGTGTCATTTGAGAACAAGTTTGGATTAATACAAGCAAAAGCAAATCTTTTGTCATAGGGAATGAGAAATTTAGAACCTCTTATTTCATTGCTAGGGTTTGGTTTCTCTCTGCCAATGAGTTCTGTTAGCTGATGTGTCTTCGGATGATTGCGTCGCTTTAAAAGCTCGCAAATGGCATCAAACCATTCCAAGTCGCTTTTACTCTCTAAATTATTTCTCAGAGTTTCAGACTGTAACATTAAAATTGGTGCTAACAGTTAGTATTTGTGCTAATATACGCTGTTTTTTTACCCTCGACAATATGTGATATCTCTTGTAAATGAGTCAGATAGAATAATAAACGCGGATTATCCTTTATAGCGCAAATACAACTTTCCACAATACTAATCCTTCAAGATTTAAAACTTATGACACCGCAACTACCTTTTCTTTTCTAAGCACACTATAAGCAACTATAGCACTTCCCATTAGCAATATAGATCCCAATAAAAATGGAGCACCGGAGAAGTGAATGGGTGCGCCGGGTTTGGTGAAATAGGCAAAGAGGTTGGTCATCACCAGTGGGCCAACAATGGAGGTGGCACTGATCATGCTGGTGAGGGCTCCTTGGAGCTCTCCCTGCTCTGTGCGCGGCACATGGCCGGCAAGAATAGCCTGCAGCGCCGGCCCGGCAATTCCTCCCAGGCAATAAGGTATCATGAATACAAACATCATCCAGCTTTTATCGGCAAAAGCAAAAGCCAGCATACCCAGGGAATAAATAGCCAACCCGATGTAAACGCTTTTTTCATTCCCCAGTTTTGGGTTGATGTACCGTATTAATCCTCCCTGAACGATCATGGTCATAATACCAACCACACCGAGCGAGAGACCCAGCATTTGTTCTGACCAGTTGAAACGCTCCAGGTTGATAAAGGTCCAGGTGCTTTGCAAGGCATGGGCAGCTATATATACCAATACCAGTGACCATATCAAACTCAGGACTGATGGATATTTCTTCAGGTGCATTAATGAACCTAAAGGGTTGGCCCTTTCCCATTCAAAATTCCTGCGGTTTTCTTTGGATAGGGACTCCGGAAGTACGAAATATCCATAGGCAGCATTGAGTAATGAAAAGCCTGCAGCAACAAGGAAAGGTACCCGGATACCATAATGAGCCAGCAATCCACCCATGGAAGGGCCAATGATAAAGCCAAGGCCAAAAGCAGCACCCAGGAGTCCAAAGTTTTGCGCCCTGTTTTCAGCTGTACTCACATCTGCAATGTAGGCGGAAGCAGTAGTGAAACTAGCGCCAGTGATACCGGCAATGACCCTGCCCAGGAATAGCCACCAGATGGTAGGCGCAAAAGCAAGGAAAAGATAGTCTATGCCAAATCCAAATAGTGATAGTAACAATACTGGCCGACGGCCATATTTATCACTTAATCCCCCAATGATAGGCGCACAAAAAAACTGCATGATGGCATAGGCGAAGGTGAGCCATCCACCCCATTGAGAGGCCTGGCTGATGGTGCCACCTGTCAGTTGTTCTATGAGTTTGGGTAAAACAGGAATGATCAATCCAAGGCCCGTTACATCTATCAGCAACGTTATAAAAATAAAACGCATTGCGGCCTTGCGGGATGGCGCCATATAGTATAATTAAGAGGATGCAAAGTTGGGTCTTTTGCGCTAAACGGCGAATGAAGGGACAGGTATTCATTTTAAAATTCGGCAAATAGAAGGCTTTCGCCGGTAAATGAGAAGCATGTAGCAATAAGTGGCCTGTCTATAGGCAGGAGGTATTTGCTGCTGATGGGTAGATTCCCATTGGACAGTATTCCTTAACTTGATCGCAAATTCACTGCATGATACCGGCTATCAGAAAAGGCTATAATGAACACTTCACGCAAGAAAAGTATGAAGCTTACCTGGCAGACCTGGGGAATATCTACCCGGGACATTTGGAATTCAGGATTGCAGAAACACCTGTCTTCATTCCAAAGGAATTTACAGAGAAAATGCTTTCTGCCTGTGAAAGCATCATTGATGTAATTACAAAGCCCGGCTACCTGCAGCAAAGTGAAAACGCCATCCCTCCTTCCCTAAACGTTCCTAACGAGGACCAGCATCCGCAATTTATAGCCTTTGATTTTGGTATTTGTTTTAATGAGCAAGGCGAATTAGTGCCTCAACTCATAGAGATGCAGGGTTTCCCTTCCCTATTTGCCTGGCAGGTATTTATTGCAGACATGCATCATAAACATTTTGGATGGCCAAAAGGCTTTAGCCCATATCTCCATGGCCTGGACAGGGAAAGCTACCTGGCCCTATTAAAAAAGATCATCCTGGAAGACACCCCGGCAGAGAATGTGATATTACTGGAAATATTGCCACACCAACAGAAGACCCGGGTTGACTTTTATGCCACAAAAGAACTGCTAGGCATTGAAACCGTTTGCATAACTGAATTGATAAAGGAAGGCAGGCAATTATTTTATTTACGTAATGGTGAAAAGACGGCTATCAAAAGAATTTACAACCGGGTGATCTTTGATGACCTTTTCCAGCAGTCTCCCGAGATACAGGAGAAGGGAAAGATATTCCAGGAAAATTTGGACGTGACCTGGGTACCTCACCCCAATTGGTTTTACAGGTTGAGCAAATACACTTTGCCATTCATTGACAATCCTTATGTTCCGCACACCCAATTTTTGGATAAGATGGATGACCTGCCCTCAGACCTTGAAAACTACGTTGTAAAGCCTTTGTTCTCCTTTGCAGGGCAAGGGGTGATCATTGATGTAACAGAACAGGATATCAGGAATATCAAGGACCCTGAGAACTGGATCATTCAGCAAAAGGTAAATTATGCACCTGTTATTGAAACGCCTGGTGAAAACGCAAAGGCAGAGATACGCATTTTTTACTTCTGGGAGGCTGGTGCAGCAAGACCCCTGGCGGCCAATAACCTGGCAAGATTGAGTAAGGGAAAGATGGTGGGCGTACGATACAACCAGGATAAGGATTGGGTGGGCGGTAGCTTTTGCCTGTTTGAAAGGTAACGGATGACACCCAGAGAATCAATGTAAAAATGGTTCAATAAAAACTAATAGCAGTATAGGAAAATGAGAAAAATACTTTTGGCCGGATCTATATTATTTGCAGGCGTTGCCAACGGCCAGTTAACGGAAACTATAGAAACTGATCGGCCTGACCAGACAGAAAGTCCGTATACTGTTCCTAAAAAATGGTTTCAATCTGAGACCGGGTTCAATAAAGAGAACGAAAAAGATGGTAGCAAAACCTTTATACATCCCACCATATTGAACAAATATGGCATCAGTAAAAGGATTGAATTGCGACTGATCACTGAATATATTACGGTTCAATCACCTCTTATCATTCCTTTTGGAAACCGGACTGTAACCGGCCTGCAACCTATACAGGTTGGTGGCAAGATCGCTCTGTGGGAAGAAAGGGGTTTGGTACCTAAAACTTCCCTGATAGCCCATACCTCCATTCCGAAAGTAGCTTACAAAGAATTCAGGCAACCAAAATGGGGTCCCAACTTCAGGTTCACCATGCAAAACAGTTTATCAGAGCATATTTCCCTGGGCTATAATATCGGTATGGAATGGGATGGGGAGGAAAACAGTTCACCCAGTTATATTTACACCTTGGCGCCTGGATTTAGTCTTGGTGACAAATGGTATGCTTACGTTGAACTATTTGGGTTTCTGAATGCAGATAACCATCCTCAGCACAGCGCTGATGGAGGCATTGCCTATAACTTTTCAAATAATGTGAAGGCTGATATTTCCGGCGGGTTTGGAATTACAAAGAATACCACACTTAAAAACTATATGGCGGTAGGCTTTTCATTCCGTCTTCCCGTTGGGAAAACTGCGCAGCAGTAATTGGATTTGCTTACATAAAAAGAAGCCCCGCAAATGTTGCAGGGCTTCTTTTTATTTATCAGGATTTTTTACAACAGGCTTTGGTGTCACAACCGCTGTTCTTGCAACAACTCATATCTTTTTCGCACTTGCCATCTTTCATGCATTTGGCATCGGCGCATTTTTTATCATCACAGCAGCTTGTAGAAGCTGTAGCTGCAGTTCTTTCATACTGGCAGCATCCGTCAAGATTATTGTAATCTTCATCAGTAGCTTTAAAACCAGGTGTATCATAACCTGCCTTGGCTACTGCCTGCTGGATCTTGGCTGTATTGGAAGAAGTGCTATTATATTTTACAGTCAGTACCTTAGAGTCTACATCCCACACAGCATAACTGGCACCGGCAGCTTTAGCGGCCTTTTCGATTTTCTTTTTGCAGGTACCGCATTCACCCGAAACAGAGAACTTCTCGGATTTGGTTTGTGCTACTGCCATGAAAGAAAAACAAAGGAATAAGAAAGAAAGTATTAAGAATTTATGCGCTTTCATTTTGATTGATTTTAATAGTATAATAAGTTTTGTTTGTAAAAGATAACCAGGTTGGAATTCTATAACTCAATCTTAAATACGAAAAACGCAATTGGTAAGATAGGTATCCTGTTTTTTAAGAGGTGGACCATGAGCTATGGGATCATTAGCCTGGAGCACCTGGAAGTTTCGGATCAATACATAATCATAATCTGTTGCCAACGAAGGGGCAAGAGATGGGATCTCAATTGTGGTATTGGTATTTAGGTGGGAAGACTGAATCTTAACAACTTTGACATCATCCCAGCAGCAATGCCCATCTTTATGCATGCCACACCTGTCACAATTATCTGAAGTGCTGTGGCCTAGCTCCACGGAGTTTATCTTATCCATACAGTAATGAAGGCTCACCACAAACCCGGTGCTCATTACAGCATACACAACAAGCACTATGGTGGCGACGAACTTTTTCATTACTATCGTAAAGATAATTTAGCCATTTGAAAACTGGAAACCCCGAAAGGTTAAAACTGTTGTTGGTAATTCTGGCTTATCAATTTTATAACGCTATGAAAATCAATTAATAAAACTCCAATAAATACCAAAACGGGTAATCATGCCAGGAGTAGGATAGCCTGGGGCAGCAAAGTCGTTATTGGTAAAGCCAAATCCATTTTCAGTGGATGCCGTATTAAGGTTCTCAAAACGAAGAAATGCCTTAAAACTCCTGATACGGAAATTGAGATAGAGATCGATCCTGGGATTGCTATCAATGGTGACAGAATCCTGGTAAAAAAACTGGCCCAATACAGGCGAATAATTATCCGCCTTATAAGGAGTATGGTATCGCACTTCTGTACCAAAGGCTATATTAAGATGTGGAAAGCCAAGGGTACCCTCATACCCAAACAAATTGCGTGTATAAACAGTTGGGAAATGGATATCAGCAGCACCAGTTTTTTGCTGCACATAAACCTGGGCATGCCATTTCCAGCGCCTGCCGATATTGAAAGTTTTTGCAGCGTTGATACGCAACACATTGAAGAGCGTAGCTTCCTGCTGCAGTTTATAAAAGTCAGTGATGTACAGGTAATTACTGATCAGGTAGTAATCTGCACTCAGATGTATGCGAAGCTTTGGCTGGTAAACAGCCCCAAAGAAGTGTAAAGTATTTTCTTTGTTGAATGATTTGGCAGGATCATCCAGGTAAAAATTACTGGAACCATTATAAATGAAAGGTGGTGTGCGGTTTACGTTTTCAAACCCAACCTGCAGGCTGCCCACATTAGGACTGATCAATCTTTGCAGACTCACGTAAGCGTGGTAGTCGCCCGCATTATAACCATTGAACCACAATTTCCCAAACGCTGCGATATCCCATTTCTGGTTCTTAGTTGTATTCCGGTACTCCCCATGCCCCATCACATTGTACAATGACCTGGATCTTTTAACCTCTCCGTTCAGCAATTGTAGTTCAGCCCCAACCTTAATAAACTGTTGCAGGTTCTTAACATCAGGAAACTGGTAAATGGAAAAATCGTTTGTAAGCTCACGCCACTGGTCCTGGAACTTTATAAAGCTATCCCTGGTAGGAAAAATAATATTATACCTGCTGGCATAGTAGGCAGAGTCCGGGCTATTTTGTTGATCGGCAGAAGAAACAGGAAGGTCCTGGAAGATGTACCGGTATTTTCCATAGTTTATAGTGTGTTCAAAACGAACACGGGGAAAGAACAATGGAATAACAGTGGAATCAGTGACTAAAGAATCTTTCTTTCCAAAATCATATTGCTGTCTTAATAAGAAGTTGGTTTCATTGTACCTGTTTCCAGTATAGATAGTTGTATTAAAGAAGTTGGTGGCAAAGCGAGGATCTCCACCTATAAATGTTTTGATCGTATATCTATCTGCAGAATAAATAGGGTCGTGCAGATCGTTAACATTCTGGAGACCACCACTTTCCTGGGATTGGAGCTTGTTGGATACTATTACGAAATAGTTATTGTACCTCTTGGAAGGGGCCTGGTACCAGGAGGTGAATTGATAGCTGTTATGATTGGTCTTTTGATTGCGGAAGGTGCCGGGTGCACCAATCATGCGGTATTGAAAACTGGCACTCCAATAAGGTTTAAGGTTCTGGGCCAGCAATAATTCTATGATCTGTTCTGCGCGGGTGGCAATGTTATAGGAAAGCTGGGTATATGGTTTGGTAGTATTGTACAAACTGGCTGTTTCCACCTTGAATTTATAGACATCAAATGCATGAAATCCAGGATCGAAGCCTGCCCGCAAATTGGGCGCATATAAAATGGACCGGGTGGCGGTACCCGTATTGCCAAGATTGATATGTGTAGCCGGTACCGGGTAATAATTACTGTAATCAAGGATAGAAGAATCAAGGTGCCGGGGCCGGCTGGAGTCAAGGTAATAATATCTCAGCGTAAGATGTTCCTCGTCTTTACTCCTGCTACGAAGGCTGTCACCACCTGGCCCACCAGAGGCCCCGGTGTTTGAAATGCTGCCAATGCGCCTGGTAATACCTTCCAGGGCACTGGGTCTTTGTGCCTTCACCTCCATGTATGAGAGAGCCACCAGGAACAAAAACAAAACTTTATAAGCTACTGCCGTTTTCAAGTTATTATATTAATCTATAGAAGCGATCAAAGCTTTGAAAAGCGCAGAAAATTTTGGTTCAGCCTCTTTGGCTGCCTGCAGCACTTCCTCATGCGTAATAATATTGTCCTCTTCGCGTATGCCTATATCCGTTATAACACTCATGGCGAAAACATCCATGCCGGCATGGACAGCCGCTATCACTTCCTGTACTGTACTCATGCCTACCGCATCACCGCCCAATATATGGATCATTTTATATTCAGAACGCGTCTCAAAGGTTGGACCTGTCACTCCAAAATAAACGCCTTCCTGCACTTTAATATTAAGTTCCCCTGCCAGCTGCCTGGCTTTAGAGACCAATGATCTTTTATAAGGCTCACTCATATCAGGGAAGCGCGGTCCGAGCCTGTCATCATTTTCACCGATCAAAGGATTCCTTGCCGCAAAGCTGATATGATCTGTAATGATCATGAGGTCACCCACTTTAAAAGAAGGATTCACTCCACCTGCCGCATTCGAAATAAAGAGTGTTTGCACGCCTAACTGTTTCAATACACGGATGGGGAAAACTACATCCAGGACATCATACCCTTCGTAAAAATGGAATCTTCCGGCCATAGCAATCACTGGTTTGCCTGCTATTGATCCAAAGATCAGCTTTCCATGGTGTCCCTTTACAGTAGAAACAGGGAAGTGAGGGATATCCTTGTATTCTATTTCCGTATCTACCTGTAATTCCTGTACGAAATCTCCTAAACCGCTACCCAGCACTACCGCTGATGTAGCTTTAGCTCCATTGTATTGTTGAAGAAAGCTGGCTGCTTCTACAATCTTATCAAAATGATTCATTCAGGCAAAGATAGCCGTAGGATGTGAAAATGAATTCTTATTAAGAACACAATATTCAGCGTAAAAGGATTAGTAATACAACCCTGGCAGTAAGTAAACTAACTGTGATGGATGCAGTTCAATGAATTGGAAGAACGATAGCTAATGCTACGTTTAAATGATTGCTATCCACTACAATGCAGCCTCTTCCTCAATGATCCTTTCAGCAATTAGCAGATCAACCGGCCGGGTGATCTTGATATTATTTTCTTCACCTTCCACCAGGGAAATTTTCAACCCGTAAGCTTCCACTACGGTGGCCTCATCGGTAAACCTTTCTTTATGGTCAATGCTAAAGGCAGGCAGTAATATCTTGCTGTGAAAGGTTTGAGGGGTTTGCACCATGACAATACGATTACGATCCAATACTTCATTGTCATTCTTTTCTTCATTGAGAATCCTGATACTATCACGGGCATGGATAACAGGAACTGCACTGCCCATTTTCAAGGCATGCTCATAACAACGCTGAATAAGATCGGGGCTAACCAGGCAGCGAACCGCATCATGAACAAACACAATGGCCTCACCTTCTACCATTCTTAAGCCATTTTGTACGGAATGAAATCGTGTTTCGCCTCCCAGGCCTATTAATATCCTGTCATAGTCGAAATAGGCATCAATGATCTCTTTGCCCATATCAGCATATTCTTCAGGTAATACAAGGATGATCTGCAGATCGTCATATGTTTCAAGGAATGTCTTAATAGTATAATAAAGTACCGGCTTATCATTAAGTAATAAGAACTGCTTTGGAATTGAACTGCCCATTCTTTTTCCAGATCCACCAGCAACTATAACAGCATATTTTTTCATGAGCTTTCTTTAAATGAGGGCCAGAGGCACAGTGCTGTTCTGACACTAATTTACCAGCAAAACAAGGAAAAGGGAGCGACATTTTAAAAGAAAATAGCCGAAGCGGTGGATATTTGCTCCTGAGCCCGGAAGAGTCCAATGACCAGGAAAGGGCATGGGGTTTAAGACGTATTATAAATCAATATCTTATTTCACTGGTATATGGCCAGTTCCTTATACCCTTCATTATTGCGCGCAGCACGGTACATTCCAGGGGAATTAAATTGCATGCTTATATTACCATGAGCATCTACTCCCACCATACCACCTTCTCCCTTCATTTTTACCAGCTTATCGTTCACTACTATATCCATAGCCTGCTGAAGCGAATAATTTTTGTATTCCATTAAGCAACTCACATCATAAGCTGCCACAGCGAGCAGGAAGATCTCGCCATGTCCTGTACAACTAATGGCGCATGTATGATTGTTCGCATAGTTGCCACTGCCTATTACGGGGGTATCCCCTATCCTGTTAAAATTTTTATTTGTCATTCCTCCTGTGCTTGTGGCTGCGGCCAGGTTTCCTGAACTATCACGAGCCACCACTCCTACTGTTCCGAATTTTTTATCCTTCCAAAGCTTTTGCCTGGCCGGATCACTGTGGTCTAAGAAGGTTTCTTCCTGGTCTTTGGCTAACAGCCATTGATCATATCGATGCCGGGTATAGAAATAATCATCAGGTGCTGTGGTAATTTCCCTGCTCACAGCAAAATTGAATGCACCTTCTCCACTTAAAAAAACATGATCACTGTGGTTCATGATCTCTGAAGCCAGTAATATTGGGTTTTTAATATTGCGAACACAAGTAACAGCTCCAGCTCGCAGTGAGCTTCCATCCATGATACAGGCATCCATTTCGTGGGTGCCTGATCTTGTAAAAACAGATCCGCGGCCGGCATTGAAAAGGATATTATCCTCCAGCAGCATACAACTTTGTGTAACCGCATCAACAGCCGATCCGCCCTTGTCCAACACAGCATATCCAGCATTTAGTGCCTCTTCAAGCCCCTGAATATACAGTTGCTCCATCTCTCCCGTCATTTCTTCTTTGAGTATAGTACCAGCACCGCCATGTATTGCAATTGCATATTTGGACATATGAGAGGATTTAGTGGTTATGAGAGAGAAGCCACAAATTTCAGACCTCTTATAACTGTATCATTGAAAACGATCAACTATTTAAAAGGAGTTCACATTCGTGCATCAAACGATGTTTGTTGATAGCCACCGTTCCCACTTCCTCGCAAACCAAACCACCCGCAATATTAGCTACCTCGGCCATTAAGCGCACGTTTTGGGTAGCTGCATAAACCAGTGCCGCCACAGCAATAACCGTATCACCGGCGCCTGACACATCTGCTATGGCCCTGATATGAGAGGGTATTATTTCGGATGACCTCTCATCACTATAAAACACACCTTTTTCGGAAAGTGTGATAAAGGAAATTTTATGATGTAGCAAGTGAGACAATTGAGCATGTATATCCTGCAGCAATGCAAGATTAACTTCGGTAAATAAAAAATTCAATGCTTCCTTAGCCTCCTTGAGGTTGGGTTTAAAAATGGTAACCCCTTTATAATCGAAAAAGTTTTTCCTTTTAGGATCGATGGCTGTTATAATTCCTTCTTTTTTACAAATGGATATAATAACTTTTATAACAATCTCTGTCAGCACGCCTTTGTTATAATCTTCCAGTATGACCACATCAGGCTTTACTTCCTTTACAAAGTTTTCAAATAACTCAATAAGCTTTGTTTCATCTTCCTGGCAAAGATCCCTTGTGATCTCTGCATCGAGCCGCATCATCTGTTGATTGCGGCTTATAACGCGTGTTTTATTTGTGGTGATCCTGTCGCTGCTTTTGATACAATACCGGGTATTAATGTGATGGTTATCCAATAAGGTGTTAAGCATTGTAGCGTCTTCATCATCACCTGTCACAGAAAGCACAAATGGTTTAGCACCCAGGGATTGAATATTTAATGCCACATTACCTGCGCCTCCAATACGGTATTCCTTTTTCTTCATGGCTACTATAGGAACAGGAGCCTCGGGAGAAATACGATCTACCTCTCCCCACATATAGGTGTCGAGCATGACATCTCCAATTACACCAATTTTAAGAGAAGCGAATCTTTGAAAGAGGTCCTTGAAGTTTTCCATGTATTTTTTATGCTGCCTTGTTTTGGCGTGCCAAAGCAACGAAATAAATAGGAATTCCGAGAAGTACGATAATCAACCCTGGCCAGGTAAATTCAGGCTTATAAATGATCAGGAGAATGCAAAACGTCAACCCCATAATGATGTAAATAATTGGCATTACGGGGTATCCAAATGCCTTATAGGGACGCTCAAGATCTGGCCTTTTCTTTCTTAAAATAAAAATACCCAGAATGGTAAGCATATAAAACACCACCACTACAAAAGAGATCATATCCAATAATTGACCATAGTTGCCGCTTAAGCTCCATAAGCATGCTGCAATGCATTGTATCCATAATCCAATAGCCGGAACAGAATTCTGATTTAAATGGCCCGCTTGTTTGAAGAAAAGGCCATCGTGCGCCATGGTATAATATACCCGGGCGCCTGCCAATATCAATCCGTTGTTACAGCCAAACGTGGATACCATGATCATCAGCGCAATTACTATGGTTCCTGCATTACCAAAAATGGCGTGAGAAGCAGCCACGGCTACCCTGTCTTTATCTGCAGACGCAATTTCCTGCAGGGGTAATACGGCAGTGTACATAATATTGGCTGTAACATAGATAATGGTAACAACGAGTGTTCCAAGAAACAAGCTCAAACCGATGTTTCTTGAAGGTCTTTTTATTTCACCGGCAATAAAGGTCACGTTGTTCCAGGCATCGCTACTGAAAATAGAACCCACCATTGCCGCGGCAATTGCTCCCAGGGCAGCTGCCATGGTATAGGAACCTATAGTACCATCAGTGCCCAGCTTATGTAGATTCCAGGCATCGGTCCAGTTGGCCTTCCAGACATCTCCTTTTGCCATAATCAATCCAAAGACGATCAAACCAAAAAGACTTAATAATTTGGTGAGGGTGAAAGTGGTCTGAATGAGTTTACCATTCTTAACACCTTTCGTATTGATAAAGGTTAATAGCACTATAACTACTATTGATAGCAATTGAGCCGGAGAAATGGTTCTGAAGCCAAGGTCTATGGCTACCAGGTTTTCGCTGAACTGAGGGATCAGATAAGCAGTAAACTTGGCAAAGGCCACCCCAACTGCAGCAATAGTGGCCGTTTGTATCACTGCGAAGAAGCTCCAACCATATAAAAATCCAATCAATGGATTATACGCCTCTTTAAGATATACGTATTGCCCACCTGCCTTGGGGAACATACCACTTAATTCGCCATAACTTAATGCTGCTGTAATAGTCATAAAACCTGTCAATAACCATACGGCTATCAGCCAGCCAGCACTACCCACATTCCTTGTTATATCTGCACTAACAATAAATATCCCCGACCCAATCATGGACCCTGCAACGATCATGGTAGCATCGAGCAAACCCAATGATCTTTTAAAGGATTTTTCTTCAACGAATGTTTTTTCAGCAGTCTCGAGTTGTACTTCCATCAACAGCAATTTTTTCCAAGATAAGTATTTGATATCAGATTGAAAATGAAAATACAGAGTTCTGCTTATGAGAATGACAGTATGAAAACCAGGCTGCTTTTAAAAAACGAAAGCCCCGGCTGGCCGGGGCTTTTAAAAACTTTGTTGCCTATTATTTCTTTTTTGAATATTGTTCATTTAAGCCCTTCACCAGGTCAGCCGTGATATTAAACATGGTATCGCGATAATAAATAAAGCCCGGCTCATAAGCAAAGATGTAAGAGTAACCTTTGGATTTATTATATTCTTTTAGAAAATTTTCAATCCTGATTTTCACGTCCTGCATTTTCTGCATGTAAAGGTTTTGATACTTCTGATCAAGCTCCTGTTTTTTATTGCGGATAGTTTCCTGCATTTGCAACATATCCCTATTTGCATTTTCTGATTGCACTTGGTTCATTTGTTGTGCCTGGCTTTGATACTGCTGCAGCTTATCATTGTATCTTTTTTGCCATTGGTTCATCTCTCCATTCATTTTATCTTCTTCACGATTCAGTTCAGTTTTAATATCCTTTACCATGGAAAATGAATTAGTAATGGAGTCCAGTTCAAAATAAGCTATCCTAAAATCATTACCAGAAGGATCTCCTTTAACTGTGGATTGGCTCAATACTTTTTGTTGCGATTTACCATTATTAGAGAAATGGAGATAAAAAAGCACACCCACGAGAATCAAAAGAAAAACATTAAAAATGAGTAAACCGTTCTTCATGCTTATTTTTTTGCAAAATAAGGTTTGATACAATGCGAAAGCAGAAAAACCGAGTTGAATTGTGAAACAGTTAACTAAAGTATTTCTAATACTGCTTATCAATAAAACATCATTGTTACAACCTTAATTTATTATAGAGCAACGTAAGTTATCATTGTTGTTTCCAAGCCACAAATGCTACCTACAAAAAAAGGAGTGAGAAACCTCACTCCTTAGTTATATTTTATATTGTTCAGATCTTATTCTTCCTCGTCGAATGCCATAGCTTCTTTAGCAGTTTGAAGCAGTTCATACTCTTCTTTACTACCAACTATGATATTCTCGAATTCGCGGAGACCAGTACCAGCAGGTATCAAATGACCGGTGATCACGTTTTCCTTCAATCCAAGCATGTCATCAGTCTTACCTTGTATAGCGGCAGAAGACAATACCTTGGTTGTTTCCTGGAACGATGCAGCTGATATCCAGCTTTGAACACCCAGGGAAGCCTTGGTAATACCTAGCAAGGTTGGAGCTGATGTGGCCGGGGATGCATCGCGGTATTCCACCAACTTCTTGTCATTGCGACGAAGGATGGAGTTTTCTTCACGCAATTCACGAAGGCTAACGATCTGGCCGGCTCTCAGTTTAGTTGAATCACCTGGTTCAGTAACAACCTTCTTATCGAAGATGTAATCATTCTCCTCCAGGAACTCAAATTTATCAGTGAGATCTTCTTCAAGGAATTTTGTATCACCTGGATCAACAATAGATACCTTACGCATCATCTGGCGAACAATTACTTCAATGTGCTTGTCATTGATACGCACACCTTGTAATCGATAAACTTCCTGGATCTCATTCACCACATATTGCTGTACTGCAAATGGTCCCTGGATAGCCAGGATATCCTGCGGAGAGATCTGTCCGTCTGATAATGGAGAACCAGCTTTAACAAAGTCACCATCCTGTGCCAGTATCTGGCGGGTTAATGGAACCAGGTATTTTTTGGTCACACCATCTTTTGCTTCGATAATGATCTCGCGGTTACCACGTTTTACAGCACCCATAGTTACCACACCATCAATTTCAGAAACGATGGCAGGGTTAGATGGATTACGAGCTTCGAACAATTCTGTTACACGTGGAAGACCACCGGTGATATCTCTTAACTTACCTAATACACGTGGGATTTTCACTAACACCTGTCCTGCCCTCACTTCTTCACCATCTTCAGGGATAATATGAGATCCGGTTGGAAGGTTATAAGATTTCCTTTCCTTTCCTTCTACAATGATGGAAGGGATCTTTGTTTTATCACGTGTTTCGATAACAACCTTTTCACGGTGACCTGTTTGCTCATCAGCTTCCTCGCGGAAAGTGATACCCTCTAACACGTTCTCGAACTTCAACGTACCATTGATCTCGGCAATGATCACATTATTGAATGGATCCCATGTGCAGATCACATCTCCTTTCTTTACCTGCTGACCATCTTTCACAGAAAGTGTAGCACCGTAAGGAATATTATTGGTGATTAATAAACGATCATTTTTAGTATCCATGATACGTGCTTCACCTGTACGGCCAATAACAACCTGGATCTTATCTCCTTCATTGTTAGTAGTGGTAACAGAACGAACACCGTCAAACTGGATAGTACCATCGAATTTAGCAGTCATGGTAGATTCAACTGCTGCAGAACCAGCCACACCACCCACGTGGAAGGTACGAAGTGTCAACTGTGTACCTGGTTCACCGATTGACTGTGCTGCAATGATACCAACTGCATCACCACGCTGTGCCAGGTAACCTGTTGCTAGGTTCTTACCATAACACTTCACACAAGTACCACGCTTGCTTTCGCAGGTAAGTACGGAGCGAATTTCAACGGTTTCTATACCTGCTTCCTCAATGCGGTTTGCAATATTATTTGTGATCTCTTCACCTGCACCCACCAACAACTGGTCTGTTACAGGATCGTACACATCATGAAGAGACATACGACCTTCAATACGGTCAGACAATGGTTCAATGATGTCCTCATTATCTTTTAACGCTGAAGTGGCGATACCACGAAGGGTACCACAATCTTCTTCAGTGATTACCACATCTTGTGAAACGTCTACCAGACGACGAGTCAGGTAACCGGCATCCGCTGTTTTAAGGGCCGTATCGGCAAGACCTTTACGGGCACCGTGCGTAGAGATAAAGTAATCCAATACATTCAATCCACCTTTAAAGTTGGAAAGGATCGGATTTTCAATGATCTCAGAACCAGTAGATCCGGATTTTCTTGGCTTAGCCATCAATCCTCTCATACCAGCCAACTGTTTGATCTGTTGCTTGGAACCACGGGCACCTGAATCAAGCATCATAAACACAGAGTTGAACCCTTGTTTATCTGATGCCAACTCGCGGATCAATGTTTCAGTGATACGTGTATCAACACGGGACCAAATGTCAACGATCTGGTTGTAACGCTCGTTGTTGGTAATCAAACCCATGTTATAGTTCTCCCACACCTCTTCTACTTCACCTTTGGCATTATCCAATAGCTCTTGTTTGATCTCAGGAATGATCAGGTCATTGATAGAGAATGACAGACCACCCTGGAAGGCTGTGCGGAATCCTAATTGCTTAATATCATCCAAAAACTTGGCAGTCTTTGGAATATTTGTAATGGTAATGATGTCCCCGATGATTTCACGAAGATTCTTCTTAGTTAAAAGGGCATTTACAAATCCAACTTCTTTTGGTACAAACTGGTTGAACAAAACACGGCCTACGGTGGTATCGATCAATTTGTGAGAAAGAACGCCGTCATCAGCACGAACGTTTGTTTTCACCTTGATCCATGCGTGCAGGTCAATTGTTTTTTCATTGTAAGCAATGAGCACTTCTTCCTCGCTGTAAAAAGCCTTTCCTTCACCGCGAACCTTTTCTGTTTCAGTAGACTTTTTACCTTTTGAAATATAATACAGACCCAATACCATGTCCTGTGAAGGAAGGGTGATTGGCGTACCATTTTGCGGGTTCAAAATGTTATGTGAAGCCAGCATCAACAATTGGGCTTCCAGGATAGCAGCATGGCTCAACGGCACGTGAACCGCCATCTGGTCACCGTCAAAGTCGGCGTTGAAGGCTGTGGTAACCAATGGGTGAAGCTGGATCGCTTTACCTTCTACCAATTTAGGCTGGAAGGCCTGGATAGATAAACGGTGCAATGTTGGGGCACGATTTAACATTACCGGGTGACCTTTCAGAATATTTTCAAGAATATCCCAAACAACAGCTTCTTTCTTATCTACCAATTTACGGGCAGACTTTACTGTTTTTACGATACCTCTTTCAATCAATTTACGGATGATAAACGGCTTAAATAACTCAGCTGCCATATCTTTTGGCAACCCGCACTCATATAATTTGAGCTCAGGACCAACCACGATTACAGAACGACCAGAGTAGTCAACACGTTTACCTAAAAGGTTTTGACGGAAACGACCTTGCTTTCCTTTCAATACATCAGAAAGTGATTTCAAAGCACGTCCACCTTCAGCTTTAACGGCGTTTGATTTACGGCTGTTATCAAACAAGCTATCGACAGCTTCCTGTAACATACGCTTTTCATTACGCAGGATCACCTCAGGCGCTTTGATCTCCAACAAACGCTTCAAACGGTTGTTACGGATGATCACACGACGATAAAGATCGTTAAGGTCAGAAGACGCAAAGCGACCACCATCAAGAGGTACTAATGGACGTAATTCCGGTGGAATAACAGGGATGTATTGCATTACCATCCATTCCGGACGGTTAGAAATTCTTGTCTGGGCATCACGGAAAGATTCAACAACAGACAAACGCTTTAAAGCGTCGGCCTTACGTTGCTGTGAAGTCTCCGTTGCTGCTGCATTACGCAGGTCAAAGGATAACTGATCCAGGTCGATCCTTGCCAACAGGTCGTGAACTGCTTCCGCACCCATTTTAGCAATGAACTTATTAGGATCTTCATCAGGCAGGTACTGGTTATCTTTTGGAAGAGTATCCAGTATATCCAGGTATTCTTCTTCGGTTAAAAGATCACCATAGTTTTGGCCTTTGTCGGCACGGATACCTGATTGTATCACTACAAAACGCTCGTAGTAAACAATAGTTTCCAGCTTCTTGGAACTCATTCCAAGTAAGTAGCCAATTTTATTAGGCAATGATTTGAAGTACCAAATATGCACAACAGGTACCACCAGTTTGATATGGCCCATGCGCTCACGACGAACCTTCTTCTCAGTAACCTCTACACCGCAACGGTCGCATACAATGCCTTTATAACGAATACGCTTATACTTTCCGCAAGCACATTCGTAATCCTTTACTGGTCCAAAAATTCTTTCGCAGAACAAACCATCTCTTTCAGGTTTGTAGGTACGATAGTTAATGGTTTCGGGCTTCAGTACTTCACCAAAGCTTTTTTCCAGAATACTATCAGGAGAAGCTAATCCGATGGTAATTTTTGAAAATTGTGGTCTCGGACGATTATCTCTTTTATTAAAAGCCATCTTTATTTAATATTTAAGATGTAATGTTTAAAATTTTGTAACAGGGTTGTGACCGATATAAGAAGTAAGACATTCCGTACAGGTACGGAATGTCTTAATATATTAATCGTGGAACTTAAGATCCAATCCTAACCCTCTCAACTCATGCACCAATACATTGAATGACTCAGGGATACCGGCACGTGGCACGTTCTCACCTTTTACAATAGCTTCATATGTCTTGGCACGACCGATGATATCATCAGACTTGATGGTTAACAATTCCTGGAGAATGTTAGACGCACCATATGCTTCCAAAGCCCAAACTTCCATCTCACCAAAACGCTGACCACCAAATTGTGCTTTACCACCTAATGGTTGTTGT
>JAEZLJ010000140.1 GCA_023415275.1 Bacteroidota bacterium
GTGGTGGTGACTGCCCTTGGTGTAAGAAGGTCTAAGAACACACTACCATATGCCGCTCAACAGGTGGCTGGTGAAGATGTAAGTAAGACCCGTGGCGCTAACGTAGGTGCTGCCTTATCTGGTAAAGTATCTGGTTTACAGATCATCCAGGGAAATGGCATTGGCGGTTCTACCAACGTGGTGATCCGTGGTGTGAAATCACTGACTGGTAACAACCAGGCTTTATTCGTAGTGGACGGAGTTCCTGTAGATAACAGTAACACCAACTCAGCCAACCAAAGAACAGGTAGAGGTGGTTATGACTATGGTAATGCCGCTGCTGATATCAACCCGGATGATGTAGAGTCCATCAACGTATTGAAAGGTGCTGCTGCCAGTGCCCTGTACGGTTCAAGGGCTGCCAACGGTGTGATCATGATCACTACTAAAAAAGCCAGGAGAGGTTTAGGAATTACTGTGAACTCTGGAATAATTGTTGGTAAAATTGATAAATCTACATTTACCAAATACCAGAAAAGCTATGGTGCTGGATATTCATCTAATTACCAGAAAGAGGGATTTAATTATTTTGATGTTGACGGTGATGGGGTAAATGATTTGGTAGTTCCAACATCTGAGGATGCTTCTTATGGAGTGAAATTCGATCCAAATTTAATGGTATATCATTGGGATGCTTTTGACCCAGCTTCCCCTTACTATCATAAGAAAAAACCATGGGTAGCAGCAGTTAATGATCCTTCTACTTTTTATGAAACAGGTATCACTAACAATAACAGTATATTATTAGATGGTGCATCAGAAAAAGGTAGCATCAAATTGGGCTTTACCAGGAATAATGAAAAGGGTGTTTTACCGAACAGCCGGGTTATTAAGAATATTATCAACTTCGGATCCAGTTATAACATCACTGACAAGTTAACTGTAAGTGCGCTTGCCAATTATTCTAAAGTAGATGGTAAAGGCAGGTATGGTACAGGATATAGCGGTAGAAACGTAAACCAGAACTTCCGGCAGTGGTACCAAACGAATGTGGATGTTCAGGAGCAAAAAGAAGCCTACTTCAGGAATCATAAAAATATCACCTGGAACTGGAAAGATCCATCTACACCAGCTGGTACTGTGCCTATTTATACTGATAATTATTACTGGACTGTTTACCAGAATTATGAGCAGGACACCAGGTCAAGGATCTTCGGTGATGTACAACTTGATTATAAAGTTA
This sequence comes from Bacteroidota bacterium, assembly GCA_023415275.1. Taxonomy (GTDB): domain Bacteria; phylum Bacteroidota; class Bacteroidia; order Chitinophagales; family Chitinophagaceae; genus Flavisolibacter. Next base: position 1,223 of record JAEZLJ010000140.1, read on the forward strand.
CAAACTGGTTAAGCTTCCTGGCCCGCGTTTCCATAGATAACTATACAGAGTTGCAGGAGGAGCGTATTGCCGTGGGTAGCCAGGCTGTTCCTTTTTATTCCCGCTTTGACAGGACATTCGCAGCCAAGAACTATGACCTGATGGCCAACTTTGACAGGAACCTGACAGAAGATATCAATTTAAAAGCTTTGGTAGGAACCAACCTGAACAGGACTGATATAAGATCAGTATTTCAATCTACTTCAGGGGGTTTGATCGTTCCAGGTTTGTATTCTATTGCCAATTCAAAAGGTACCATTCCGAACGCAGTAGAAACCTATCAGCCAAAAGCTGTTGATGGTTATTTTGCAGGTCTTACTCTGGGTTACCAGGAATTCCTTACGCTAGATGGAACTATACGCAGAGACCGTTCTTCTACCTTACCAGTTGACAATAATGCTTATAACTATTATGCTATATCCGGAAGCTGGTTGTTCTCTCATCATTTGACTAATGTTCCCTGGTTATCAACCGGTAAAATCAGGTTGAACTATGCAACTGTTGGTAACGATGCGCCATGGGGAAGTATCAAAGATGTATATGATCAGCCCAATGCATTTGGTACCGCCACATTATTTTCCCTGCCAGGTACAAAGAATGAAAGCGAGTTAAAACCTGAGCAAACCACCAGCAAGGAAGCAGGTTTGGAAATGGGCTTTTTCCGTAACCGCTTAGGTTTTGACGCCAGCTATTATATTACCAATACTGTTAATCAAATCATTCCTGTGGCTACTTCAACTGCTACCGGCTTCTCCAGTAAGTTTGTGAATGCAGGTAACATTGAAAACAGGGGTATTGAATTGTCACTTTATGGTACACCTGTTAAAACACAGGATTTCTCCTGGAATGTAAATGTGAACTTTACACGTAACAGGAACAAAGTTGTTTCGTTGTACAACGAAAGCAAAAACTTATTGCTTGGTTCCTTCCAGGGTGGCGTAAGTATCAATGCTACATTAGGTCAGCCATATGGTACTATACAAGGTAAAACATGGCAAATGATCGATCCAAAAGATCCTACGAAAGTAGTTGCCTGGGATGGCTCTGGTCCTAAATTGATCAATTCAAATGGTTATTATGCAGTGACCACTACTACTAATAATGTAATTGGTAATGCAAATCCAGATTGGATAGGTGGTATCTCCAATAATTTAAGATTCAAAAATATCGCATTAGGATTTTTGGTTGATGTACGCCAGGGCGGACAAGTTTGGTCATTGGATCAATACTATGGTGTAAACTTCACAGGTGTATTACCAGAGTCTGCCGGTTTAAATGACCTTGGAAATCCTGTAAGAAATTCATTGGCCGATGGTGGCGGTGTTATTTTAGAAGGGGTTACTAAAGACGGAAAGCCTAATACAAAGCGTGTTGTAATTGATGCGAACTCTCCAGCAGTTCCTGCAGCTGCTTTTGCCTTTGATGCCAGTTATGTGAAACTAAGAGAAGCTACCTTATCTTATTCTTTGCCACAAAACTTATTCAATAGGGTAAAAGCAATTAAGGGTGCTGAATTATCCCTTATTGGAAGAAATTTATGGATCATCCATAAAAATCTGCCTTATGCAGATCCAGAAGAGAATCTTTCTTCAGGAAATATCCAGGGAATGCAAAGTGGAGCTTATCCCACGACAAGATCATTAGGTTTAAACTTAAAAGTGAAATTCTAAAAGCATGAAAAAATTAATCTATATACTAGCTCCCACACTGTTATTTGCGGCTTGTACTAAGGATATTTCGAGGTTCAATGAAGAAACAAAAAAGCCCGCTAATGTTCCGGCTGCTACTTTATTTTCAAATGCGGTAAGAAACTTATCTGATGCGTTGGCATCAGGAAGTGTGAATACCAATGTATTCCGCTTTACCGTGAAGCATTGGGCTATGTCTACTTACCAGGATGAGGCACAATATGATTTCTCTACCAGGAATATTCCCCAGGCATGGTGGACAACCATGTACAGGGATGTACTTGCAGATTTGAATGAATCGGCCAGGTTGGTGAATGCCGATGGACAATTGGAAGCCGGTGAAAAGGCTAACAAATTAGCTATTATTGACTTAATGGAGGTTTATACCTATAATATCCTGGTGAACACATTTGGTGATGTACCTTATACAGATGCCCTCAATCCAAATAATTTGTTTCCAAAGTATGATGATGCAGCAACCATTTTTGCTGATCTGTTGAAAAGGTTGGATGCTGATATCGCCAACTTAAATACCAGTAAGGCAGGTTTTGGAGCTTCTGAAGACCTGGTATATAAAGGTAGCGTAACAAAATGGAGCAAATTTGCCAATTCCTTAAAGATGAAAATGGGGATGATCATCGCAGATGTTGACGCTGCCAAAGCTAAAGCAACGGTTGAATCGGCAGACGCAGGCGCTATGTCTTCTTCAGCAGATGATGCAAAAGTGACCTATTTAGGCGCTACACCTAACACTAACCCACTTTATGCTGATATCGTATTGGGTGGTCGTGGTGATTATGTGGCTGCTGAGGATTTAATGAACGTTTTGGTAGCTTTAAATGATCCTCGAAAGGACAATTTCTTTGGAAAGAACAATAATGGAGAATATAAAGGCGGAGTGGTAGGAAAAGTTAATACTTATGCTGACATGTCTAAGCCAAGTGACCAGGTCTCTGCAGCAACAGCACCATTGGTGTTGTTGGATTATGTGGAAACTGAGTTCTATAGGGCTGAGGCAAAAGAACGTGGGTTTAACGTGGCAGGAACTGCTGAAGAGCATTATAATAATGCTATCAGGGCATCTATACTGTTCTGGGGTGGCACGGATGCGGAAGCTTCAGCTTACCTGGCTCAACCATCAGTAGCTTACTCTACTGCAGCCGGCGTCTGGAAGCAAAAGATAGGAGTACTAAATTGGATCGCCTTATATAACAGGCCTTTCGAAGGCTGGCTGGAGTTGAGGAGATTGGATTATCCTGTTTTGACACTACCTATCCAGGCAAAATCCGGATTTCCAAACAGATTTCCTTATCCAAACAATGAACAACAGTTAAATGGTGCGAATTATACTGCTGCCGCTGCCAAAATTGGTGGAGACAAGGTTGAAACCAAATTATGGTGGGATAAGTATTAACACTTAGATACATATTTTAAAAAGGCCGCTGTAGAGCGGCCTTTTTTCATTTAACTGTAAAATTTTCCGTTTATAATTTAATTTTTTCTTTGAACATATTTAACCTTTAATTAAAAAACACTTAAATTGGCGCAGCATTTTTAATAGATGGGCTGTCTCTGTATAATATTCAGCCTTTTCTATAGCTGGACCGGATAATTTTTTTGCTTTTATCTATTAACTTAAAACGTTCACATGAGAAAAATTGTATCGCTGCTGGCGATGCTGATGCTCTTTAGTGCATTGGCATTCGCACAAAACAGGACTGTTTCGGGCAAGGTCGTAGACGAGAAAGGAGTTCCCATTCCTTTTGCCACAGTAACTGAAAAGGGAACAAAAAATGGTACTTCCGCAGATGCTAATGGTAATTTTAGCCTGGAAGTCAAAAATGCAAACGCCCTGGTTATATCTTCTTCAGGGTTTGACACAAAAGAAATCAATATTCAAGGCAGGAATTCAGTTAACGTTCAGTTAGCTTCTGCTGCCAACGTTATTGATGAGGTTATCGTAACTGCGGGTGGTGTGCGTACTAGAAGAAAAGAAATTGGTACAGCAACTTCTGTAGTGAAAGCTGAAACATTAACTGCCGGTAAAGCAGTAAATGTGGCTGGTGGTCTGCAAGGTAAAGTGGCCGGCTTACAGATCAACGGTACAGGTGGTGGTGTAAACCCTAACTTCCGTGTGATCCTGAGAGGTCAGCGTTCTTTGACTGGTAACAACCAGGCTTTATTGGTATTAGATAACGTGATCGTTCCTAACGAGGTGTTGGGCAACCTGAACCCTGATGATGTGGAAGAGGTATCTGTACTGAATGGTGCCGGTGCTGCCGCATTATATGGTTCACAGGCTTCCAACGGTGCCTTGATCATTACTACTAAAAAAGGTAAAAGAGGTGTAAACAGCATTGGTCTCTCTCAAACCACTACTGTTGAAACTGTTGCTTTCTATCCTAAGATCCAGAAAACCTTTGGTTCTGGTGGTTCCAGCTATGGTTATGATGCCAATGGTAATCCTAATTTCTTCTCTTACCTGGAGAACCAGTCTTACGGACCTGCATTCGACGGAGTAAAAAGACCTCTTGGACCACCATTGGAAGATGGTACACAAGATTCAGCTTTATACCAATATAATGATGGTCACTTCAAGTTCTGGGAAAAAGGTTTGACCAACCAGTCTGACATCAATTTTACTTCTGGCGATGACAATTCTACATTCTATATGTCCGGTCAGTATGTAAACACTACAGGTACAACTCCTGGTGACAAATACAATCGTGCTAACCTTCGTTTGAACGGTACACGTAAAGTAGGCCAGAAAGTGAACATCACTTATACTGCCGGCTACACTCAAAACAGGTATGATATCACTACCCAAACCGGTAGCATGTATGCCAACATGTTGAACATGCCATCTAACGTGGATATCACCCGTTATAAGAACTGGAGAACTGATCCATTTGCCAATCCTATCGGATATTACAACCCATGGTATCAGAACCCTTATTTCTCTGCAGACAATTACAGGTCTAAGCAACGTAATGATTATTTAATCGGAAACCTCGAACTCAGGTTTACTCCAATACAGGGCTTAGACCTAGTTGGTCGCCAGGGTATTACTACGCGCAACTTGTCTAATAAGAACACGGTTGCTGAATTTAAATACACAGAGTATTCCAAACATACAGATGCCAGCTCTAAGGCTGATATTCCTGGTTCTGTTTCTGATGGAAGTGCATACAGAACTCAAATGTTGACTGACCTGTTTGCACAGGTGAGCAAAAAGTTCAGTGATTTCAAGGTTGACCTGATCGCAGGTGGACAGTGGACACAGAATACAGCCAAGAATGTGAATGTAAGTGCCAATGGTTTGGTAGTTCCAGACCTGTTCAACGTAGGAAATGGAGTAGGTACTCCAGGTGCTTCTGAGAGCAATTTCCAGGCTCGCCAGGTAGGTGCTTATGCTGATTTACGTTTAGGTTATAAAGGTTTTGCCTTCTTACATGGAACCGGCCGTAATGACTGGGTTTCAATCTTATCAGAAAAGAACCGTTCATTCTTCTATCCTTCAGTAGATGCTGCCCTGATAGTTAGCGATGCGGTAGCTGCCATCAAAGAAAGCAATACCATCAGCTATTTGAAATTAAGAGCTGGTTGGTCTAAAGTAGGACAGGTGAACCTGGGTGGTACTTTCGGTGCTTACCAGTTATTACCAACTTATAGCAGTACTGCCAGCGGTTTTCCTTATGGAAGCTTGCCAGGTTACACTGTTGATAACACTCTGGTATCTAACGACCTGAGACCTGAAATCACAAAGGGATACGAAGCTGGTTTTGACCTGAACTTATTCAAAGACCGCTTTACATCCAACGTTACTTACTTCAGCACTAAAACTGATGACCAAACAGTAACTACACGTATCTCCAGCACAACTGGTTTTACATCATTAAGAACCAATACTGGTCAAACTCAAAGCCAGGGCCTAGAAGTTGCGGCTCACGTAACTCCATTGAAGACAAGAGATTGGAACATCACTATCGGTGGTAACTATTCTTACCTGGACAACAAGGTAAACAGCATCAGTGAAGTGTTGCCTCGTTTAGCCCTTGCCACCTATGGTACAGATGGCCCCGGATCTTATGCAGTAGCTGGACAGGTGTTCCCTGTAATTATGGGATTTGATTACAAACGTGATCCTCAAGGACATGTGATTGTAGATGCCATCTCTGGTCTGCCTACAAAATCTGATACTATCTCTATCTTAGGTAACGCCACTCCTAAGCACAGGCTAGGTGTGGATGGTTTGGTTAAATACAAAAACCTTTCTTTATCCTTCCTGTTTGACTACCGTGGTTCTTACCTGGTGTATAACTCTATGGGACCTGAACTGGATTGGTCTGGTCAAGGATATAGAACTGCTGTTTACAATCGCCAGCGTTTTGTGTTCCCTAACTCAGTTTATGATGATGGAACTGGTAAATATGTACCTAATACAGATATCACTATTAAGAATGGTGGTGGTAACTCTGGTTTCTGGACCGATGGTATCAACCGTGACATCACTTCCAACTATGTTACATCAGGTGATTTCTGGAAGTTGAGAGAGCTTTCTTTAGCATATGATTTCCCAATGTCAGTATTAAGTAAAACAAAGGTGATCAAAAGTGCAAGAATCAGTGTTCAGGGACGTAACCTGTTGATGTGGATGGCAAAAGACAACTACTATACAGATCCTGAATACAGTGATGCAGGTAATGACAGCAACGGTATTGGTTTGACTGGTATTGGCCAGACACCTCCATCCCGTTATTATGGTGCTACTTTAAGAGTAACCTTCTAATCCGGGGAAATTCGATTATTAAAAAGAACAAATTGGTTCCCGTATCAATTGCATACCAGGGAGACCTATGTTGAAAAATAAATTATTATGAAAAAAACACTTGTTTATCTTTTTATGGGGGTTATGGTTCTGGGAACTTCCTGTAAAAAATATCTGGATATCAACCAGAATCCGAACCAGGCTACCTCGGCCACGCCGCCATTGATCCTGCCCCAGGCATTGACCGCCACAGCGAACAACCTGAATGGATTTAATTCTTATGGTGCGCAGTTGGTAGGCTATATGGCCAATGCCGGTGGTTATGGTGGATTTGGTACTTCTATTTCCTATAACTTTTCTGCCAATGACTTTTCAGCCAGGTGGACATCTACCTATGATAACCTGGAAGATTACCAGGCCATTTTAAACCAGACTAAGGACGATCCAAAATGGAGCTATTTTGACGCTGTAGCAAGGATCATGAAAGCTCACAGCTTCCAATTATTGGTAGATACTTATAATGACGTTCCTTACACAGAAGCATTAAAAGGTGCGGATAATTTAAGTCCTGCTTATACTGATGCCAAAGTGATATATAAAGATTTGGCAGATGAGTTGGATAAGGCCATTGCTGCCATCAATACAGGTAATAACACATTAGGAGTAACTCCTTTAGGTAGTTCCGATGTGATGTTTGGTGGAGATGTAACCAAGTGGAAAAAATTTGCCAATACTTTAAAGCTCAGAATTTTAATTCACGGAAATGGCAAGGTAACCTTTACCAATACCACATTCTCTGATGATGGGTTTTTAACTGATGATGCACAGATTAATCCAGGATTTGCAAGAGATAATGGCCGTCAAAATCCTAAATGGAATACCTGGGCATATTCTTATACAGGTTCTGATGCTAATAAGGCATGGATGCCCAATATGTTTGTCATGAGTTTCTATACAGGCAAGCTTAATGACTCCAGAAGGGGTGGTGCTATTTATTATAAATTTCCTTCTACTGGTACGAACAGGTTGGGTGTAGAAAGCAATAATATCCAGTCTAGCCCATCTGGTAGTTTCTGGTACCCTGCAGTAATCAGGAAAGGTGCCAGTGCCGGTGATACAACAGGTGTTTTAAAGGGACCTGATGCTCCCATGCCAGTGATCACTGCAGCAGAAAGTTACTTCCTGCAAGCTGAAGCATCAGTAAGAAATTTATTTCCAGGTGTTGGTGATGCCAAAACCCTTTTTGAAAATGGTATTAAAGCTTCCTTTACGTACCTGCACAAATTGCCTAACGGTTCTTTCCCAGCAAATGTTACTGCTGATACCATTACAAAATATGTAAATAAGTATTTGGCAGATAACGCTACAAAACCATTAGTAAATTTTGATCTGGCTACTACTTTAGATCAAAAGATCGAAGCCATCATTACTCAAAAGTATATTGCCCTTAATATGGTGAACAGCGAAGAGGCCTGGAATGAATACAGGAGAACTCATTATCCTACTATTTCTAACAGTGTATCTGCTACAGGAACGCAAACTTTTGCTTCTTCGGTTTCAGAATCCACTGCACCAGACAGGCTGCCAACCAGGATATTGTATCCGACTTCAGAAGGTTCTTATAATACTAAGAATGTTCCTAAAGGGATTTCTCCGTTCACTTCGAAAATTTTCTGGGCTTTATAATTTTTAAATAGAATTCAATATGAGACAATCTAAAATATTTTTCTTCTTATTGGCAGCTGCGGTAAGTGTAACCTCCTGTTTGAAAAAGGACAGGATGAACATTGACCAGGAGCTTGGGCCAAAGAATGTAGTGGAATTTGATAATACAGGTAATAATGCCGCAAAAGTTACTTCAAAGTATCCAAGCTTTTACAGTGATCTTGGTGTGCTTGCACCTGGTCAATCCAAGAATTTTAATATTAACGTAAGTTATTCTGGTGCTGATGTTGCTCCAGAGGATATTACCGTTAAGCTTGAAATTGACCAGGCAGCATTAGATAAATACAATGAGGATAATGAAACAGATTTGGTAATACCACCAACTGATGTAATTACGTTTCCCTCCACTTTAGTAATTAAAAAAGGTGAAAGAAAGGCTACAGGAACTGCCACTGTAACTATTGCCAATAGTTATGACTATAACGTAGGTTATGGTTTACCTCTGAAAATAGCCTCTGCAAGCAGTGGCCTGATCAGTGGAAACTTTGGTAAAGCTATTTTTTCTTTTGGTATCAGGAACAGGTTTGATGGTGAATATACTGTGACAGGTACTATGGTTGATCACGGTGGTGCTTTCAAGGCATATTTGCCCATGAAGTATTGGTTGATCACTTCCGGAGCTCTTAAAGTTGATGGATACGATCCTGTCGTTTGGGAGGACTATTTTATTCCAATTTATAGCGGTTCCAGTGTGAGTGGATACGGTTCTTTTAGCCCGGTATTTACTTTTGATGATAACAATAACATTGTTTCTGTTACAAATATTTATGGTCAACCTGCAGGTAATACTCGTTACGCACAGTTAGATCCTTCAGGTGTAAATAAATTTGATCCTGCCACAGGAACTATCAAGGTGAAGTTCTTTATGTACCAGCCTAGTGTGATTGGCAGCGGTCCAAGAGTTGAATTTGACTGGACATTAACTCGTAAGGGAGATAGGCCTTAAGACCTTCTTCATAAAATGTATAAAAGAGGCTGCCTTAACATAGGCAGCCTCTTTTATTTTTATTAAGAAGATTGTATGTATAAATTGAAAATATTCATTAAGTTTAATTACTAAACCTTTACTACTTAGACCATGAGAAAAATTCTTTTTGCCATTATATGTGGTATGATTACCCTTTCCGGTTCTGCTCAATCGATCCAGGAAAATGTTAACACTAAGCCGCTTCTTTTTGAAACCTTTATTAATGGTGTAGTACTAATGAAGTCAGGAGCAGTGGAACAGAGTCCTTTAAATTACAATACGGACAATCAAAGTGTAGTTTTTATCAAGGATGAAAAGTATATGGTGCTTGATGATCTGGACAATATCGACACGATTTACATACAACAGAAAAAATTTGTTCCGGTAAACAATGCAATATACCAGGTGGTATCACAAGATGGACCTGTCGCTCTTTTACTTTCCTTTTCCAATAAAATACAGCCACTAATTTCCACAGCCGACCATAATGGTAGCTCCAAACAAGCGCAAAGCCAGGTAAGCAATACAGTAACTGACTCTTATACTACCAAATTATTCCGCGGTAATTATTCCGTAGAGATACACAGGCACTATTGGTTCAAAAAGAATGACAAACTGTATAGGGTAACTCCTAAAAGACAATTTGTAAACTCCTTTACTTCAAAAGCCAGGAACACTGTGGAAAATTATATTGCTGCGGAAAATATCAATTTCGATTATGAGCCTGACCTGATCAAATTGGTAGCATTTTGTAATAAGGAACTTCAATAAAGGATTCCTGTAAAGAATTGTATAACAAGGTCAGAGGTAAACTTTCTAAAATCTGGTTTTTCCTGTATTAGAATTTTTACTTCTGACTTTTGATTTTAGTTTTGTTTAAATAATTCACTCATGCAAGATCAGAATCAGAACCAGATCAATATAGAAATCTCAGAAGAAGTGGCCGAAGGCTCTTATGCCAACCTGGCCATCATTACACATTCTCACGCTGAATTTGTTATTGATTTTGTCAATGTGATGCCAGGTACCCCAAAAAGTAAGGTCAAGTCAAGGATCATATTCACCCCCCAACATGCCAAGCGCTTTATGAAAGCCCTAATAGAAAATGTGAACAGGTACGAAGCTTCCAACGGCAATATCAAAGACCTGGAAGAAGTGCAAGTGCCGATGATGTTTGGCGGACCCACGGCGCAGGCGTAGGGAGGAGGGAACCGCAGAACATTAGAACAAGGAATTTCGAATATCGAAGGTTTAGGTCGGAGATGCTTTTATTTATCAGTCTTTGCTTAGGTCAATTGAAAGAAAAATCAATACTCAACGATCAATACTCAATTTTCAAGGAAGAGAGAACTAATATTATCATGATTGGAGAGGATTATTGAGGAATATGGGAAGTTAATTGTGATTATCGCTGTTATTATTCTTTCAAAAGATTGCTAAGTGTACTGAATGACAACCTGGAGCTTTTTCATTTTACATTTTCCATTATTCATTCTCCCATTTTTTACTTTTGAATTTTGACTTTTGACTTCACAAAATTCCTTCGTCAGCAAAACTATAATACCCGTCGTCACTGACTATAAGGTGGTCAAGGATCTTGATATCAAAATATTTAGCGGCTTCTTTGATCTTAAAGGTGAGATCTTCATCAGCACGGCTGGGTTTTAAACTTCCGGAAGGGTGGTTGTGGCAGAGCACCAGGCTAACGGCATCTTCTTCGAGAGCTTTTTTTAGAATGATGCGGGGATCAGCTACAGTGCCTGTAATACCGCCCTCACTGATGATCTGAAAATGATTGATCTTATTGGAGCGATTGAGAAAGAGCACGGCAAAGACCTCGTGCTTATAATCTCTCAATATGGTCTGTAAATAGCCGGCCACGTCGGCGCTGCTGGTGATTACGGGCTTTTCCCTTGAGGCCAGTGCCTGGCGGCGGCGGCCTAACTCCATAGCTGCGGATATACTGATGGCTTTAGCCTCACCAATTCCCTTGATCTTCATCAATTCTTTTACACTAAGCTTCCCCAGTTCGTTCAGATTATCCTTTCCCAGGCGCAATACTTCCTGGGCCAGTTCAACAGCTGTTTTTTGCTTGTTGCCATTATTGATCAATATGGCAATGAGCTCTGAATTACTAAGAATGGAAGGTCCCTTGGTTAGTAGTTTTTCGCGGGGTCTATCGTCAATTGCCCATTGCTTAATTGAGTATTTCTGCTCTTGCATGCGCCAAGATTAGAAAATAATTTTATGATTGTCAATATCCTTAGAGAAAACCTAAAAACCCTCCTATGAGACGTAACTCTACTTCAGCCATTGGTGCTTTTCACCCGATCTTATTCTTTATGCTGGTGTATGGTATTTCCTTGTTCCTGGCCATCTTCGTTTGCCGCACCGTCTATTATAGCCTTAATGATATGCCTGTGAAGGAGACAACTTCAAAGCAAGCTCAATTCACTACTTCTCCTAATGCTACCGTTTTAAGATAAGGAGAAGCGTAGCGGATGTGGACAAGCATCCTACAAGATATACCCTGGCTGGAATAAATTGGGGAAACTCTTTTTAGCAGTTTTCTTTGAGCTTCCTATCTTCGCCGCACATTTTCAGCCATGAATTCCTCAGCTAAAATTTTTGCCGGCACCGGCTCCCAGTCTCTTGCCGAAGCCATATGTAAAAGCTATGGTTGCCAATTGGGCAAGATCAATATTCAAAAGTTCAGTGACGGAGAGATCCAACCTATTTTCCTGGAAAGCATCCGTGGAGATTATGTTTTCCTGGTACAAAGCACTTATGCCCCTGCCGAAAACATAATGGAGCTATTACTGATGATAGATGCCGCCCGAAGGGCATCAGCCGGAAAGATCATCGTGGTAATGCCCTATTATGGATATGCCAGGCAGGACAGGAAGGACAGGCCAAGGGTAGCTATTGGCGCTAAACTGGTAGCCAATATGCTGGTAGCGGCCGGGGCAGACAGGATCATTACCATGGACCTGCATGCGCCTCAGATCCAGGGATACTTTGATATACCTGTGGATCACCTGGATTCCTCAGCGGTTTTTATACCTTATATAACACAACTCAAGCTTGAAAACCTTACCTTTGCGGCCCCTGACGTGGGAGCTACCAACAGGATAAGGGAAATTGCCTCTTATTTTGAAGCAGAAATGGTAATCTGTGATAAGCACCGTAAGCGTGCTAATGAGATCGCCAGCATGGTGGTAATTGGAGATGTAACCAATAGAGATATTGTTATTATTGATGATATCTGCGATACAGGAGGCACTTTAGCTAAAAGTGCTGCTCTTTTAAAGGAAAAGGGTGCAAGAAGTGTAAGAGCTTTGATAACCCACCCGGTACTAAGCGGGAAAGCTTACGAAAATATTGAGAACAGCGCATTGGAAGAACTGGTTGTTTGCAATACAATCCCGCTAAAAAAGGAAACCTCCAAGATCAAGGCCATTACAGTGGCCGAACTCTTTGCGGTAGCCATTCGGAACGCCTTTGAAAATAAGAGCATCAATAACCTGTTCTTTCATTCGCAAAGAAGGGACAAGTAAAAAGCTCTTGTTAGGAAAACAGTTAAAAACAAACATTCATAAAATGAAGACAATTACAATCGAAGGACAACTGAGGACCGAACATGGCAAGTCAGCCACCCGCCAGCTTCGCTCTCAGGAACTAGTGCCTGGTGTAATTTACGGGGGTGCGCAGGAGATCAATTTTGCTGCTCCTGCCAAGGCTTTTAAGCCTTTAGTATATACACCGAATTTCCAGTTTGCAGATGTTACAGTTGATGGTAAAACTTATCGCTGCATCTTAAAGGACCTGCAATTTGACAAGGTATCAGACGAATTGATCCACGTGGACCTTTTAGAATTGGTAGAAGATAAAAAAGTGATCGCTACTATTCCTTTGAAGTACACAGGAACTTCAGCCGGTGTGAAAGCAGGTGGAAGACTGGTAGCTAAAATGAAAACCCTGAAGGTAAAGACCTATCCACGTTACCTGAAAGAGCAGATTGAGGTGAACATTGATAACCTTGAAATAGGTGGTAACCTGCGTGTGGAAGATGTAAAGGAAGAACATTTCGAGATCCTTAACTCCCCACGTATTCCAATCGTATCTGTAGTAACAACACGTGCTCTTCGCCAGGAAGAAGCTACTGCCCCGGCAAAAGGTGCAGCAGCAGCTACATCAGCCAAAGCGGCACCTGCAAAAAAATAAGTTTGCTTACTTTGATAAAAGTCCCTCCGCACACCGGGGGGATTTTTTGTTGTAGTTGAAAGCGATATTTGCATTTGTATGAAGTTTTTGATTGTTGGTTTAGGAAATATAGGTAATGAATATGCGCATACCCGCCATAATATAGGCTTTGACGTTATATTGGCCTTTGTAACCAAACATGGTGGACAATTGAAACAGGAACGCCTTGCTTATGTGGCTGAAGTGAAATGGAAGGGAAGACTATTTGTTTGTATTTGCCCTACAACATATATGAACCTAAGTGGGAAAGCCGTAAAGTATTGGATGGATAAAGAAAAGATATCCCTTGAAAATGTTTTAATAATTGTGGATGATCTGGCTCTTCCGTTAAACAAAATAAGGATCAGGCCTGGTGGTAGCGATGCTGGGCATAATGGATTAAAAAGTATCCAGGAGTCTTTAGGCACCTCGGCCTATGCCAAGCTGCGTTTTGGTATAGGAAATTCCTTTCCAAAAGGTATGCAATCTGAGTTTGTACTTGGCAAGTGGAGTAAAGATGAGGAGCCTGTTGTCCAATTAAAAATCCAGAAGTGTGTAGAGGTGATTGAAGCTGTAGCCACTATTGGTCTAAATAATGCCATGAATAAATTCAACAATGTGGAAATTCAATTGTAATAACTAAGAGTATTTATTTATTTTAGCACCACAATCAGCTATCTCTTAAGATCCATTTTCTTTGTAAAAGCCCTAAAATATATCGGATGACGGTCAGAAGATTGGGTATCCCTTTGTATTTAACCAAAAACAACTTCTTTTATGAAGATATTTTGTGTCGGTCGCAATTATTCAGAGCATGCTAAGGAATTGAATAATGATATACCGGATGAGCCGGTAATTTTCATGAAGCCTAAAAGTGCTTTACTTCAACCTCATACTCCTTTCTATTATCCTGAGTTCACTAATGAATTGCATTATGAATGTGAACTGGTGCTGCGTATTTCTAAAAATGGCAAATACATTCAGGAAAAGTTTGCCAGTAAGTATTATGATGCAGTATCTGTAGGAATAGATTTCACAGCCCGAGATATTCAAAATGAGCTCAAGGAAAAGGGCCTGCCCTGGGAAAAGGCCAAGGCATGGGATAATTCGGCAGTGGTGGGTAAATGGATTCCTCTTGCCAATTTTAAAAATAAAAAGGACATCAATTTCGGTTTGTACAAGAATAAGGAATTGGTGCAGAAGGGAAACTCTGGCGATATGATCTTTGACTTTGATTATATTGTTTCATACATCTCTAACTTTTTCTCGGTAAATATTGGCGACCTAATCTATACTGGTACGCCTAAAGGAGTAGGTGAAATAGTGGTTGGTGATGAGGTAGAGGCTTTTATTGAAGAAGAAAACCTGTTGACCCTTGATGTGAAATAGGCACCACTAACATATCACGTTAAATCATTCGACACCCATTATTGTATGGGTGTTTTTTTATGTAATTGCATGGTGCACCTTTTCTTATTACACCCAGTATGATGGATGCAGAAGCTTACATTTGCCATGATTGAAGCTATATGATAGACCGAAATTTATTATTGAGAGCTTATAGGTTAATGTACAGCGTGAAAGTAATGTCTGAGACCTATGAGGCTAACAGGCAAATAACCCGCTATGTGCATTCTACTTCCAGGGGGCATGAGGCCATTCAATTGGCTACCGCTTTTCAATTAAAGCCCAGTGATTGGGTAAGTCCTTATTACCGCGATGAGAGCATGCTTTTAGGAATGGGTTGGACACCTTACCAACTCATGCTCCAGTTATTGACAAAAGGTGATGATCCTTTTTCCGGAGGAAGAAGTTACTATTCTCACCCCAATTCCAGGGAAAAGGGAAAGCCCCGGATCATTCATCAAAGTAGTGCTACTGGTATGCAGGTAATACCCACTACCGGTGTGGCACAGGGGCTGAAATATTTGTCTCAATTACACAAAGCAGTTGGCGATAAGCCTGCAAATGCACCAGCAGATAGTAGCGGTAATATTCCAGTAAGTGATACAATATCTAAGTCTTTAGACCTTGGAATTGAAGATTATGAAAAAGGTTCCATTGTTATTTGCTCGTTGGGTGACGCCTCTGTTACGGAAGGTGAAGTAAGCGAAGCTCTTCAGTTTGCTGTATTGAAGCAATTACCTATTATTTACCTGGTACAGGATAATGATTGGGGCATTAGTGTAACTGCAGAAGAAGGAAGGGCCATGGATGCCTATGAATATGCCGGTGGTTTCAATGGCTTGAACAGGTTGGGAATTGACGGTACTGATTTCTTTAAAAGCTTTGAAGCCATGCAGCAGGTAATAGAGGACGTGAGGCAACATCAACGTCCCTGGCTGGTACATGCAAAGGTTTGTTTATTGAATCACCATACCAGTGGTGTCCGCAAAGAGTTTTACAGGTCTGATGAAGACCTGGCTAAACATGCATTGTCAGACCCTTTACCCAAATTCAGGGAATATATGATCAATGATTTTGGAAAGGATTACATCGAAGCGATGGAAAAAGAAGTGGAGTCTGATATTTCAGAACAGTTTGATCAGGCTGTAGCTGCTGCAGAACCAGATCCCCGATCAGTAGGTGAGCATGTGTTTGTTCCTACTCCCATAAAAGAGGAAACAGGTGGAAGAGCTCCACATGGTAATAATAAAGTGATTATGGTGGATGCTGCCTTATTCGCCATCAGGGAATTGATGGAAGAAGATTCACGATGTGTGCTATACGGACAGGATGTAGGCAAACGCCTTGGGGGCGTTTTCAGAGAAGCTGCTACGCTGGGAGAGCAATTTGGCGATGAAAGGGTTTTTAATACAGCTATTCAGGAAGCTTATATTATAGGATCTACTGTGGGTATGAGTGCAGTGGGTTTAAAGCCTATTGTAGAAGTACAATTTGGCGATTATATCTATCCGGGATTCAACCAGTTGGTGACCGAGATATCCAAATCATGTTACCTGTCCATGGGAAAGTTCCCGGTGTCAACCATTATACGTGTTCCTGTGGGTGCTTATGGTGGTGGCGGGCCTTACCATAGTGGATGTGTGGAAACCACTTTATTAAGTATCAAAGGCATTAAGATCGCGTACCCATCCAATGCTGCAGATATGAAAGGATTGATGAAAGCGGCTTATTATGATCCCAACCCGGTTGTGATGCTGGAGCACAAGGGGTTATATTGGAGTAAGGTAGCAGGAACAGAAGACGCTAAGACAGTAGCGCCATCAAAAGATTATGTACTTCCTTTTGGTAAGGGTACGGTGGTCCTGAATGCATCAAAAGACCGGGTAGCTAACGGTGAATCTGTTTGTATCATTACTTATGGAATGGGAGTGTATTGGGCTAAGGCTGCTGCCCGAAGCTTCAATGGGGCTTTAGAGATAGTAGACCTGCGAACATTATTTCCATTAGATGAAGAACTTGTTTATGACAGGGTAAAGCAACATGGAAAATGCCTGGTGCTGACCGAGGAACAGCAAAACAATTCATTTGCAGAAGCCCTGGCAGGCCGCATATCCAGGAATTGTTTTCATTGGCTGGATGCACCAGTGGAAGTGATGGGTGCCATGAATCTGCCCGCGGTTCCACTGAATATAGGCCTGGAAGCGGCGATGCTGCCTAATGCTGAAAAGCTGGTGGAACTGACAGGCAAAATGTTGCGTTCATAATAAAATGTTTATTTGTATCAAGTACTAAAAAGGATAACCTATAGCTAAATTATAGATCAGGTTCTCTCTTCTCCAGGATTTGTCACCAGGGCTAATCTGGTTAGCTACCCATGGATTTTTCTCCCAGGGTTTTCGCAATGGGAAGCCAAGATCCAGGCGTATAACGAACAAGGTGATATCGAAACGAAGACCTACTCCTGCATCCATGGCCAGTTGGCTAAGGAATTTGGAGGAGAATTGTCCTCCGGGTCTTTTGGTATAACTGCTATCATTGACCAGCCATATATTACCGGCGTCAAAAAAGATAGCTCCATATAAGGGGCCTGAGATCTTAGGTCTGAACTCTGTATTGAATTCCAATTTTATATCTCCTGTCTGATCGGGGATAAAAGAGGCTGAATTGGGAGACCTGTATATTCCTGGTCCCACTGCACGGCTGCGGAAACCCCGCAAGCTATTGTTACCACCTACAAAGAATTGTTTGATATAGGGTACTTCAACTGAGTTTCCATAGGGATAACCAAATCCAAAAATAACCCTGTTGGCCCAGGAAGAACCCAGACCTATTTTACGGTAATAGCGTCCATCTGCTTCAAACATCATGTATTGGGCAAAAGGTGCTCCGTAAATCTGCTTTTCTTTACCGGCTTTATAATCGGCACCAGTGATCAATCCGGCAACATTTCCTGAAAAGTCCACCCGGCCATTGAAATAGTAAGAATTTATTTTTTGAAGCCCGTTAACTACTTCATTGTAATTATATTGGTAATTGGTGCCAAGTATAAACTGGCTCTGTATGGTCTTTTTTAAAATAGGATCTGTTTTGACCAATGAGTCAAATTTATTACTGACGTTCAATGCCTGCACATAACTAATAGCTACAGGATTGAATTCGTGGGTCTTTTTGATGCTTCTTTTTGCTATATATCCGTATTCAAGCCTGTAGGAATTAAGTGTGAACAGGGTTTTCCGGTTTAATATATCATAGCCCAAACGTATAGTGGTCCTGGGGGCAAATCCTCCTTTATATCTTAATGTTCTAAAAGGAATAATAATGTGTGGAATGGCCAGGGCCACTTCAGCACCTGTACGGTAAGTATTATAACCACTGAGCGCACCACTGAATTGATAATCCGATCCTACATATGCACTAAAACTCAGGTGTTCACCACCTTTAAAAAAGTTACGGTTACGCCAACTCAGTCTTATCTCTGAGCCATTCAGGTTATTGGATCTTGTTGTTGCGGTAATTTCCGCTCTTAATGATTTGGAAGGGTAGGGGGTCAGGTAATAAAATACATCCAGCTTAGGTGTATCAGGCAGTGGCTGAAAGCGATTTTTCACAAATTTGAAAAGATCCAGGTTGATCAAGCGGTTAAGCGTAAGGTTATGGTCTGTACGGTTATAAAGATCTCCAGGTGAGAATTGCATGGATTCTTCAAAGAGACCTGGATGAAAACGGTGGCTTTTATCAACCATGTAATAACCTTTAAACAATTCAGCATCACTACGGACAGTATCTTCTTTTGCTGTGTTCAAGCTGTAATTGCTGTAGATAAAGACATCATTGATCGTATAGATCTGTCCTGCTATCTTAGGCATTTCTGGTTTGGCGGTCACATATAAGTCTACCTGGTTATTTCCAATGGTACTATCTGCCTTGACCAACAAAAATTCAGGACTGAAATAATAAAACCCTCTTTCTTTTAAAAAAGCGTCAATTCTTAATCTTTCTCCTTTGATCACATCAAGGTCGAAAGGGGTTCCTGTTTTTAATAAAGTCTTTGGAATACTCTCCTGGATATTCCTGGAAAGATCACTGCTATCTGCCGGAAAATGTACAGAGGCAATTTTATACTGAACTCCTGTTTCTGCTTTATAACTGGCACTGGCCTTTTTCTTTTTGACAGTAGTATCTCCAGTTACTTTTGCGTGGAAGTATCCTTTATTTTCAAGATGATTCTGAAGTATGGTAATATTTTTATTCAGGTCTAGCTGGCTTAATAATACTGGTGGTTCCCCCCATTTATCCCTGAGTTTTCCAAAAAAGGAATTGGGTTTCTTGTTATAAAAAAGATTATAAAATGAAAGCTTAAAGGGTATGCCCAGGATCTTCGAGTTAGGCCTAGGTCGTGTTAATGCGGATAGATCACTTCTCAATGTTTTCTTTTCACGCAAGGAAAGATTAGGGCCGTTAACGCTTACACTGGCTCCTGTATATAATTTATCATTGGCCGGAAGATGGCTGGTAGTGCTGCATGCTGCCAATACAACCAATATGAAAAGAAGCAGGAAAAGATTGTAAAATTTCATTGCTTAGCTGCGTTTTGTTGAGTCCCTTCTGGTACCAATTTTTTTCTATGTAACAATTCCGAAAACTTATTGTAATCCATGTTGAATATGAAACCTAGTCCTGTTTCAATGATATATCCATCTACTACTCCCACATATTCATTTTTACGATAGAAGCGTAGCATATACCTGCCATCCTTGCTTAACTGGTAGTTCACAGCCACATTCCCCGCAATATTGTTATTCTTTTGATTGCTGTTTTGCGGCCCTTCCAATTCAAAATTACTACCAACTGTTACCTGCAACCGGTCGTTTAAAAGCTTTTTACTTAGGCCGATATTTAAATCAGTGCGGTTTCTTCTTTCCCCGGTAGTGTAGTCTTCTGTAGATGCCACATCAAAATTGAGGTCAACGCCCTGTATGAGGCCTCCTGCCAGGTTGTTCAATTGTTCGGTCATCAACTTGCTTACGCTTTGCCGTGCGTACGTGGCTGCACTAAATCCACCGCCACTGGATTGGAAAGGATCATCTCCAACAAACCGGCCTAACAGTAATAAAGAGAATACCTGCTTGTTCACTTCTCCCTGGTCTGTACGTATCTGTGTTAACCTTGACTGGACTTGTGTCACTATATCATTGGATACTCCATAATTCTTATTCTCAGGAAGAATGATATCAAAAGCCACCTTGGGCAGCATCAGTTCCCCGGTGAGGGTAAGGTGCACTTCAAAAGGTAATTTTTGAAGATAAGTGTTCCGGATAGAAGGAGTGGCCGCAGCTATCTGGTCTTGTACAAGATCTATAGGGGAAGTGTTAGCTATATAAAGTGCTCTTATATCTAGTTCTGCTGTGGTAGGTGCACCAGTCCATATGATCCTGCTGCCTTTTTCAATATCAAACCTTCGCTTTAGGAAATTGAAGGATAATTCATATGATCCTTCTTCAAGCGTATAGGTACCTACCAGTGTTATTTTACCACTTGGGTCTATCCCTGATGATAGCAGTGCCTCACCTCTTACATTTAAAAAGTCTCCATTGGCTTCATCCACAATAATATTGAATATGGCTTCTTTCTTTATTTCCAGGTTCACTGCTATATCCATACCCAGCAATCGTGAATAATTCAAGGAGTCATAACGCTTGAATAATGTATCATTTTCTGGGGCATCCATATCCACAAATTGAACTATGCCTTCTCTTTGTACCACTCCCGGTTCAGCCTGTGGGATGACAAGTGTCAATGCGGTACCATCATTCACGCTGAGAGCTCCATCCAGGACAGGCCTTTGCTCATTTCCTGACAGGTGCAGGTCAGAGCTAATATTGAGGCGGCCATAATAAATGCTATTGGGTAACTTCTGACTGTTAAGGAGTAAAAAGTTGTCGGCGTTCACATATAAATTGAAACGATAGTTAATGAAGTTATTAGTATTAATTGAGCCATTTAGGGTGAGGGCATTATTAGCGGAATCCTTTATCGAAAAGCTTTGAAATGTGAAACCGTCTTCACTTACTGAAAGTTTTTCATTATCAATATTGAATTGGCTGCCCAGCATGGTCAGGGCAAAGCTTGCTTTATTGAAATTGAGATCACCCTTTATGTCCGGATTGCTTAAATTCCCAATGACCCTGATATCACCATTAACGCTTCCCGATGCATTATTGAAAACAGAAGCCATAGCTCCTTGTATGGAATTTAACTGCAGTTGCCTCACCGCAAGGTTCATGTCAAGGACCACCTCCTTACCTTTCTGTGTCATGCTACCAATTAAAGCAATGTCATTACCCCTTCCTGTAATAGTTGCATTTGCGTTATATGTAAGGCCATCTGAAGTATTGACAAGAAAATGAGCATTGCCAATAGTGTCTTTATTCATGCTCAGGTCATTGATCGTAAGATCGCTGGTGAAAACCGGAGCCTGTAGCAGGTTTTTAAATGTGACGTTCCCATTGATCAAACCATCTGCCACCAAAGAATCAGATTTGAGAAATGATGTGATGGTGGCCAACCTGAAATCCCTGAAGCTTACCTGCAATGGTGAAGGACTGTTACCAGGCAAACTGGCAATGCTTAATTGCTGGGCACCTTTTTGAAGGACAAAATTATTTGCGGAGATGTTAGTGGTACTGAACGTTAAGAGGTTATCTGATGGTACATTCCACTTTTCATAATTTAATAATAAACTGTCCGGGCGCAGCTTTAAAGAATAGGACCCTGGCGAGGGTTGATTTAAAATACCACTTAAATAATACTTGTTCTTATCTGAGATATCATTGATGCCCAGCTTAAAATCTATCACATTATGAAGTGCGGTTGCATCAATACTGGTATTATACACATCCAAAGTGTTTCCGCTTTTAAGATGTGCTACGTTAGCCTTTATGCGCAATCCCGTGTCTGAGGTGTTGGCCTGCAATACAAGATCACTCATTTCATTACCATTGAATGTGACCTGGTTGGTGGTCATTTTGGCTTGCATGCCTTTTATATTGGAAAAGCTTCCATCAGCATGTATAGTATCCATGGCTGTTAATCCTGGAATAAAGGTGCTGAGTATAGGATCATAATTTACATTGGCAGAGAATGTAAAGTCATAGGGTTTTATATTAGCCACCTTGGCTGGTGCGGCAACTGTAAAATATGGCTGTATGGTATTTTGTATAATTAAGCCAAGGTCTGAAAAGCGGTATTGTCCATTTAATTGAGCATTAGCAATATCGCTGCTGAAGCGCATGTAATTAGTTGAATCTGTGCGGCCCGAAATGAGTTGTGCAGTGTCAAGTGGCAACCTATGATTACCTGATACTAACAATGCTCTTGTGATGAGGATATTGGCATCAAGATAGTCAGGGTTCAGGTTGGCCACCGTTCCATCTATCTTTCCCCTGAAGGTAACAGGCTGAGTGGTGAAATGAAGGGGAAGTAATTTAATACTGTCCACCATCCCATTTAATTTGAAAGAAGTGTTGTTACCAAAACTCCCGCTGGTAGTGAGGTTCATATCAGCATTGGGATCTTTGATATCAGCGACTGCACTAAAGGTTGAGCCTTTTAGTGTTCCAGTCACATTTATATTCCGGTATTGATAATTGTTGTATCCCAGGCTGCTTAGGTCGGCCCTGAACTTTGTATTTATGGCATTCGGAGTAATGCCTTTGCCATTTATATTGAAAACTCCAGAGACAGTACCGATGGTGCCCTGTTGCCGTAGAATGGAACCTAATTTTAAACCATTGGTGCGCACATTAGCATTATAACTAATGGAGGAAGGTGACATTAGATTGGCAAAACTTCCATTCAAGGCCAGTGCACCAGCTGAGGAATTCAATCTAAGATCAGTATGAAGTTTCCCTGAGTTGCCATTAATGGTTCCCACAATATCAAATGTTTCAGGGAGGTTTACCTGTGCATTAGATAGTCGCTGGCCTGTAAATAAAGCAATATCAGATTGCGTGGTATGAAAGCGGTTGATCACAAAATTACCACCTGCCTGGGCAGGGTTCATTATTCCTGCCAGTGTGCCCTTTGCATCAATTTGCGTATTTCTTAAACCGGAGAATTGAAAGGTTTCAAAATACATCCTGTTTAAAGTACCACTTCCAATCACATTAAGATTCCAAATGTCGTTTGGATTGGATAGGGCGGGGTTTGAGCGCAATTGAGGAGCAAATACTAGGATATCTTTCACCTGTACATGGCTGTTTACCAGTTCAATGTTGAATACTGTTTCTGCAGCTTTCTTTTTTAAAGCATCAAAAGACTCATATTCTAAAACAAGACTTTTTTGAATGGTGGTACCAGGGGTTTTTATATAAAGGTCCTTTACATAGGTTTGGTTATTGGCATACAGTATATCAGCTTTTAACTCCTGCAGGTCAAATCCACTTTTTTCCTTCATGGTACCTTCCGTAATAATAGCGCTAACGGAATCAGGATTCATGATGAAATTGTTGGCATGCAGGGTAATGTCATTGGCCATTATATGGCCATAATCCATTCCATGAGATAATGGTTGCTGGGCATCATTATCAAAACGTACCGTGTTATTATCAATTAAAAGTTTATCTACTCTAAAATCCCATCCCTGGGTTTTTTGGGCCACAACTTCCTGGGATACCTCCTTAGTAATAACATTGGCCGTTTCCTGTTTTCCTAACCGAACTACAGATCTGGAATTATTTAGACTCAATTCATCCAGGTAGATCTTATTATTTTGCAAATCAATAAGGCGGCTCTCTGCCTTTAATTTGCCAATTGACACCGTACTATAGAAAGCTGAAATATCATTGTCGAACTGTACATTGAATTTGGAAAGATCTATCGTTCCGAGGTTCAATTGAAAAGGAACAGGCTTTGAAGCATCCGCTAAATCTTTCGACAAAGGTTCAGATTTCACCAAAGGTTTATACTGTTTGATATTTGCCTGTACATTCCGGGCTATTATGGACGGAATATCAAAACGGTAAGTGTAAGGTTCCAAAGTGTCAATAGTTGCTGAAAGATTACCTATACGGGCAAACATATCATTCCCAGTTACATCATCCTGGAACCTTAACCTGATATTATCAAGAGCAATATCACTGATGCTTAACTTCAGAGGAGCTGTTTGAGCGGTGTCCGGATTCTTGCTCTTTTCCGTAACGAAAGCATCAATAATGAACTGGTAATTAAATAAGGTATCCGGGGCGATCCTTTTGATTTTGGCTGTTATGTTTTGCAGCTCAATATCCTTTATCTGTACCTCGTTAGAAAGTAGCTTTAGAAAGTTAATATGTGTTTTGATAGCTCCGCCGGAAAGCAGGGTATCCCTGGTTTTATCTTCAAAGTAAACATTCTGCAGGTTTAATTTTCCAGACAAGCCAAAAGATATGCTGCCAATTTTTACTTCGGTTTTCAGTTTATTTTGAAGGTAGCTTTCCACTTTTGACGTCATAAAACGTTGAACAGGAGGTGTAAGCACCAGCAAAAAGATCAACATTATAAATAAGAACAGGAATAGGATGACCTTCAAAAAGATCCTGGCAATTTTCGCTGGGTAGTTGACTCGTTTCTTTTCTTCTTCCATTGGTGAGGTGATCAGGCTCAATCATGTTCGCAAATAATAGGCCTTGGTTCAGACTGCCCCCATACTTGCCATTTAAATTTAAACTATAGTGCTTTTACTGGATATCGGGGGATTTGTAGAACTATTTCTACATCAATAGCCATTTAATAATTAGCTGAATGTGTTGAAAATGAATTTGCAGAAATAGGCTCAAAAGCGGAGCATGACCTATCTAATACTTTTACCTGGTAAACTTCTACCAGCTTAGATATCCTTAGTAAGTTGCATGGAATACGTTTCAAAATTGTAAAATTATTTGAATGGTTGAGGGGTCAATAGCGCAACATTGATCTAACCTGTACATTTGCAGGCTGAAGACTGATAGATAAAACTTTATAGAAGTTTATATTGATTTTGGATAGACCTTGTATCCTCAGATAGCCAAATAGATCTGCCTCATCCCGGAGGTGTAAGATCAAGTGTATTTGTCTAAACTTATAAATTCTATTAGCAACTGGAAGTGTTCACCAAAAAGCTGATAAATAAAACTCTGTAATGGACCATTCCTCATATCACTCCCAAATAGTTAAATGGATCACTTTGGTCCTTTTACTTCTGGTAGCGAATGCCTTGTATGCCCAGACCACTGTAGTAAGTGGCATTGTGATGGACGCGGGTACCAAGGACCCTATTCCCTTTGCTTCCGTTTATTTTAAAGAAGGAAAAGGAGTTACCGCCGATTCTACCGGCCACTTTGAAATGAGAACCAACAGGATCGTTAACCAGTTGGTTGTTTCCTATATAGGTTATAAAACACGCACTATATCTATAAAGAATGGTGTGGAGCAAACCGTCAATATTGAATTGTGGCTGGATCAGACCAAGGATCTCAGCAAGGTGGTGATCAAGAGTAAAAAGAAGATCAATTATCATAATAAGGATAATCCTGCCGTAGAATTGATTCGCAGGGTAATTGCCAACAGGGATAAGAACAAGCCGGAGTTTTATGATTTTGTGGAGTATGAGCAGTATGAGAAGCTGCAACTTTCTTTAAGCAAGGTATCGGAAAAGGTAGCTAATAATAAGTTGTTGAAGCCATTCCAGTTTCTTTTTGAAAATAAGGACACAACCAAGATCCCGGGCAAGACCCTCATTCCTATATACCTGGAAGAAAAGATAACGGACAACTATTACAGGAAAAATCCTGAGAAAAAGAAGACTATTATAGAGGCAGACCGCAAGGTAAATTATGGCGAGTTTGTAGATAGCAATGGTGTAAGTTCTTATCTGAACAGGCTGTATGAAGATGTAAATATTTACGATAATAACATTTCCCTGTTCACCCGTGAATTTCTAAGCCCTATTGCAGATATGGCTCCAACTTTTTACATGTTCTTCATCAGGGATACCGTGACTGATGCTGTAGGAAAGAAGCTGGTAAAAATGTACTTCACTCCCAGGAATACCAACGACTTTCTATTCAGGGGAACCATGTTCATCACGCTGGATAGCAATTATGCGGTTCAGAAGCTCAATATGACGGTGAGCCCTAATATCAACCTGAACCTGGTGCGTGAAATGTATATTACCCAGGAGTTTGAACAAAACCCTGCCGATGGTAAATACCATGTGATCAAAAGTAATGTACTTGCCGAAGCCAGTTTGACCAAAAGAAAGGGTAATGGAATTTTTGGCGAACGTTCTGTTTCTTATAAGAATTATACCATCAATAAACCCAGGGATCCTCAATTCTATGATGGTCCTTCCTTAATTACATCAAAGACAACTTTTCAAAACAGGGATAGCTTTTGGTCTGCCCGAAGACACGATACATTAACAGCAGCAGAAGCCAAGGTATATACCAACATCGATAGCCTCAAGACACTGAAGCCTTTCAGGAGGTTTATGGATATTGCTAATATTCTGTTGGCAGGCTATAAGAATTTTGGGAAGTTTGAGATTGGCCCCGCCAATGCCTTTTATAGCTTTAATCCCGTGGAAGGTTTCCGTTTGCGTTTTGGAGGAAGGACAACGCCTAAATTAAGCAAGCGAATATATTTGGAAACTTATGGAGCTTATGGATTTAAAGATGAAAAGTGGAAGGGCTTCCTGGCACTTACCTATTCATTAAACAATAAATCAATTTATTCCTATCCCTTAAATTATATCAAGGCCAGTGCTCAAAGAGAGACAAGGATACCAGGCCAGGAACTGCAGTTTGTGCAGGAAGATAACTTCCTCTTATCCTTTAAAAGAGGCAAGAATGATAAATGGTTATACAATACCATCTATAGATTAAATTATGTTCATGAACTGCCCAATCACTTTTCTTATGACCTGGGCATCAAGAACTGGAGGCAGGAACCTGCAGGTGCTATAGAATACGTCAAGGAGTATAACAGCATGTTCGTCAAAGACTCCTCTGTAACAACTACAGATCTTTCGTTAGAATTAAGATGGGCGCCAGGTGAACAATTTTACCAGGGTACTGTATTCAGAACTCCTATCATCAATAAGTTTCCCATCTTCCGCTTCAGGTACATTAAAGGGATAAAGGGTCCTTTTAATGGACAATATAATTATGATAACCTGAATCTTTCCATATCAAAAAGGGTGTACATGTCGCAGTTTGGTAACAGCGATATGATCCTAGAGGGTGGATATATTTTCGGAAGAGTGCCTTATCCATTACTGACAGTGCACAGGGCTAACCAAACCTATGCCTATCAACTGGCTTCCTACAACCTAATGAACTTCCTGGAGTTTGTGAGCGATCGTTATGTCAGTCTGAATATTGACCATCATTTCAACGGATTTATATTTAACAGGTTACCCCTGATCAAAAAGCTTGATCTCAGGGAAGTGGTTACTGCCAAGATATTGTATGGTGGTGTTCGCAATGAAAATGATCCTTCAAAGAACCCGGATCTTTATAAGTTCCCAACCGATAATGGTGTCCCCACCACTTTTGCCATGGATAAAGAACCATATGTAGAAGGCAGTGTAGGCATCAGTAATATTTTCAAGTTGTTGCGTGTTGACGTAGTGAAGCGGTTTACTTATCTTGATCATCCTGATATTGCAACCTGGGGCATCAGGGGAAGAGTTCGATTTGAATTTTAAACATAATAAAGCTTCCACAAGGAAGCTTTTTCTTTATCAGCCCTTTTTTACTTTTTTCTACAAGGCTATAAATTATATAAGTATTAAAGGGAGAAATAGAATTGAACTGCTTTTGGCTTCAGGTGAATTTAATCTTGGCGCTTTTATTTGGATTAGAAACAAAAAAGCCTGTCAATTGGAGACCTACCTAAAGTTGCAAGTAACAGCCTTGAACTGCCGTCCGCCTCAGGCGGAAATGATACCGATGCGGTGACCTAAATGGTAAATAAAAAAAGCCCTCATTGCTGAGAGCTTTTTAGAATGTAGCGAGGAGCAGACTTGAACTGCCGTCCGCATTAGGCGGATATGAATCCGATGCCGTAATATGATATGTAAATAAAAAAGGCCCTCATTACTGAGAGCTTTTTTGAATGTAGCGAGGAGCAGACTTGAACTGCCGACCTTCGGGTTATGAATCCGATGCTCTAACCAGCTGAGCTACCTCGCCTTATTGCAACTTCACTTTAATTATATTCCTTAAAGAAAAGTTTCCCCTGGTTGAGGGGGTGCAAAAATAAGTATTCAGGAGTTTAATGGAAAATCATTTTTTCTTCTTTAACAAGGTGTAAAATTTTATCTTTCTGCAAAACTCTTATAATGGTACAGGTGCGGGTGGCTAAAATTTCAGATGCTGTGCAAATGCTGGACATCTACACACCTTATATATTGGGTTCTGCTTTTACTTTTGAAACCGAAGTGCCTACTGAAGCTGATTTCCAGCAGAGGATCATGAAAAACCTGGAGACAAGACCCTGGCTGGTATGTACCGTTGATGAAAACATTATCTGTTATGTGTATGCTTCTGCGCATAGGGAAAGGGCAGCTTATCAATGGTGTTGTGAATCATCTGTGTATACCCGGAAGGATTTCCAGGGAATAGGCATTGGCCATACCTTATATAAACTATTGTTCCAGCTATTAAAAATGCAGGGCTATAGGAATATTTATGCGGGCATCACTTTACCCAATGTGCCAAGCATTAAGCTCCATGAAAAATTGGGCTTTACCCATTTTGCCACGTATGAGAATATCGGGTATAAATTAGGAGAGTGGAAAAATGTAGGGTGGTGGAAGCTGTCTGTCAATCATTATGACCGGAAGCCTTCACCACCCCTTGCATTTGCTAAGATGCCCTCTTCGCAGTATGAAGAATTATTCAAAACTGCGGCAGATCACATCTCCAAAAAATTGGTTTATTGATTGATATATTGGTTGCCGGAACCATCCTGAACACTCTCCGCTTCGCTGCGCATGATGTTAGGATTGTCATTGGTATTCTCCGTAGCAACCTTATGTTTAGTTTCAATATACTCCTTAAAATTCATTATATCCTGGCGTATCAGTTTTTCAAATACAGGATTCAATGCCTTAGCCAGGCCTGAACCTATTTCACCTGCAGGTGGATGGTAACTGATCACTACTTCCAGTTCTGTACCTTGACCGCCGGCTGCATCATGAAATGTAACCTTTCCTGCATTATTGATCGTTGAATTGGGAATGGATTGCCATCCAATCATATAATTAGGCTCTTCTTTTACAATTTCAGCATTCCATTTAATTCTGCCGATATTGCCTGGGATCACAGCTTCCCAATGTGAGTGCCTGGTATCTATTTCAGTTACAGAAGCCAGGTGCTTCATGAACAATGGAAGATTTTCCAGCTTTCTCCAAAAAGCATATACTTCTTCTTTTGATTTATTCACTATCAGGCTGGTCCTGATATTAACGGCGTCCGTATTGGAAACACCTTTTGTTTTTCCCATACTGGCATATACCGGGCAATGTCCGGAAGCACCCCTATATAATAATACACCTCCTATAGCCAGCTTTACAAGACTGTTCACCGGATGCTTCACTAAACTATTTAACCCTGAGGATAATAACCATGCTCCAATCGCAGCACTCGCTATTCTTTCTCCCTGTCCTACATTTACCACTCCGCTTCCTGCCTGAGGTTGAAATTCGTTGTCAGCATGCCAGCTTCCATATTGTTCATTTGCCATATACTGTGTTTTTTATGAATAGTAGAAAATGATCGTTCAGCTGATAATTTGCAATTATTATGCCTTCTGATAATAATTTTTATCCATAAAAAAGCCTCAACATTTGTGAGGCTTATAGTTTAGAAACTATTTATTGAGTACTAAATTACCCATCAGTATAGAACCATAGAGCATCTATCTCCATGAGGATAAACGTGCATTACTTATATAGGTTCTCTATATAATGGCTTCCTTATTTGTTTTTGCTTTTACTTCTGTACGGCCGGGATATTCTTCCAATGCCTTCTCCAGACAATCCATAGCATCATCCAGGTCTTTTAAATTCAGCACATAGGCCAGTCGAACTTCTTTTTTACCGAGGCCCGGCGTTCCATAAAATCCTGTAGCAGGTGCCAGCATTACCGTCCTGTTGTTAAAAGAAAAGGACTCCAGCAGCCATTGGCAAAATTTGTCCGAATCATCAATAGGCAATTGAGCCATAGCGTAAAAAGCACCCCCTGGGTTAGGGCAAAATACTCCTGGCATATTGTTCAATCTTTTCACCAGTAAATCCCTCCTGGCTATGTATTCAGTTTTGGGTGCATCAAAATAGGAGGCAGGCAGGTCCACTGCAGCTTCACCCATGATTTGAGCCAAACCGGGCGGGCTTAGCCTTGCCTGCGCAAACTTCATGGCCGCATCATATACGGATTTGTTACGGGTAACAAAAGCCCCTAACCTGGCCCCACAGGCACTGTATCTTTTACTTACGGTATCCATTAGCACCACGTTTTCATCCATGCCAGATAAATGCATAGCACTTACATACTCGCCGGTATAAGCAAATTCCCTGTAAGCTTCGTCGGAGAACAAGTATAAATTATGTTTCAGGCAAATGGTTTTCAGGTCCTCCATTTCCTGGCGGCTATATAAGTAGCCGGTTGGATTGTTTGGATTACAAACCACAATAGCTTTGGTTGCTGGTGTAATTACATTTTCAAATTCAGATATGGGAGGAAGTGCAAAACCAGTTTCAATATTAGAGGTAATAGGTACCACTTTTACACCTGCAGCTACTGCAAATCCATTATAGTTGGCATAAAAGGGCTCGGGTATGATCACTTCATCGCCAGGGTTCAGGCAGGTTAAAAAACCAAAAAGTATGGCCTCTGATCCACCGGTAGTGATCAGGATCTGGTCTTTGGTAACATCTATCCCAACACTATTATAGTATTGAACTAGTTTACGCCTGTAGCTCTCATTGCCAGCGCTGTGGCTGTATTCCAATACACGGATGTCTGCATCACGAACCGCCTCTAAAATGGCAGGAGGGGTTTCAATATCCGGCTGACCTATATTTAAATGGTAAACCTTGATGCCCTTCTTTTTAGCTGTCTCGGCATAGGGCACTAATTTTCTTATGGGGGAGGGGGGCATTAACTGACCCCTTTCTGAAATCTTTAGCATCCGGCAAAGATAAAATTTGTAAACGACTGGAAAATAGAGTTAGGGCAACAAGTATAATTTATCTGTATGCAAATCAGGGTATAAAAAAAGACATCCCCTGCCATGCAGGGGATGTCCGAATATTTATAGGTAATACTATGAGTTTAACCCTTCTTTACTTTCGTTTCTACCTTTCCGTTCTTTTCTTCCACTTTTACTTTCTTTACATCATCAGCTTTAGTGGCACCTGCTTTAGATAAAGCATCGAATGCAGCAGCATCAACTACTTCACCTGTGATCTTTACAATCTTTTGTTGTTGGTAACCTGCAATCTTTACGTTTACATCTTTTTCAAAATGACCCATAGCAGCTGCATTATAACCTACTTTCAGCTTTGAAGTAGAATTTGGTGCAATAGGCTCTTTAGAAAATTCCGGGGTAGTGCAACCACAACCTGCCCATGCATTCTCAATAGTGATAGGCTTGTCGCTGGTGTTGGTAATAGTAAAATAAGTGGTAACAGGCTGACCTTGCTTGATCTTTCCAAAGTCATACTTTTCAGTGCTCACCTTTATTACTTCATCAGCTTTTTGTTGAGCCATTGCAGTGAATCCTGTTGCGAAAACGGCAGCAAGTAGAAGAATCTTTTTCATGTTCTTATTGTATTTGTTGTTTTAAAAAGTTAACCGATGCATTAGAAGGGGCAGATCCTGCCGGCGCTTTCCAGACAGTTCCCTTTATCTTGATTTGTTTTGTTTGATTTCCGTTGTATGTAACCGTAATAAATTTTTCAAAATGCCCTTCCGCCGCAGCATTGTATCCCACTTTTATCTTATCTGTGGCGCCCGCAGCTATAGGCTCCTTATTCCATTCCGGTGTGGTGCAGCCGCAGCTGGCAGTTACATTCTCCAGTTTTAACGGAGCTTCCGTTATATTGGTTACATCAAAATAATGATATACCGGCTTTCCCTGGGGAATCTTGCCGAAGTCAAACTCAGTTTCTTTGAGATTTATGGCTTCTGCTGGTGCTTGTGCCTTTAAGGCCGTAAAACTTGCCAGGGTCAAGAATAAAACCAACATTTTCTTCATAAGAAAGCTATTGAAGCCAAAAATAATATAATCTCTGTGGAAAGCATAGTTAAACACACAATTTGTGATTTTTTAACGATGTGGGGTTTCCCCTATTTTTGTCAGATGGAAAATACTTTTGAAACCCAGGAACAATCTCTTGAAAAGCTTTCCTTTGATAGTTTTAAAGCAGAGGTACTCCAGGATTATCAATGGGTTTGTATAAGCCGTGAAGCCAGCCTCATTGGGCGCAAGGAGGTATTGACCGGTAAGGCCAAGTTTGGCATTTTCGGCGATGGGAAGGAAGTGGCCCAGGTGGCTATGGCTAAGTTTTTCCAACCGGGTGATTTTCGCTCAGGGTATTACCGCGACCAGACGTTTGCTTTTGCCAGCGAGCTGGCTACTGTAGAGCAGTTCTTTGCCCAGTTATATGCCGATCCCGACCTGAATAATGATCCTTTCAGTGCGGGCAGGCAAATGGTTTCACACTTCGCCACCCCTTTTGTGAATGAAAATGGCGAATGGCTGAACCTTTCTGAACAAAAAAATATCTCTTCTGATATTGCTCCTACTGCCGGCCAAATGGTCAGGGGGCTGGGACTCGCTTTCGCCTCCAAGGCATTTAGAAACATTGATGCGCTTCAGCAATTTTCAGAGTTGTCAGACAGGGGAAATGAAGTATGTTTCTGTACCATAGGGGACGCTTCCACTTCGGAAGGACAGTTCTGGGAAGCTATTAATGCTGCAGGTGTGATGCAGGTGCCCCTGGCTGTATTTGTTTGGGATGATGGGTATGGCATATCGGTGCCTAAAA
The DNA here is from genome assembly GCA_023415275.1 of Bacteroidota bacterium. Lineage (GTDB taxonomy): Bacteria > Bacteroidota > Bacteroidia > Chitinophagales > Chitinophagaceae > Flavisolibacter. The sequence continues at coordinate 34,132 of JAEZLJ010000140.1, forward strand.
AGTATCAAACTACCAAAGGTTCCGTTTCTGAGGCCCTGAGTGGCATGCAGAAAGAAGACAACTCCAATGGATTCAATATATATAAGGTAAAAGGATGGGATTATGCCGGCATGTGCGAAACTTTTGAGGAAGGCATTCGCCTGGCCAGGGAAACACATACGCCTGCCTTATTCCATGTTGAGGAATTAACACAGCCCCAGGGCCATTCCACCTCCGGTAGCCATGAAAGATATAAATCGCACGAAAGGCTGCAATGGGAAAGGGATTGGGATGCTATGAAAAAAATGCGGGAATGGATAGTGGCCAATATGCTGGCGACTGATGACGAATTAGATAACATTGAAAAAGAAGCCAAGGATCATGTTCGCGCCAGTAAAGCGCATGCCTGGGAATCTTACCTGCAGCCAATAAAGAAGCAGGTGGCCAAATCGGTTGAACTGCTGCAGGACCTGGCACCCAGGTTAGGTGATCTTACTCCGGCATTGGAAACGATCATCAAAGAACTTTCAGCCATCAAGGAGCCATTAAGGAGAGATGTGATGAAGTATTTATATGCTGCCATCCAGCTTATTGGTAACCGCGATGAAGGTTATTGGATTAAAGATTACTATAAAGAATTGCAGGAAGAAAACAACTCTTTATACAATTCTCATTTATACAACCAGGGTCCTAAAAGCACGCTGCATGTGAAAGGCACTTCCTTGCAGTTTAACAATGATTCACCTACGGTAAACGGATTCGAGGTCCTGAACCATTACTTCGACCGGCTTTTTGCCAGTAATCCAAAAGTGCTTGCTTTTGGTGAAGACCTGGGCTATATAGGTGATGTGAACCAGGGTTTTTCAGGTTTGCAGGCCAAGTATGGTGACCAGCGCATATTTGATACCGGTATACGCGAATTGACCATTATGGGCCAGGGTATCGGGTTGGCTATGAGAGGCCTCAGGCCCATTGCTGAAATTCAATACCTGGATTATTTGCTCTATGGTTTACAGCCATTAAGTGACGATGTATCCACCCTGCATTTCAGAACTAAAGGGCAGCAAAGTTGTCCTGTAATTGTGCGCACACGGGGGCATCGCCTGGAAGGCATCTGGCACAGCGGATCTCCATTGGGAGTTGTTATCAATGCATTGCGCGGTATGTATGTATGTGTGCCCAGGAATATGACCCAGGCCGCAGGTTTCTATAATACATTGTTGCAGGGAAATGACCCTGCCATCGTCATTGAATGCCTGAATGGTTACCGCCTGAAGGAAAAGCTTCCTTCCAATCTTTTAGAATATACAGTCCCATTGGGAGTGCCCGAAATATTAAAAGAAGGCACCGATATCACCATAGTCTCTTATGGTTCCACCTTGCGCATCATTATGGAGGTCGCCCAACGCCTTCAAAAACAAGGCATCAGTTGCGAGGTGATAGATGTGCAAACACTGTTACCTTTTGATACAGGGTATATGATACTGGCCTCACTTCAAAAAACCAACAGGATAGTTTTTGTGGATGAAGATGTGCCGGGTGGTGCAGCAGCCTATATGTTTAATAAAGTAATGGAAGAGCAGAAAGGCTATCGCTGGTTGGATGTAGCACCCCGAACCATTACCGCCAAGGCCCACAGGCCTTCATATGGCAGCGATGGAGATTATTTCAGCAAACCCAATGCTGAAGAAATAGAGTCCGTTCTGCGGGAAATGATGGCAGAGTAAAACTTTACAGATATTAAAATATCCCGGTTACCCAGCCGGGATTTTTTTTATACAGCATTCTTGCCCTTATCTTTAGAAACATGTATTCAAGCTTTTTAAATCTAATAGATATCCTGGGCACATTTGCATTTGCAGTGGCCGGCGGGTTCTCTGCCATAGAGAGAAGGCTTGATCCATTCGGTGTGCTGATCATATCCTTTGTTACAGCCATTGGCGGAGGTACTGTGCGTGATGTGCTGGTGGGCAACTTTCCTGTCAACTGGCTGCAAAATGGAAACACCATACTCGTGGTATTTTTCAGTGCCTTGCTTACCATGATCTTTGGCAGCTATTTAAAACATTTAAATACTGCCCTTTTCATTTTTGATGCACTTGGGTTAGGATTGTTTACCATCATTGGAATGGAAGTAGGATTGAAGCTGGGCTTCAGTGCAGGTATTTGCATTGCCCTCGGCACCATTTCAGCCTGTTTTGGTGGGGTGATCAGGGATGTGCTTTTAAACAAAGTACCCTTGATATTTCAAAAGGAAATTTATGCCCTTGCCTGTATCATCGGGGGCCTTGTTTATTACTTGTTCAGGCTAACACATTTTAATGATGATATTGCCAAAGTGATTTGTATACTCATGATATTTGCCATACGCTATATTGCTGTACGTTACAATCTTTCTTTACCTCGCATTCAATTAAAATGATATTATGAAGCTTTCTGTTTACCAGGTAGATGCTTTTGCAGAAAATGTATTTTCAGGCAATCCTGCTGTTATTGTTCCATTGGAGAACTGGATAGAGGAAGACCTGATGCAAAAGATAGCCATGGAAAATAACCTGAGTGAAACCGCTTTCTTTGTCAAAGAGGATGAAACATACCAGATACGTTGGTTCACACCGGAAAATGAGGTTGATCTTTGCGGGCATGCTACACTGGCTTCCGCGTACGTAATCAAAAACTT
>JAEZLJ010000033.1 GCA_023415275.1 Bacteroidota bacterium
CCTGTGGTCTTTCCATCCTGGGCTGACCTTCCGGCTTTGGCAATAAGATCTTGCGGGACAATTTAAACTTACCTGTCTTAGGATCTGTGCCTGTAAGCTTCACTTTTACTTTATCACCTTCGTTAAGAACACCTTCCAGTGTTTCCAAACGTTTCCAGCTCACTTCAGATATATGCAACAATCCTTGCTTGCCCGGCAGGAACTCTACAAATGCTCCATAAGGCATGATGGATTTTACTACAGCTTCATACTCATCTCCTACGGTAGGTACCGCCACAATTCCTTTTACCCAATTGTGAGCCTTATCTACTTTTTCTTTATCAGTACCGAAAATGCTGACTTCACCCATATTGTTTTTCTCTTCAATATTGATGGTAGTTCCAGTTTCGCGTTGAATTTCCTGAATCACTTTTCCACCTGGTCCTATCACGGCACCAATGAACTCACGGTCGATGAACATCTTCACCATGCGTGGAGCATGAGGCTTCACATCAGAGCGTGCTTCAGGAATGCAGTTGTACATGGCATCCAGGATATGCATACGGCCTTTACGGGCTTGCTCAAGTGCATTGCGCATGATCTCCATACTTAGGCCATCTACTTTAATATCCATCTGTATACCGCAAATACCATCGCGGGTACCAGTTACTTTAAAGTCCATATCGCCCAGGTGATCTTCATCACCAAGGATATCAGTAAGCACTGCATACTTACCTTCTTTGGAAATTAATCCCATGGCAACACCAGCTACGTGCTTAGGCATTGGCACGCCAGCATCAAACAGGGCCAGTGAACCCGCACAAACGGTAGCCATTGAAGAAGAACCATTACTTTCCAGGATATCACTTACCACACGCAGTGTATAAGCATAATCAGCACCTGGCAGCATTTGTTTTAATGAACGCTGCGCCAGGTTACCATGACCTACTTCACGACGGCCAGGCCCTCTCAAGAACTTAACTTCACCTGTAGAGAATGGAGGGAAATTATAATGTAAAATGAATTTTGAATATTCTGATTTAGCAGCACTTTCAACCAGTAATTCATCAAGAGGAGTTCCTAAAGTAACCGTTGTCAATGACTGGGTTTCGCCCCTTGTGAACAATGCCGATCCGTGAGGAGTTGGCAATACATCCACTTCCATATCCAATGGACGCACCTGGTCCAATCCCCTGCCATCAAGACGTATCTTATCATTCAGGATCATATCGCGTACCACATCATATTGCAGGTCGGCGAGATAATTCTTTATCAATTTCTTTGTTTCATCACTCAGATCTTCACCTTCGGCAAGGTTAGCTTCTTTGGTGATGACTTCCTTCAACTCTTCGTAAAGCTTTTTATAGCTTTCCTTGCGTTCTGCCTTTGGCAGATTAGCACGGGAATCTGCATCAATCCTTGCTTTTGCAAATTCTTCAACCCGCTTGCGTAATACGGTATTTTCTTCAGGTTTAGCGTACTCCCTTTTAGAAGTAACACCAACCATATCTCTCAATTCTTCCTGTGCTTTGATCTGAACCTTGATCGCTTCGTGTCCAAATTCAATTGCTTTAACAATGTCTTCTTCACTGCATTCTTTAGCCTCACCTTCCACCATCATGATATTCTTTTCGGTGGCAGCAATGATGAAGTCCATATCAGACTTTTCCATTTCACTGCGGCTAGGATTGATCTTAAATTGGCCATCAATGCGGCTCACACGAACCTCAGAAATAATTTCCTGGATAGGAACTGTGGACACAGCAAGTGCAGCAGATGCAGCCAGGCAAGCCAGGGAATCTGGCATTACTTCGGCATCTGAGGAAATAAGTGTTACAATAACCTGCACCTCGCAGAAATAATCATCAGGGAAAAGTGGTCGTAAGGCGCGGTCAATCAATCGGGAGATCAATATTTCTCCATCGCTCAGTCTTCCCTCGCGCTTAAAGAAAGATCCGGGAATGCGGCCTGCAGATGCAAACTTTTCCATATAATCAACGCTTAATGGAAAGAAATCCTGCCCTGGCTTTGGATCTTCCGTGGCCACCACAGTAGCAAGGAGGATGCTGTTACCCATTTTAACTGTAACAGAACCATCTGCCTGGCGGGCCAGCCTGCCGGATTCGATGGTCACTTCACGACCATCGCCTATGCTGAATGTTTTACTGAATTTTTGTGATAACATGAATAGAATTTGAGGGTGTTTGATAATTGAAAAATAAGTCGGTATAAAAGCCAAAACCCAACTAAATAAAGTTGGGAGGTAGCTTATACATACGATACTATACTTATTTTCTGATTCCTAATTTCTCAATTAAAGAACGGTAGCCCTGCAGATTATGTTTTTGCAGGTAGTTCAATAAGCGGCGACGCTTACCTACTAATTGCATAAGACCGCGGTGAGTAGAGAAATCTTTTTTGTTTTGCTGCAGATGACCTGAGATTTGTGAAATGCGCTCAGTGAGCAAAGCGATCTGACCCTCAATAGATCCTGTGTTGGTTTCCTTACCGCCAAAATTGGCAAAAATGTTAGCTTTTTTTTCTTTTGTTACTGACATCGTGAATTTTTTAAAATTGCATCCGATTAGATACCTTAGTATATTTTGGCGGCGAAGGTAAGTAAAACCTTGCTAAAAACTGCTTAAACCTGGGGCTTAAATACTGAAAAAGTCTATAAAATATTAATGTATTTTAATATATAGAACTCTTATTTCACCTTCCTTTCGTGCTCTCAAAGCCTTTCATTCCATTAAAATGCTTTTCACCTTGACCTGGCAATGCCTTTCCTTCACCCCTGCAACAGCTTTATACCAACTCTTTAAAGACCCGGCACAGACTCGGCACAGACATGGCGCAGAGCCGGCACAAACACGTTGTAAAGCCTAAGGTGCCTTGAACCCGTCCTACCTTTTCATTTAACTTATGTGTTCGTGAGTAGTTTATGCCTTTGAACCTGATATTTTTGCGAAATGGACGATAATACTCCTATATCGGAGGATACCAGGGCCATATTAGGGCTTCAATTGCCTACTGACCCAAGATGGGTAGAATTGGCCGGCAAATCTTTAGCAGATATACTTACGGACCATGCTTATTGTGAGCAAAAAGCCGCTGTAAGTTGCATTTCCCTGATCCAAAGGTATAATCAGCGTGAAAAGCTGGTGTCAGCCCTCGCGCCTATAGTGACTGAAGAATGGGGGCATTTTCGCATGGTATTGGCCGAACTGCACAAAAGAAACTTAAAACTGGGCATGCAACGAAAAGATGAATATGCCAATGCACTTCTTTCCTTTTGCCAAATAGGAGGCAGCGAAGAAGGCAGGCTACTGGACCAGTTGCTCTTGATGGCCATGATTGAAGCCAGGAGCTGCGAAAGATTCAAGCGATTGAGCGAAGGGCTGGAAGATGAGTACCTGCGAAAGTTTTACCGGCGGTTTATGGAAAGTGAAGCCGGGCACTACACCCTCTTCATAGACCTGGCCGAAACCTATATTGAAAGGGAAAAGGTCAGGAACAGGTGGCAGCAATGGTTGGCCTACGAGGCAAATGTAATATCACAATTACATGTGCGTGGCGACAGGATACATTAGTGCTCCAAGCTAAAAGGAGTGAACTATGTGTCTAAAGACATTTATCCCTCCTTCCTGAAAAAGTTCAACTCCTTATTCAGATCGAGATAGGGATGCTGCTCCATCAGATCCCTTGTTTTTTCATAATAACTGTAAAGGAATTTCTGGTGCTGCTCTGAGTCTGCATTAAAAGGCTTATGCTGGTAAGCAAGCTGAATGGAATGCACTTCCTTAATAAGACTTCTCGTCTTTTCATTCATGCAGGCATCTACAAATTTTTCCCATACATACTGTGTAGCAAAATAATTGGGATGCACCAAATCTTCTGCATAAAAACGATAGTCCCGCAGGTCATCAATAACCAACTCATAGGCCGGGAAATAATAAAGGCCTTCAAACTTATCTACCAGGTGATGAACAGCCTGAATTAGTACTGCTTTGCTCCTGTTATTTTCTATTACACCCTCTCTTAAATGCCTGACAGGGCTAATGGTAAAAATGATCTTGATACCGGGGTTAAAATGAAAGAGCCGGTGTATCACATTGTCAAGCACCTTCAATACTTCTTCAAGCATTAGCAATCTACGGCTAAACCAGTTTGAAGGAGCTTTATGGTTATTGGCAGCTACCGAACCAATTTTAGCGTTGGCTGCCTGTTCGGTAAGGTTATATACCCAGGCAGAACCCAAGGTAATCATGATATGATCTGTTTTTTTTAGAAACTGGTGTGCTTTAGCGGTAGATTCATTTATTTTTTCAATGGCTCCCTGGGCAGTTACGTTAGAGAACCTGCTATGGTGCTTCCAGCTATGCCAGCCTTCATTCAGGTAAAACAATTCATCTTCTTTCACCTTTACATTTTCAATATATTCTGTAATGGCTTCAGCTACACTTACCGGGTTGAAAAGGATGCCGTTAGGATTTTCCATAATGGTAAACCCAGACTTTTTTAGTTTCTCACCAATGTTTTCGGTAAAGCAGGATCCAATAAGAAATAACTTATCCCTGTGGCTGATAGGCTGTGGCAGTTTTTTTATATCAAACTCGTAATGAAATTTCATGTTATTTACTATTCAACATCATAGCTTAAATAAAGATGCGGGTGGCCATTTCAAGACTTTTTTGGAGTGCTGCCTGGTTAATAGGATTGGTCTGTAAGTTCTCCTCCAGGTATTCAATGATCCACTCCATATTCATATTGCCCACCAGGTCATTCTGCGCCATAGGACAACCGCCAATTCCTTTTAGCGCCCCATCGATACGAGTGCATCCCGACAGAACAGCTGCTTCCAATTTCTGTTTCCAATTTAAAGAAGTGGAATGCAGATGTACCCCAATAGTAGTACCGGAGTATTTTGGTATGAGCGTATTTAATGCAAAACTTATTTGGCCTGGTGTAGCCAAGCCAACCGTATCGGCCAGGGATAAAATAGTGACCTCCCTGTTGACCATTTCTTCTGCCCAGTGCAGTAATACCTCCTCACTGTAGGCATCGCCATAGGGATTTCCAAAGCCCATGCTCAGGTAAACCACTAACTTTTTATTGCTATTGATGCAAAGATTTTGGATCTCCTCCACCCGTTTCACACTTTCTTCCATGGTGCTATTGGTATTTCTAAGCTGGAATGTCTGCGACAATGAAAACGGGAAGCCCAGGTAAGATATCTCATCGTAAGATACCGCCGCCTCTGCCCCACGCAAATTGGCCACTATACTGAGTAATGCCGTGCCGGAGTTTTCTAGTTGTAAACCCTTCAACACCTCTGGTGTATCTGCCATTTGGGGAATGGCCTTAGGAGATACAAAACTGCCGAAATCAATAGTATGAAAACCCACCTGCAATAAAGAATTGATGTATTCAATTTTTTGCTCAGTAGGTATAAAATGTTTCCATCCCTGCATGGCATCCCGGGGGCATTCTACTAGCTGTATATTCCTGGTAGTGGACATGAGTTATTAAGGATCTGGTGATGTATATATTGAGTGACTGGACCAGCCTGTCAAATAATTTTTATCCTTTTATTCTTTGCTTCATGGCTTCGTAAAGGATCATACCAGTTGCCACTGATACATTGAGCGATTCAAAATCTCCTTTCATGGGAATGCTGAACTTTTCATCGCTTATTTTCATCAATGCAGGGTAAATACCTTTTTCTTCTCCACCCATGATTATGGCCAATGGAGTAGTGAAGTCAACATCGAAAATACTGGTATCAGCTTTCATTTCACTTGCCAGTACTTTAATGCCATTTAAATGGAGTTCATCTACAGCCTTCATCAAACTATTTACCCGGCAAACAGTGATCTTTTCCAATGCACCTGCCGAGGTAAGAATAGCATCTTCGTTCAAAGCCCCCACACCTTTCTCCGGGATAATGATGGCCTGCACACCTGTACACAAGGCTGTCCTGGCAATGCCCCCAATATTCCTGACATCCGTGATTCCATCAAGGATCAGGAAAAGAGGCGTCTCTCCTTTTTCTACCACCCAGGATATTACTTCCTGGAGGTTATGATACTGCACTTTAGATATCAATGCAATGCAGCCTTCATGGTTCTCCACATTAAAACCATTGAGCTTTTCAACGGGCACATAACTCACAGGCACACCATGTTGCGAAGCCAGGTGCCTGACCTGGCCTATAGCATCGCCGGTAGCTTTAGAGTTCAGAAATATCTTATCAAGGGCTTTTCCTGATTGCAAGGCTTGCAGCACATTATTCCGGCCTATGATCATGGAACTTTTCTTTGGCCTTGGCTGGGGTCTGAAATTTTTCACGGATCAAAAATAGCTTAGTCTAGCTAAGTTTATCAATAACTATAGATCAAACCGGGGCTTTTTGAGAATGGCCACCGGCAACATGATGAGAATATAAAGCAGTACAATACCAGCCAGTATAAATTTTATTAAGGCACAGTAAAATACCACCTGCAAGGCAAACGCGGGATTGAACCTTCCATTGATAATTAATAGCATCACCAGGTTTTCGCATACGTCAAATAAAGCCGCTGCCACAGCCATAGAAATGAACCTGTCACTCCAGTTGACCAGTGGAAGTTTTTGCTTGAGGTATAAACAGGCAGAAATGAAAAACCAGGTATAGGAGGCTATAAATACAAAATCCAGGAGGATGTTCAAAGAGATGTCATTATAATTCCAGAACAGTAACAATTGGTTAAGGCGGGCAGTGGTCCTGGCAAATTCAAGATCAAGAATACCAATAGAACTGGAAGGAGTGATCAGGGATTGACCTTGCCATCGCATAATGAAGATCATGAAAAGCAAGGCGACAAAAGAGAACAACAAGGTTCTTTTCATAATATGAAAATAAAAAACCTCTGTTGAAAGAACAGAGGTTTTTATAGCAAAATGAAATACTATTTAATTCCGAAAGCCTTTTTCACCCTGGGCACATAGTCCAGTTTTTCCCAGGTAAACAACTCAACTTTTTTCTTGATGACCTTACCATCTGGAGAAGAAAATTCTTTTGTTACAACTTCTGGCTTACGCCCCATATGACCATAAGCAGCAGTTTCGCTGTATATGGGATTGCGAAGCTTTAAGCGCTGTTCAATAAAATAAGGGCGCAGATCAAAAATACCTTCAACCAGTTTGCTTATTTCACCATCCGTCATATCCACTTTGGAAGTGCCATATGTATTGACATTGACGCTGGTTGGCTGGGCTACACCAATGGCGTAAGACACCTGTACCAACACCTCATCGCACACACCGGCTGCCACCAGGTTTTTGGCAATGTGACGGGTAGCATAAGCAGCAGAACGGTCAACCTTAGATGGGTCCTTTCCGCTAAAGGCACCGCCGCCATGAGCACCCTTGCCACCATAAGTGTCCACGATGATCTTACGACCTGTGAGGCCGGTATCGCCATGAGGACCACCAATGACAAACTTGCCTGTTGGGTTGATATGGTACTTGATATTGTTATTGAAAAGCTTAGCGTACTTCTTGTATTTGGTCTTTACACGTGGAATGAGAATATTGATAATATCCTTCCTGATCTGGTCCTGCATCTTGGACTCTGTTGCAAAATCATCGTGCTGTGTAGATACCACAATGGCATCAATACGTACAGGACGGTTATTGTCGTCGTATTCCAGTGTCACCTGGCTTTTTGCATCAGGACGTAGGTATTTTATCTGTTTGTTCTCACGACGCAAAGCAGCCAGTTCCTGCAATAATTTATGGGCAAGATCTAATGCCAGCGGCATGAAATCTTCAGTTTCGTTACTGGCATAGCCAAACATCATTCCCTGGTCGCCGGCACCTTGCTCTTCTTTTGTTTTGCGATCTACGCCCTGGTTAATATCAGATGATTGCTCATGAATGGCTGAAAGGATGCCGCAAGAGTTAGATTCAAACATATACTCACTGCGGGTATAACCAATGCGGCGAATGACCTGGCGGGCAATGTCCTGAACGTCCAGGTAAGCTTTTGATTTTACCTCTCCCGCTAATACCACCTGGCCTGTAGTGACAAGTGTTTCGCAAGCCACTTTAGAATTGGGATCGAAAGCTAAAAAGTTATCAATCAAAGCATCGGAGATCTGATCGGCAATTTTATCCGGATGACCTTCCGATACGCTTTCTGACGTAAATAAGTAAGGCATGAACTGGGAAAATTTATAATAGTTATTAAATTAAAATCGGGTGCAAATATAACACCCGATCCATATTATAAGTTGGAGTAAATAATACGCAGTCGCAATCGTTGATCAGCATTAACAAAATTACCTCCGCCGAGCACTACCCTGCCCTGTGCAATGCCCTGGGTAATTTGTGGCCTGATATAGGCGCCGGCTAGGGGAACAAAAAGCTGGGTTCTCAATGGTGCATATATACGCAAGGTATCGTTAGGGGCATGACGTGTAACAATGCCCTGCACATACCTGGTAATATCAAACCTGTATTGATTGTTCTTTAGGTTGCCCCCAAAAAGACTAAGATCTATAGATTGGTTAACACCGAGGTTAATATCCTTGTCGAATAAAAATGCGGTATCAGGAGTGCTGCTATTGGTATAGTCCATGAACAGGTAAGGTGGAGCAGAAAACTTATCCGAACCAACAGAGGGGAGCACTGAAGCAATGATCTCTGCTTTATGAACCACTTTGTTTCCAAGCGTGGAAAGATCTGGCACATTCACTGAAGCATAAGAACCGGAAGGAGCTGATTGAATATAAACCTTGTCATCCTCGGTCAATCCATTATTTAAATAAGTAGCCCAATTGGAAGCCGGGGTCATTTTTACATAATTGGTCTGACCATTAGTACGATGTGCAAAGTCGGTAGATAAGGTATCCCTGGTACCATTGCTATGAACGGTCTGGTAATAAACCGTTAGCCTGGTTTTAGAGCCGGAGGTAAGATCAAAATAACTCAACACATTGCTTCCGTTGTCTGCCTTTACAGAAAGGCCGGCAAATAATTTTCTGAAAATAGACCCATTCGTAGAATCTAAATGGAAGCCACCTGACAGCAGGCTGCCAGTGGTATCATATTGAGCAAATCGCTCTCCCAATGAATTATCAAGCCTGATCCTTACTACATGGCTTACTGCAGTAATATCTCCTGCCCTGATGAGGCGAATGGAGTCCTTGGCAGACTTTGCCGTGAAGGAAGCAGAGCCCAACTCGGCGCCCGTGGTTGGAAAATCAGTGGAAGGATCGGAGTATTTGTAAAGAACTGTATCCTTAAAATCAGGGTTAGATGCGATCTCGTACACGTGTAAGGTTTGGATCCCACTTAACGTATCACCATAACTGTTATCATATTGAAGGGAAAGGACTACGGAATCAATAATGTTAGTAGTATCACGCCCACCAAAAGGATTGGTGCCTAATGATAATGGAGTAAGGTTGAATTGAAAATCAGCGTGGGTAGTTCCAAATTCGGGATCATTCAAATCTCCTGCCGCTACCAGGTCGCTGTAATTAACCTTGGTAGTGTCGTTATAAAGCAGGTTGTTAGTAACAGCATTTAGGGCTACCTCAAAAGTATGTACATTATCAACTGCAGGAATTAAATCACCACCGAGATCTGTAGCTTCATTAATTTTTTTACAAGAGATAAATCCAATCAGTAACAACAGGGCTGCAAAGAAAAAGATCCGGTTGTGCTTTTTCACAAATATTAATTAAAGCAGTTTGAAAAATTACTTGTTCGCAAGATCGCCATACAGTTGTAAATAGTCTGTTAAATCAGACTCCGCATTATAGGGCAATGTCTTCTTGCCGCGAACCTTGGAGAATTCGTCAACCAACTTTTTATCAATCTTTTCTGCGCCAAAAGTGATGGCATCTGCATAGGTAGCACCCCCCCTGAACATTGCCAGGTTGTTAGCCTCTTTGTAGGGTTCAAGGTCCTTTTCTTTTAAGGAAGGATGAATGATGGCCTTCTGAAGAAAATCGGTCCCAAGCTTTTCCTTAAAAGTGGTTTGACCAACAGTAAATATGATCTTGCTATGAGAGAAAACAGGCTCTTTCTTGTAAACAGTTTTCAGATACAGAGGTATTAAACCTGTCATCCATCCACTGCAATGAATCAGATCCGGGGGCCAGCCAAATTTTTTAACGGTTTCAAGAGCGCCTTTGCAAAAGAAAATGGTTCTTAGTCCATTATCATCATACCATTTTTCATTGTCGTCGGTGAAGATGTGTTTTCTTTTAAATAAGTCCTCATTGTCAAGGAAATATACCTGCAGACGGGCATTAGGCAAGGAAGCCACCTTAATTTGAAGTGGAAAATCTTCGTTATCTATTGAAACATTGATACCAGAAAGACGTACTACCTCGTGCAATCTATGCCGACGCTCATTGATGGCTCCGAAACGGGGCATGATACAACGAACCTCATAGCCACTATCATTTGATTTTATCGCCAGCTTGTTTACAATTTCTGAAAATTCAGTCAATTCAAGATATGGAGACATTTCGTTGGCAATGAATAAAATTCTTTTCTTTGCTGACATTGTTACCGTTTTAAACTCTGTAAAAAAGGTTTGCAAAGGTAACCATTTATAATTAAACGTGACATGCGGTATATCCGCCATCAAGATTTATGATCCTTTTTAAGAAGGCCACAGCCCTCTCCGATCATCTTCAAGATCAGAAGAATAGAGGTAAAACCATTGGATTTGTTCCTACTATGGGGGCCCTTCATGAGGGCCATTTATCCTTGATTCAACAATGCCGGGAAGCCAATGATATCACGGTTTGCAGCATATTCGTCAACCCCACACAGTTTAACAACCAGGAAGACTTCAAGCATTATCCCATTACCATAGAAAAGGATACAGAACAATTGATAAATGCAGGCTGTGACATATTGTTTCTTCCAGGGGTAAGCGAAATATACCCCCCAGGTTACCAAAAGATGCATTACGACCTTGGATCTATAGAGGATCGCCTGGAGGGTTATTACCGTCCGGGACACTTCCAGGGGGTGTGTCAGGTAGTGGATAGGTTACTGGAGATCATCAACCCTGATAGTTTATATATGGGTCAGAAAGACTTCCAGCAATGTATGGTTATAAATAAACTGTTGGAACTAACGGGTAGGTCCGGCAAGATCCAAATGAATATCATCCCTACAAAAAGGGAGGCATCCGGTCTTGCCATGAGCAGTCGCAACCTAAGACTAAGTGAAGCCGAAAAAACCCTGGCTGTTTCCATTTACCAGGAATTGAAATATATTAAGCAGCACCTGCACACCATTCCTTTGCAGGCCTTAAAAGAAAAAGTCACTACTTACCTGGGTGAAAAAGGCTTCGGGGTAGATTATGTTGAAATTGCCAGGTCTGCAGATCTTCATGCCAGTGAAAATACGGGCGAGGCCGAGGTGGCATTGATCGCTGCCAGCATAGGAAATGTCAGATTAATAGATAACCTGGTTTTGAATTAACAAAGACTTCACGCCGATAAATTACCTTTGCGTCCGCTATGAATATTGCAGTTTTGAAATCTAAGGTTCACCGGGCAGTTATCACCGAAGCCAATCTACATTATGTGGGAAGCCTGACACTTGATGAAGACATCATGGAGTCGGCTAATATGATTGAAAATGAAAAGGTGACCGTGGTAAATGTTAATAATGGTGAACGATTGGACACTTACCTCATCAAAGGGAAACGGGGATCGGGTGTCTGTTGTTTAAATGGGCCTGCAGCACGAAAAGGAATGGTAGGCGATGTGGTGGTGATCATCTCCTATGCCTCTATGCCTTTTGAAGAGGCTAAAACATTTAAACCCTGGGTTGTATTTCCAAAAGAAGGAAACAAATTATAGAATGTTTACAAAACAACAGGAATGCCTGGTTGATACAACACGAGCTGCTTAACGATTTCCTGCCGGTTGATCTTTTCGGTATTCCTTTGGTATCTTCGAATTGAATGAAGAAATCCATCTTAACCATACTCCAGTATTCATTTTTCCTTGGACTGGGAATTTTATTCGTATGGCTATCTGTACGTAAGATCGACCATTCGCAGTGGCTGCAGATTAAAGATGCTTTGCAAAGAGCCAGGCACTGGTTAATATTTCCTGTTTTCATTTTATTAATCCTGAGCCATTATTTCAGGGCTCTTAGATGGAAGATACTGATGGAGCCAATGGGTTATCACCCAAGCACATTCAACACTTTCGCCGCTGTAATGATTGGATACCTGGTGAATGCCGGGGTGCCCCGGTTGGGCGAAGTGGTTAAATGCACGCTCCTCTCCCGCTATGAGAATGTACGTGCTGACCGCCTGGTTGGTACCATTGTTATGGAAAGAGCTGTGGACCTTGTTTCACTGATCATAGTCTTTATCCTGGCGCTTCTTTTCCAGGGGCATGTTATAGGAGATTATGTATCCCATTCTTTTGGAAAGTTCTTTGTAGACAAAACAGGTCATGCCTCAGTACAGAAGATCATGATAGCGCTGGGTATCATCATTGTGTTCTTTAGCATACTATATTTCCTGCTCAAACGTTTTGGACATATAGATGCGGTGGCTAAAATCAAGCATGTGATCAAAGGCATCCTGCACGGCCTGAGCAGCATTAAATTTATAAAGCATAAAGGAATATTTCTTTTTCATTCAGTGCTGATCTGGGCGCTTTATTTAGCCAGTACCACTATTGGCATCTATGCTTTACAGGAAACTGCTCACCTGGGAATTGGTGGTGGCCTCACAACCTTAGCGGTAGGCAGTGTGGGAATGGTGTTGACACCCGGCGGCATTGGCGCATATCCCCTCCTGGTAGCGAAATTAATGGGGCTTTATGGCTTAAATGAAGACACTATAGGCAATGCCCTGGGATGGTTATTATGGTCCGTGCAAACGCTGATCATCATTGGTGCAGGCCTGATCTTTTCGGGTCTATTTTCCTATTTTAATAAAAAGAAACAAATCATTGAATCCAGGGAACAGTATACAGAACAAAATATTGACATTACCTGACCTGCTGAGGAAGGTGAATCAATGGAGGGTATTAAACAAAACAATCGCATTTACTAATGGATGTTTTGACATACTTCATGCTGGCCATATAGCCTCACTTACCCAGGCAGCCAGCCAGGGAGATTATTTGATCGTTGCTGTAAATGCAGATTCCTCCATAAAAGGTTTGAAAGGTGATAACAGGCCGGTAAATGATGAAAAGGCAAGAGCATTGGTTCTGGCAGCTTTATCCATGGTAGATGCGGTAATCATCTTTTCTGAGCCCACCCCCCTTGAAGTAATACTACAGGTGCGCCCCGACGTGTTGGTGAAGGGTGGAGATTATAAAATAGAAGAAATAGCAGGCGCCAGGGAAGTAATCGGCTGGGGTGGACAGGTTGTATTAAATCCTATAGTTGAAGGTTACTCCACTACTTCAATTATAAACAAACTACAAAATAAATAACCGGTAAGAGTTAAGCACGGATGTTGCGTATATTTATATCTATACGAAACATTTTGCATGGCAAATTCCAGGCGTAAAACCATTCCACGAGATATTAGCTGGCTATCATTCAACGCCCGTGTGCTGCAGGAGGCTGCTGACCCTACCGTACCATTAAGGGAGCGCATTCGTTTTCTTGGAATATTTTCAAATAACCTCGATGAGTTTTTTCGGGTAAGAGTTGCCACACTAAAGCGAATGATCCAGGTTGGTAGCAAGGGCAAGATGCACCTTGAGGCAAATCCGGAAAGCATATTGGAAGAAATCCAAATGACGGTTTTAAACCAGCAAAGTGAATTTAACCGCATTTGGTATGGCATACTTGAAGAACTGAAAGAAGAAAAAATCTTCCTTGCAACTGAAAAAGACCTCAACCCCGAGCAACAGGAGTTTGTACAACGTTATTATGAAGAAGAAGTAAGTCCCAATGTCATTCCATTGATGATTGAAAGCATCCAGGAACTTACCTTTTTACGGGATAAATCCATTTACCTGGGCGTGGTCATGTGGAAGCAGGAAAGCGCATTAAAGCGGATGTATTCCATTATTGAGATCCCTACCAGGGTAATGAGTCGTTTTGTGATACTGCCTTCGCCTGACAATGAACATCATATTATCTTATTAGAAGACATCATCAGGTTTAATCTCCCTGAAATATTCAGCTATTTTGGTTATGATCAATACCAGTCAGGAGTTTTCAAACTGACACGGGATGCCGAAATTGATATTGATAATGATATATCCACCAACCTGATACAGAAAATAGAAAAAGGTATTAAAAATCGACGGAAGGGAAAACCTGTAAGGTTTATCTACGATAAAGAAATGGATCCGGGATTACTGGAATATTTGATCAGGAAATTCAATCTCAGTAAGCGGGATAATATTATACCAGGTGGACGTATACACAACTTCAGGCATTTCATGGACTTCCCTAAAGAAGTGTTTAACGGTGTCAATAAAAGAAGAAAGCCTTTCGATCATCCCCTTCTATTGGAAAACAGGGTGACAGATGTAGTGATGAGAAGAGATGTGATGCTTCATTTTCCTTACCACTCCTTTAACCCCGTAATCGACCTATTAAGAGAGGCGGCTATTGATCCCGATGTAGCTTCCATAAAGATCACTACCTACCGTTTAGCCAAACAATCTAAGGTGATCAATGCCCTTATTAATGCCGTAAGAAATGGAAAACAGGTGATGGTGATGCTGGAAGTGCGGGCACGTTTTGATGAAGAAGCCAACCTGGCCTGGAAAGTAAGGCTGGAAGATGAAGGTGTAAAAGTATTGATCGGCATCCCTAATATGAAGGTTCATGCCAAGATCTGCGTAATTAGAAAACGGGTGCAAGACCGCATTGTCCAATATGGCTTTGTCAGTACCGGAAACCTGAATGAAGACACTGCCAAAGTATATGCAGACCATTGCCTGCTCACTTCAAACCGAAGCATATTGGCTGATGTAAACAGGATATTCAATTACCTGGAGCACCATAAGACCGGCACTCATTTTCTGAAAGCATGCAATACCATTGTTCCCAGCCCCATTTTTATAAGGAAAGAGATCATTAAGTTGATAAGGACCGAGATCAAAAATGTGCAGAAAAAAGGGAAAGGTATTATAACAGCTAAAATGAATTCCTTATCGGATGAAGAATTGATCAATGAATTATACGAAGCTGCCCGGGCAGGTGTTGAGATCAATCTGATCATTCGTGGTATTTTCTGTATGTTTTCGCAAAATGACAAATTCCTTATCCCGGTAAAAGCCATCAGCATTGTTGATGAATATTTGGAACATGCCAGGGTATGGATCTTTCATAATGCAGGAAAGGAAAAAGTATATATCTCCTCTGCCGATTGGATGGTTCGCAACCTGGACCACCGGGTAGAAGCCTCCTGTCCTATTTTTGATGAAAGAATTAAAAAGGAATTAAAAGATATCCTCAATATTCAATTGCATGACAATGTGAAAGCCAGGTGGCTGGATAATGATCTTAGCAATGAATATGTAAGAACTCCAGGAGAGCCTATACGTTCCCAGGTAGAAACATTTAATTACTTAACCCGCAAAATAGAGATACCAGTTGAGGTTAGCAGCCATTGATATTGGAAGTAATGCAGCTCGTTTGCTGATCATAGATGTGGTCATTGGCCCTTCAGGCAAACATGAATTTGTAAAACTCACATTGGTAAGGGTGCCATTGCGCCTTGGATTTGATGTTTTCGAGAGAGGATCTATCAGCGAGGAAAAAGCCAAGATGCTGATCAAGACTATTCTTTCATACAAATTATTGATAGATGTATATCAAGTAAAAGAATATATCACGGCTGCTACATCCGCCATGAGAGACGCATCGAATGCCAGGGAAATACTGGAAAGGGTCAGGCAGGAATCCGGGATAGATATCAAAGTGATCACTGGCGAGGAAGAAGCCTCCTTTATTTATGAGAACCATGTGGCTGAGAATCTGAATACCCAGGAATCTTACCTGTATATTGATGTAGGTGGCGGCAGTACTGAATTAAGCTTTTTCAGTGATGGGAAATTAGTATCTAAAGAATCATTTAACATTGGCACCATCAGGCTCCTCAAAAACCAGGTTACAGAAGACCATTGGAACCAGATGAAAAAGTTCATTAAGGAGAAAACCACTGGTTACCACCATATTACAGCTATTGGCTCTGGGGGAAACATCAATAAAATATTCTCTTTGTCTAAAAGAAAGGAAGGCAAACCATTGAATCTTGAATTATTACGTAATTATTATAAAGAATTCAGCAGCTTGCCTTTATCCCAGCGGATCTCTTTGTATAAGCTCAGGGAAGACAGGGCTGATGTGATCGTTCCCGCACTACTCATATATATCAACGTTATGAAATGGGCCGACACAGAAGAAATATTTGTACCGAAGATTGGCCTTGCGGATGGTTTGATTCATATTCTTTATGAGCGACTGAGGAAGCCTATTGGCAATAACTGAGGTTTAATTACTCCTAACAGTCATTCCTTTTTTGATCACCGGGTACTTAACTTTGACAGATCGATCTAAAATTTAAATTGCATCCATGAGTGCCAACACCCCGGAAGTAAAACGCATCACTACCAATACACTGCAAAAAATGAAAGCATCGGGTACAAAAATATCCATGCTCACTGCCTATGACTTTTCTTTTGCTACCCTTTTCGATGCCGCCGGGATAGATGTGTTGCTAGTGGGAGACTCAGCTTCCAATGTAATGGCTGGCCATGAAACGACGCTGCCTATAACACTTGACCAGATGATCTACCACGCTTCTTCAGTCATCCGGGGAGCTAAAAGAGCCCTTGTAGTGGTGGATCTTCCATTTGGATCGTACCAATCAAACAGCGAGATTGCCGTGGCATCTGCTATACGTATCATGAAGGAAACAGGTGCGCATGCCATCAAGATGGAAGGTGGAGAAGAGGTACTTGAATCTGTAAAAAAGATCATAGCAGCAGGAATACCTGTAATGGCTCACCTGGGGTTAACTCCACAGTCAATTTATAAATTTGGTACTTACAGTGTTCGGGCAAAAGAAGAAGAGGAAGCCAGCAAACTTCGTAAAGATGCACAATTACTGGAAGAAGCCGGATGCTTTGCTATAGTGCTGGAAAAAATACCCGCCAGCCTGGCCAAAGATGTTTCCACAGCTCTTCACATCCCCACCATTGGTATAGGTGCCGGTAAATTTTGTGATGGCCAGGTATTGGTAATGCATGACATGCTGGGCATCAACACAGAATTCAAACCCCGTTTTCTCCGCCAGTATTTAAACATCCATGAACAAGCTACAAAAGCAGTGCAGCAATATATAACTGATGTGCGTTCCAATAACTTCCCCAGTGATGCGGAATCCTATTAATGCTTCAATGGCTTAACCCTATTTTTGCGGTCAATTGAAACGAAATGAACCAATTCCTTAGGATCGCATGTAGGGTAGCTATGTTGATTGCTCCCACCCTTTGCCTTGCACAGGATCAAGAAACCAACCTTGACCCGGTAACCATTACCTCCTCTCTTAGCCCTGAAAAAATATCTAAAACAGGAAGAAATATTTATGTAATAAAAGGTGAACGCTTCAACAATTTACCGGTGAATTGCGTAGATGAATTATTAAGATACTTACCCGGAATGGAAATTCAATCTCGGGGCGCTATGGGTTCTCAATCTGATATCGTGTTAAGAGGAAGCACTTTTCAACAAGTACTACTGATAATGGACGGTGTTCGGTTGAATGATCCCAATACAGGCCATTTCACCAGTTATATTCCCATTTCACCATCAGAGATTGAGCGGATTGAAATATTAAAGGGCGCCTCATCAGCAGTATATGGTACAGAAGCTGTTGGTGGAGTGATAAATATTATAACCAAAACATTTGCTGCCAAAATGAATACTGGTTCTTCAAATGCAGTAGCACAATTAACAACAGGAGCCTACGGCTTATTACATGCCAATGCAGGCCTGTTTCACAACAATGGCAAAACCGCATTTGGAATTGGCTTATTGACTAATAACACTTCTGGCCAGGAACAACGTGGCATCAATGGCTATCTTCATAACCACACGGCAACTGTTTCTTTAAGTCATTTTTTTAATGAAAAATGGCAACTTTCATTGCGTAGCACTTATGACAACCGCAGGTTTGCAGCCCAAAACTTCTATACCAATTTTACATCAGATACCGCAGAAGAAAAAGTAACTACAAGCTGGAACCAATTGCAATTGACCCATCTTTCTCTAAAAAATACCACCAGGTTCAATGCAGGCTACAAGCATCTGAATGATAATTATTCCTTCAATCCTCATTCATTGCCCAACCAAAATACAAGTGAACTATACCAGGCGGGCATCACAAATGAATGGAGATGGAAACCTCAAACCACCATTATTTATGGTGGACAATTGATCAATAAACGCATAGCCTCTAACGACAGAGGTAACCACTCTTTATCGCAAGCTGGCATTTTAGCCCTTGTCAATCAAAAAATTGGGAATTATACTACCATCTCTCCAGCATTACGATGGGAATGGATTGAAAATGCCGGGTGGGAGTTAGTTCCCCAGGTTAATGTGTCTTACAGAAACGATCTGTTTCAGCTGCGTGCCAGCGCAGGAAAAACAATCAGGGATGCCGATTTCACCGAGCGCTTCAATAATTACAATAAATCAATTGTTACCAGTGGTAAAATTGGCAACCCCTTTCTTGAGCCTGAACGATCTTTTAGTTATGAAGGTGGTGCCGACCTCTATGCTGCCAGATCTGTAAAGATCTCCTTCACCTATTTTCAACGCTTCCAAACAAAGCTGATAGATTATGTTTTGACACCATATGCAGAAATGCCACGTCAAACAAATCTAACTCCTACTGGCTCCTACTACCTCGCTAAAAATATAGCAAGGGTGAATACAAAAGGAATTGAAACCGACATTCAATATGTAAATCATATCAGTTCTACCCAGGAATTGTTGTTAACCCTGGGTTCTGTATGGTTGCATAGTACGCAGAGCGATACTTTACCTTCACTGTATTTATCATCTCATGCGCGCTACCTGGTAAATTTCGTTACAGAATACAGTAATAAGCATTTCTTATTCACCGTTTCCGGTCTTTATAAAGATCGTCAGCCCCAGTCTGGCACATCAACCGCCATAGCTAAACTGACCTCACATTATTTCCTGGTCAATACCAAGGCAGAATATTTCATCAAAGACAGGAAGCTGGGCGTGTTTGCCCAGGCAGATAATTTATTTGATATTCATTATTCCGATCTCCTTGGCGCTGCTATGCCAGGCCGATGGATCATGGGTGGAATCAAGATATCTTTATCAAAATAATGACCATGCAGGAAGTACTCAAACAACTTGGAATAAAAGATCAAAATAGCGGTACATCCACTGGAACACAGTGGATAGGTAGCGCAGGTAAAGTCATCAACTCATATTCACCTGTCGATGGCAAGCTAATTGCCAGTGTAACGGCTACAGATGATAGTTCATATGAGGCTATTATTACTACTGCTCAAAATGCATTTAAAGAATGGCGCACATGGCCTTCTCCCAAGCGCGGAGAGGTGGTCAGGCAAATAGGAGAAGCGCTCAGAAATCATAAAGAACACCTCGGCAAACTGGTATCTTATGAGATGGGCAAAAGTTTACAGGAAGGCTACGGTGAAGTGCAGGAGATGATCGACATCTGTGACTTTGCGGTTGGTTTATCCCGGCAGCTTCATGGACTGACCATGCATAGTGAACGCCCCGGACACCGGATGTATGAACAATGGCATCCCCTGGGTATTGCTGCTATCATTTCGGCTTTCAATTTCCCCGTGGCTGTTTGGAGCTGGAATGCCATGCTTGGATGGGTGTGTGGAGATGTCTGCCTTTGGAAACCTTCAGAAAAAACACCTCTTTGTGCGATTGCCTGTCAAAACATAATTGCTGAAGTATTTAAAAATAATGGTGTTCCTGAAGGTGTGAGCTGCATTGTTACCGGTGAGCGGGATCTTGGTGAAAAGATTGCTAATGACAACCGCATACCTCTGGTATCTGCCACAGGATCAACCCGAATGGGCAAATCGGTGGGTGCTGCTGTAGGTGCAAGGCTTGGCCGGTCTTTACTTGAATTAGGTGGAAATAACGCCATCATTATCTCTAAGGATGCTGATTTGGATATAGCCTTAATTGGTTGCGTTTTTGGAGCGGTGGGCACAGCTGGTCAACGATGTACTTCCACCCGTCGCCTCATTATTCATGAAGAGGTGTATGATACATTTAAAGAAAAACTTGTGAATGCCTATAAACAATTGCGCATAGGCAACCCTTTAGATGAAAATAACCATGTAGGTCCATTGATAGACAAAGCAGCTGTGGAATCTTACTTACAGGCTTTGGGAAAATGTAAGGCAGAAGGCGGAAACTTTGTAGTGGAGGGCGGAGTGTTGGAAGGTAGTGGCTACGAAACCGGTTGCTATGTAAAACCCTGTATTGTCGAAGCTCAACCCCACTACGAAATCGTGCAGCATGAAACATTTGCTCCTATTTTATATTTGTTGAAGTACAAAACATTTGAAGAAGCCATTGCCATTCAAAATGGTGTTCCGCAAGGTTTGTCTTCAGCTGTCATGACCTTAAATCTTCGGGAAGCTGAACAGTTCCTCTCCTCTTCAGGCAGTGACTGTGGCATTGCCAATGTGAATATTGGCACCTCGGGTGCGGAAATTGGCGGAGCTTTCGGGGGAGAAAAAGAAACCGGTGGTGGACGTGAAAGTGGTAGCGACGCCTGGAGGTTTTATATGCGCCGGCAAACCAACACCATTAACTACAGTACCAGTCTTCCCCTGGCCCAGGGTATCAAATTCGATCTTTAGAATTCAAACCTCATTCATCTTATATACTCCCCATTACCAATGGGGAGTTTTTTATGTTTAAATAATTAGTCCTATTCATTATAAAAATGATAAAGCAGAGCTATAATTAGCTTGTTTTAACAATTTTGGGCAAACCTATTGACTGTGTTTTGACAACTTATTATTAACCGTTTGGTTATTTTTACAAATACTCAATTATTAAACATTATCTGATGGTTCATTCTTTTAAGAGATCCGTACTGCTTGCCCTTATTTCAGGCATATGTTTTACCTCCTTTGCACAAAGTTCCAAAAAGTCTGCTTCTAATGGCTGGCATTTAAAAGGCATTGACGAGGGTTATTATGGCATCAACCTGGATAAAGCCTATGATTTTGTAAAAGGCAAGAAAAGCCAGACTGTTGTAGTGGCTGTAATTGATTCAGGAATTGATACTACCCATGAAGACCTGAAGCCTATTTTATGGGTAAATCCTAAAGAAATCCCTGGCAATGGTATTGACGATGACGGCAATGGCTACGTAGATGATGTTCATGGTTGGAACTTCCTGGGCGGACGCGATGGAAGGAATGTAGATAAAGATTCTTACGAAGCAGCCCGTTTGTACCATGCCTTGAAGCCTCGCTTTGAAGATATTAAAGATCCTTCCACTTTAAGCAAGGAAGACCAGGAACAATACAAAATGTGGCTACGGGCTAAATCTGATATTTCAAAGGGCGTGGATCAGAATGAATTATTCTTTATCAAGCGACTTTTCCCCTCTTTAAAAAGAGGTGATTCAGTGATCAGGAAAGATCTGAATAAAGAAGAGTACAATGGCAATGACTTAAAAACCTACAAGCCTACTAATCCTGATGCTGTGGTCATGCGTAATGTGATCCTGAATATCAGCGAGGGCAACAATAATAACTTTGAGATCCCTAATACTGAAATTTTAGATGGCATTGAAACCGATCTCACAAAGGCCGATGCGGTCAATACAGCTCCGAAGGATTTTCGTGGTGAGATTGTTAAAGACAATGAAAACGATATCAACGACCGTTTTTATGGAAACAATGATGTAATGGCAGGTATGTCTTCTGCCTTGCACGGCACACACGTATCAGGCATCATTGCCGCTGTTAGAAATAATGGAAAGGGTGTAGATGGGATTGCAGACAATGTAAAGATCATGATGGTAAGGGCCGTTCCTGACGGAGATGAGCACGATAAGGACATTGCACTGGCCATTCGCTATGCAGTGGATAATGGCGCCAAGGTGATCAATATGAGCTTTGGAAAATACTATTCTCCTAGAAAACAGTGGGTGGATGATGCAGTGAAATATGCTGAAAGCAAAGGTGTTCTTCTTGTAGCAGCAGCCGGTAACGAGGGATTCCTGGTAGATACCATGCCACACTACCCTTCTCCTATTTTATTGGACAAGGAAAAGGTTAATAACTGGATCATGGTAGGTGCCAGTGGTGATCCTTCCAATGGTGGATTGGTGGCCGACTTTTCCAATTTTGGTAAAAAAGAGGTTGACGTTTTTGCGCCCGGGGTTAATATCTATTCTACAGTTCCGGGCGGCAACACCTATAGGAACCTATCAGGAACCAGCATGGCTTCTCCTGTAACCGCCGGGGTAGCTGCCTTCCTCATGGAATACTATCCTACTTTGACTGCCCAACAGGTAAAGCAGGTTATTGAGAAAAGTGTGACTGATCCAAAAGTTAAGGTAACACAACCTAATTCTGATAAATCAGTGGCTTTTTCAGATCTGAGTAAAAATGGTGGGGTTATTAATGCTTACGAAGCCGTGAAGTTGGCCGATGCATTAACAAAGCAGGGTGAGGTTACACCTGTGAAAACAAAGATCAAGGTAAAGAAGACCAAAAGAGCTTAACTAGCTTTCACCATATATCATTAATATCCCGGTAGTATTACCGGGATTTTTTATTTTCAGCCCTTAAAACAATGCTTTATGGCCAATGTTGACCTCTCCCGGGTTCCCCAGTACTATCATAAATATATTAACATGGTTAGCAGTAAGGAACTTCAAAATGGTTTTGATCAATACCCATCTGAATTTATAAATTTCCTGCAGTCTATACCCGAAGAAAAATGGGATTTCCGCTACCAGGAAGATAAATGGTCCATCAAAGAAATGGTACAGCATATTATGGACACTGAACGCATTTTCTGCTACAGGGCTCTTTGCTTTGCCCGGAAAGATAAAACACCCCTTCCAGGTTTTGATGAAAATGAATATGCCCGCAATGCTATGGCTGATGTAAGATCTAAAAATGAACTGGTAAGTGAATTGGTAACTATACAGTCCTCTACTGCTTTATTATTCAAATCCTTTACAGAAGAAATGCTGAACGAGGAAGGAGTAGCTAATGGGAACAGTGTCTATGTAAAAGGCATAGGATTTATCATCCTGGGGCATTCTCAACACCATAAAGGGATTCTCATAGAAAGATACCTGAAAGAAAAAACCATCTCTTTATAAGAGATGGTTTGATCAATAGCTTGAATTACCTAAATTTCTTTAAAAGGTCTTTTGATTTGTTTTTCCTTTAGCAATATTTTGCTGGTTCACTATATCATTGATCACCTTCACAGCCTGGTCAACATATACATCCTTGCTCACATTGTTCAACCATTGCTTATACCGCTCGGTTTTATCCTTATCAACTGACACATATCGCTGTTCATCCTGCTTCAGGAAAGATACCGTCATATTCTTATCCATCTTAACCAGCTTTTCTATTTCCTTAATGGCATCCCTGGTTACTTTTTGCTCTTTACGGAACTGGTCTATTTGAAGAGGATAAACCTTATCGTCCTGCTGAGCCAGCATATCTGTTTCCTTTTTGATCAATTGAAATACTGAATCACTGGCAATCCTTGAAGCGCCCAGGTTCTTAATAGTTTGAAGGTCATAACCAGGCTGCCATACTTTATAGGTAGCCTTTGATACTTCATCCCATGGCAACGCATTGTTATTATCACGCTCCCTCATTTTCAGGTATTCATAATAATCCGGTATCACTACGTCAGGAACTACACCTTTCAGCTGCGTTGATCCACCGCTGATGCGGTAAAACTTCTGTAGGGTCAGCT
Source organism: Bacteroidota bacterium (assembly GCA_023415275.1). GTDB lineage: Bacteria > Bacteroidota > Bacteroidia > Chitinophagales > Chitinophagaceae > Flavisolibacter. The sequence goes on from JAEZLJ010000033.1 coordinate 23,998, forward strand.
TTAAGGAACCAAGGTCCGAGTTCGTTGCCAGGAAGTTGGAGGTAGGATCCAATCCAATAGGACGCTGAACAGTCCCCTTACCATAGGTGCTGGTACTTCCGATGATCACACCCCTGCCGTAATCCTGTATAGCAGCTGCAAATATTTCAGAGGCAGATGCACTGAACTCATTGACCATTACTGCCAGTGGGCCATCATACAGCACACCACCATCCTTATCTCTCATTACCTGTGGCTGCCCTTCCCTGTCCTTCACCTGAACAACAGGACCCTGGTCAATGAACAATCCGGCTATCTGTATCACATCATACAGGGAGCCACCGCCATTGTTACGGAGGTCTATGACAATGCCATCTACTTTATCATCTTTTAGCTTTTGAACTTCTTTGGCTACGTCTGCAGAGCTTCTGTGAGGATCATTAGGATCGTCAAAGTTGGCATAGAACTCCGGCAGGAATATATAACCGATCTTGGAAGTTCCCTGGTTGATCACCGCGCTGCGAACATAACTTTCATCCTGAACGATTTTATCACGGATCAAAGACACAGGTTTCAAACTGCCGTCCTTTTTACGAAGGGTTAATTTTACTTCTGTGCCCTTCTGACCACGTATGATCTTTACCGCGTCAGTTACATCATATCCTGTCAGCTCTACAGGTGTTTCTTTACCCTGCGCTACTTTCACTATGATATCACCTGCTTCCACCTCGCCTGACTTTTGTGCAGGACCGCCTGGAAGCACACTGGCTATTTTAATATTTCCTTCTTCGTAGGTAAGCTGGGCTCCAATTCCATAGAAGGATCCACTCAACTGCTCATCAAAATATCTTTTATCTACCGGAGGGAAAAATTCTGTATAAGGGTCCATCATGGATGTGATCGTATTTACATATACGCTGAACTTTTCATCATCATTGAACTTCAAACGATACCTGTCGAAGATCCTGTCCATGGTGGTTTTTACCTTATCCCTGGCTTCTTTTTCAAGCTCGGCATCAGTCTTCACCACAAAACCTTCTTTACCCTTATTGCTTGTCCTGGCATCTTGCAGGTCCACATAGCGTTGCAGGGTCAGGTACTTCAACCGCTTACGCCATTGTTCTTTGCGGTCTCCCGCTGAAGAAGCAAAATCCACCTTCTTTGGATCTGTAACAATTGATTCATTGACAGAAAAGTCAAATGGCTTGGAAAGTATTTCTTTGTAAAGGGCAGTAGCTTCTTCAGCTCTTTTATTGAATAGCTTCCCTGCCTCTAAAAAGAATTCTACAGGTGCGCCTTTAATCTCATCATCTATACGGGTGGAGTATTTTTCCAGAGAAGCAATATCACTCTTCAGGAAGATGTTTTTGTCTGGATCCAGTTCCTCAAAATACTTTGCGTATACTTTTTTTGAAAAATCATCATTGATATCCTTTGGGCTGTAGTGACCCTGGCTCAGGATCTCTCCTACTATCTGCAGGATCTTTTCATACTTCGAGGGAGGGATTTTGGAGTTGGTTTTTCCCATTGTATTGAACGCCAGGAATACTCCGGCGACAACCATCACAATCAATATTGGAAGTCTTTTCATATCTAACATGTATTTAAGTGCCTTAGGCATAGTACCAAATTTAGTCTAAATAAAATGCTCAGTTGCTATAGTTTTTCCCTTTAACAAACGTTTTTGACAAGCGGAAATTTTCCAAGGTCCAATGAACCAAATCACATTTTTTATTTGAAATTTATTTACCTGGTAATATTATTAACAAATAACAAAATAAATGTGCCACTGCAAAAACTGAAATATTTTGAATAGATGAAAGTAAAATATCAATTTCATTTCATTATTTTTGCAGCCCACTCGGTGGCTGTAGCTCAGTTGGTTAGAGCATCAGATTGTGGTTCTGAGGGTCGGGGGTTCGAGACCCCTCAGTCACCCTAAAGGCTTCCTGGCAACAGGAGGCCTTTTTATTTACCATTGATATTCTATTTCAACCTTTTAAACTGTTTAATGTTAAATAAGGTTAATTAAAAATCTAAGGCCATTAATGGGTTCTACCTTTGCCCGGCAATTAATATACATGAGAAAGATTTTTGTTTTATTAGTATTAGGATTCCTTTCGTCGCAATCATTTTCACAAATGCCGGGAGGCCAAATGCGAGGCAATGGCCAGGCTCCCGCCGGAAGATTTTATGGTAAAGTAGTGGATGCAGCCAATAAAGGCCTGGAAGCAGTTTCAGTAACCCTTGTTTCCACTAAAATGGACAGTGCCACCAAAAAACCAAAAGAAGCAATTGTGGGTGGCATGCTGACAAGTGCTGTTGGTGACTTCAGCATCGAAAACGTACCAGTATTTGGAAAATACAAATTAAAGATCACAGGAATAGGTTATAAAGAATTAATCATGCCCGTGGCTTTTGAAATGCCTAATAAGAATGCCGTGGGCAACGACCCTTCTGCCATGCTGGGTGCCCTGGATAAAGATCTTGGCAATATCAAAATGCAGATAGATGAAAATGTTTTAGGATCCGTTACAGTCACAGCCTCTAAACCCATGTTGCAAATGGGCATTGACCGCAAGATCTTCAATGTGGATAAGAACATTACATCCGCAGGGGGAACCGCGGTTGACGTCATGAAGAATGTACCATCTGTGAATGTGGATATTGATGGCAACGTGACTTTAAGAAATAATGCTCCGCAGATCTTTGTTGATGGTCGTCCTACAAACCTTACTTTGGAACAGATACCTGCAGACGCCATTGAAAGTGTGGAGATCATCACCAACCCTTCAGCTAAATTCGATGCTTCAGGTGGAACCGCCGGTATTTTGAATATCGTAATGAAAAAGAACAGGCGTGTAGGTTATAGCGGGAATGTCCGTATCAACGCCGACAGCCGTGGCCGTGTAGGCGGCGGTGCTGATATCAATTTAAGGCAAAACAAGATCAATATATTTGGTAGTGGTAATTTGTTCCAAAGAAAATCCATCAGTAACGGATTTACCGACAGGACCAACTTTGGCAACAATGACAGCAGCACGCATTTTATCCAGAATGACAACTCCGAAGGCAAGGGTCAATTCAGATTTGGAAGGGCTGGTGTGGATTATTTTATTGACAACAGGAACACATTTACAGTCAGTGGTACCCTTATGAAGGGTAAGATGTCCCCGGGACAGACCAGCGATATAAATATTGATTCTATAGCCAATGGCATGGGATACGGAAGCTCGTATCAACACAGGGTTTCCAACACTGATTATACTTTCAATAATTCAAGGGCCCAGTTAAGTTATAAGCACAACTTCCCACAATCAGGCCATGAGCTTACAGCTGATGCCACTTATGACAAAGGAAAATCTACAAGCGAGAATAATACCAACACTGCTTATTATGGCATGCCCGGTAATGTATATGATAAAACCTACCAGCAGATACAGCTAGGTGGGGGTACCAATGAAAGCTGGGTGTTGCAGACAGACTATGCCAATCCTGTTTCTGCCAATTCTAAAATAGAATTGGGTGCCAGGGCTTCTTTGCGCAAAAGCAATAATTTCAACCAATTCTACACCAGGACGCTTAATGGTGAATTGAAACCTACTTCTTTAAATACCATCTATAATAACAAAGACAACGTTTATGCAGCGTATGCTACTTTCTCAAGCCGTGTAAAGAACTTTGGTTACCAGTTGGGATTAAGAGCTGAAAGGTCTGATTACACAGGCGATATTCCTACCAAGAATCAAACCTTCAACATCAACTTCCCTATCAGTTTCTTCCCTAGCATGTTCCTGTCTCAAAAGCTGACAGAAACAGATGAAATGCAGTTCAATTACAGCCGCAGGATCAATCGCCCCAATGTGTTCCAGCTGTTTCCTTTTATTGATTCCAGCGACCTGCTTAACGTAAGTGTGGGTAACCCGGGTTTACAGCCTGAGTTCACCAATTCTTTTGAATTGTCTTATTCCAAGACTTTCAAAAACAGGGATAATTTTATCGCATCTGCTTATTTTAAAAATACCAACGACCTGATCACCAGGTTCCAGAAGATCGATACCAGCATAAGCAAATTTGGTGTGGTAAATACCTATATCAATGCAAACCGCATGTACATCACCGGCCTGGAACTGACTGCCCGTAATAAGATTACCAATTGGTGGGATCTTACCTCCAACGTAAACCTGTTTACAGCAAAAGTGACCATTGACAACCAGCAAAGCCCTGACCAGTTCCCTAGCTATTTTGCAAAATTGAATAACAATTTTAAACTACCTAAGAACTTCTCTGTACAGCTTTCCGGGGACTACCAGTCAAAGATCATTTCTTCACCTGGTGGCGGCGGTCGCGGATTTGGCGGCGGTGGCATGTTCGGCGGAAACAATACAGCCTCACAGGGATATATAAGGCCGAACTATGGTGTGGATGCGGCAGTGAAATTTGACTTCCTGAAAGACAAAAAAGCCTCCCTGTCCCTTAATGTAAATGACATCTTCCGTACACGTAAGTATGATGCACACTCAGAATCTACTTTCTTTGTGCAGGATATAGTAAGGAGAAGAGACCCACAGATCTTCAGGCTGAACTTCAACTACCGGTTTGGTAAATTCGATGCCAACCTGTTCAAGCGCAAGAATACAAAGGCGGACAACAATGTTGACATGGGCAATATGAATATGTAGTATTATCTCTATAGTTTAAAAAGCTCTCCCTCAAAAGGAGAGCTTTTTATTTTATACTAATTATTTTTGGTGCATATGTATCAATTTGCCCTCATTGGCTGCGGACGAATATCAGGTAGGCATGCAGAAAATATACAAAGGATTGGTAAGCTAAAGGCCGTTTGTGATATTGATCCGGAAAAGGCAGACCTTCTGGCAAAACAATACGATTGCAAAGCCTATTATTCCATAGATGAATTACTGCTTAAAGAGCAGGAAATTGATATCCTCTCTATCTGTACACCCAATGGATTTCATGCAGAACATGCTATTAAATCGCTCCAGGCAGGCTTACATGTTTTGTGTGAGAAGCCCTTATGTTTGACCAGCGCAGCTGCCTGGCAGATCATTGAAACTGAAAAATTCTGCCGCAGAAAGCTGTTTGTGGTCAAGTCAAACCGGTATAATCCTACGTTGATCCAGGTAAAAAATTTACTGCAGAATAACAACCTGGGTAAGATTTATAGTTTTCATTTAAGTTGCTTATGGAACCGCCCTGAGGCCTATTACCAGGACTGGCATGGAAAACATTTTCCTGATGGGGGCACCCTATATACCCAATTCAGTCATTATATAGATGCGCTGGTTAGCTTGTTCGGACCTATTAAAGAAGTAATGGGATTCAGCGGAAGCCAGGCGCATAAAAAAGGGTTGGAATTTGAAGATAGCGGCGTGGCCTCCCTGCTTATGGACAAAGGTAGCCTGGGAAGCTTTCACTGGTCGGTGAATACTTATAAAAAGAACCACGAGATCGCCCTGACTATAGTAGCGGAGAAGGGAACCGTAAGAGTGGGTGGTGAATACCTGAACGAAGTGCAATATCAGTCCCTGGAAAAAGATATGGAGTTCACAGAACCTGTAAATCTATCCAATGAATACACGGCTTACAAAGGATCCATGAGTAACCATAAGGAAGTGTATGACCATTTGTTATTGGCCCTGGAAAATAAAGAGAACGATTTTGCCAATGCATTTGATGGTTTAAGAACTGTAGAAGCCATAGAAAAAATATATAAGGCCATCACCCCTATATCTGACATCTCTTGAAGCGCCTGTATTTTACAGTTACCAATGATCTCACCTACGATCAGCGTATGCACCGCATCTGTCATTCCCTGGCAGTGAATGGATTTGAAGTTGTGTTGGTGGGCAGACGACTACAGAATTCGCTTCCCATAGAAAAAACCAGTTTCACACAAAAGAGATTGCGGTGCTTCATCAATAAAGGTTTTTTGTTTTACCTGGAATATAACATTCGATTATTCTTCTACTTGTTGACCAGCAAAATGGATGGCATATGTGCTATTGATCTTGATACCATTCTCCCCTGCTTGTTTGTTTCCCGCTTAAAGAAACTGGTGCACATTTATGATGCACATGAATACTTTACAGAGTTAAAAGAAGTGTATACCCGTTCCTTCATTCAAAAGACCTGGCTCGTGATCGAGAGGTTTGCAGTGCCAAAGTTTTCATGGGGATATACAGTAAGCCAGGGCCTTGCAGATGCCTTTCGCAATAAATACCAGCGTAATTACCTGGTGATAAGGAATATGCCTGTATTACATAGAAATGATATTACCCTCCCCAGGGAAAAAACATTGCTATACCAGGGGGCGGTCAATGAAGGACGCGGCTTTGAATACCTGGTTCCCGCCATGAAGCAGGTGCCCTATAAATTGATTATCTGCGGTAATGGTAATTTTATGACCCGGCTGCAACAGCTTATCAGGGAAAACCAGGTAGAGAACAAGATTGAATTAAAAGGCATGGTAAAGCCCCGCGATCTGTCTTCCTATACCCTTAAAGCTTCCCTGGGTATTGCATTGGCTGAAAAAGAGGGGTTGAATCAATACATGGCCTTGCCCAATAAGTTCTTTGATTACATGCATGGTGGTCTGCCACAATTGACCATGCGCTTTCCTGAATATGAAAAGGTGAACATGGAATTTGAAGTGGCTGTGTTGATAGATTCACTGCAACCGGAAGTGATCAGCCAGGCGATTGTCGATACCATGCAAAATGAAGAACTGTTACAAAAAATGAATTCAAATTGCCTGCAGGCACGCGAAGTATATTGTTGGCAAGTAGAAGAACAAAAGCTGGTTGCCTATTACCACCAAATCTTTAATCTTGACTGATCACCTTCATATCGTTTGCCTCGATGCACCTTCCCCTCCAGATTATGGAGGCGCCATTGATATGTACTATAAAGTACAGGCATTGGCAGCCCAGGGCAATAAGATCATACTGCATTATTTCAATTATAATAAGCATCGCCATGCACACGGCCTCGAACCATATTGTGCTGAAATAAACACCTATGCCCGCAGTAATTATTTACGATCACTTTCTTTTCAATCTCCCTACATCATCAGGTCAAGGATCAATCCCTTACTGGTCAGGCGCCTTAACCAGGATCGTAATCGAATATTATTGGAGGGATTGCATGGTGCTGGTTTGTTATCCTATTTGCAGGAACCCTCCAGGGTAGTGATACGCTTGCACAATGAAGAATCTACTTATTACAAAGCACTTGCCTCTTACGAAACTAATGTCATACGCAAGGCTTACTATTTAAGGGAAGCCCGTTTGATCAAACGGTTTCAAAAACAATTGAACCACGAGGTCAAGCTTGCGGCATTGTCTCAATCCGACCTGGAAATTTTCTGCCAGCAGGGATTTCACAATGCCCATTTCATACCCTGTTTTGTTCCATGGCAGGAAATAAGATCACTACCTGGAAAAGGAGAATACTGTTTGTATCATGGTAATATGGAGGTGATTGAAAATGAAATGGCAGCCACCTGGTTGATCACGAAAGTCTTTGATCAATTGAATATTCCCCTGGTGATAGCCGGGAAAGGTATATCCTCAAAGCTGCAAAAGCTCGCACGTAGTAAACGGAATGTAAGACTCATATTTGAACCCCCTTCTAATGAACTGGACGCATTGATCAAAGATGCCCATATCAATATATTACCCTCCTTTAATAAAACGGGCGTAAAGCTGAAGCTTTTGCATGCGCTGTTTTATGGCAGGTTCTGCATCACCAATCAACAGGGATCCAGGGGAAGTGGTGTAGATTCACTGGTGCACCATGCAGAAAGCGCCGACGAATTCCGGCATGCAGTCCTGGATATTTTTGAAATGCCTTTTGAAGAAGCCCAGTTAAACGAACGAGAGATGATCAGGCAATTATATAACAATCAAACCAATGCTGCTGCACTTAGTGCATTATGGTAGCATTGTCAAATACCCTCCCCGATTCTGTTTTTACCATTCTTGCAGGAAACTTTTGAATGACAATGTAATCATGGGTGGCCATGACCACTGCAGTGCCATAATCCCTGGCAATATGGATCAACAGGTTCATGATCTCATCTGAAGTTTCCGGGTCAAGATTACCCGTAGGCTCATCGGCCAATATTAATTTAGGAGAGTTTAATAATGCCCTGGCAATATCTACCCGCTGCTGCTCCCCTCCACTCATCTCGTAAGGCATCTTAAACCCTTTGGATCTCAACCCCACCTTATCTAACACATCAGCTATCTTTTCATTCATCAGTTTTTCATCCTTCCAGCCAATAGCTTTTAAAACAAATTTCAGGTTATCATTTACATTCCTGTCAGTCAGTAATTGAAAATCCTGGAATACCACGCCCATGTTCCTCCTGAGGTAAGGAACCGTTTTCCAGGTCAGGGCCCTGATATCATAACCCACCACAGTAGCCTGGCCTTCCTTAAGCGGAAGCTCACCATAAAGCGTTTTCAATAAACTTGATTTTCCTGTGCCCGTTTTGCCCACCAGGTAAACGAACTCACCTTTATGTACCGTCAGATTCACATCCTGTAAAATGAGATTATCTCCCTGGTATATATTAGCGTTCCGTATATCTATAATATTCTCTGCCATTCCCCAGATTTATTTGCTGCAAAATAACATAAGAAAGACCATGCGCCAAGCCAATAATTTTATAAACTAAAAATTTAGTTGTTAAACTAAATAATTAGTTATACCTTGGCTGAACAATATAAAAAATGAAAACATTAACCAAAGCAGAAGAACAGGTGATGCAGGTGCTCTGGAAACTTAAAGAAGGCTTTATACGCGATATCATGGATGCCATGCCTGCGCCAAAGCCCCACCAGAATACAATAGCAACGCTGCTTAAGATCCTGGTAGAAAAAGAATTTGTAGGCATACGCATCTTTGGAAGACAACACCAGTATTATCCCCTGGTGAGCAAGGATAATTACTCTAAGGCCAGTATCCGGTCGCTGGTAAAGAGTTATTTCGGAGGGTCTTTTAGCGAAGCAGTGTCCTTTATGGTAAAGGAGAACAATATTAGTGTAGACGACCTGGAAACCCTATTACATCAACTTAAAAAAGGGAAAAAATGATAGCGCTCGCCTACTATTTAATAAAGGTTATTATATGCTCAGGGCTATTATTTGCCTATTATTTCTTAGCACTGCGCAACAAAGCTTTTCACCAATGGAACCGCTTTTATTTATTGGGTATCGTATTGCTTTCTATTACCCTTCCTTTTATGGAGTTCACTTTTTATCACTATGAAGATGAACCAAACAATGCCATACGGTTATTAAAAGTGGTGCAGTCGGCAGATGTTTATATGGAAGAAATATCCATCCGTCAAAACCAGTTATTCAGCACAGAGCAGTGGCTGGGCCTACTCTATTGTTGTATTTCTGTTATCATCCTGGTCGGTGCGTTTATCTCTGTTTCAAAGATCCTTGCCATTATTCGCAGGCATAAGATCAGCCTCGTGGACCGTATAAAATTCATCTCCACCAAAGAGCCGGGAACCCCTTTTTCTTTCTTTAATTATATTTTCTGGAATGAGAATATAGATATCAACTCTTCAACCGGTCAGCAAATATTCCAGCATGAACTGGTGCATGTTAAAGAAGCCCACAGTTTCGATAAACTGTTTATCCAGGTAACACTTATTGTATTTTGGTGCAATCCGTTTTTCTGGTTCATCAGGAAAGAACTGCAAATGATCCATGAGTTCATTGCAGATAAACAGGCGGTGAAGCATCACGATTCCGCCACACTGGCCGCTATGATTCTTCAGGCAAGTTACCCGCACCATTTCAGTCAGCTCACCAACTCCTTTTTTCAATCATCAATAAAACGACGAATCCTTATGCTTAGCAAAATTCAGAACGCACGCATTAACTACTTAAGCCGCATACTGGCTCTACCCTTGATCACATGCATAATATTAGCCTTTAGTTTCAGGAGCATCCCGGTAGCACATATAGAAAAGCCAATAACAGTGATAATAGATGCAGGTCATGGTAAAATGACAAATGGCCAGATGAATGGTGCTAACAGCGATAATATTTATGAAGATAATATTGTACTAGCCATTGCTAAAAAGATCAAAGCTATCAATGCCAACCCCAAAATAAATATCGTTTTAACCAGGAATAACGAAGACATCGTTGATCTTCACAAAAGAGTAGACCTGGCTAAAGAAAACAATGCCGACCTGTTTATTTCTCTTCATGTGGCAGCCTCAGAAAATAATAATCCTGGAAGTGGTATGGAAGTATATGTTTCAAATAAAAACACCCCTTTCCAGCAACAAAGTGAATTATTAGGTTCTGTGATCAAAGAAGAACTTACCACTATATACCCTACCACACCTCAATTGATCAAGCGAAAAGTTGGGATCTGGGTGGTAGATAAAAATGTATGCCCTTCCGTTTTGGTAGAATGCGGTTACATCACGGATAAAAAGGACAGGGATTTTATCACCAGTGATGCCAACCAGGAATTGGTGGCCAGCAAGATCCTGAAAGCAGTAGAAAGGTATGCTGCGTCTGGTGAAAAAACTTCATTTATTACCACAACAGACACACTACCAGAAAAGAAAGCAGTAGATATCAGGTCAGTCAATGTTGATAAAAACAAAGCATTGATCACCATTGATTATAAAGATGGCACCCGGGAAACTTTAACTATAGAGCAGGCAAAGCAAAGAAAACTGATCAATGAAAAGAAGTTTGAAACTAAGGAAGATTTTCATACTGAAGAAGACACCGCTATTACTATCCGTGGAAAAGAGAAGCCCCTTATATATGTGGATGGAAAAAAATATAATGGCACCCTCGATAAACTAGATCCAACTAAGATCCAGTCCATCAATGTGCTAAAAGATAAATCAGCAAATGAAAAATATGGTAGCCAGGGCAAAAATGGAGTAATAGAAATCACCACCAAACCAGCTAACCGCCAGGATATTTTTGATACCCTTTCCAAAGCAAAACCAATTTAACTGGATGTGAAAGGACCAAAATCTTTCTAGCATATGTAGAGGGAATATTATTATGCTGCACACAAGTGTAAAAGGGGGCTGACCAATCAGCCCCTTACTTTTATACTTATATTTCTCCAGTCCTTTTTTCCATTGTCTCCCCCTTCCACTTGCTATCAACTCCCTACCTACTCCCTATCAACTCCCTACCTGCTGTATAGATACTGCGTGGTGATCACGCACTAAGTATAGCGTAGATAGGCAGTTGATAGCTAGTTGACTGCCCTTTGCCTGCCAGGAGTTTCTATGTTCTATAGGTCCTAACTTCTGACTTCCGACTACAGACTCCCGACTCTCTCCCCCGGCCAAAAGTGGTCATTTCCGGCCAAATCGGCCATAATCGGCCATGGTGTTTGGAGTAGTTAACAGAAGTAGACATCTTGCATTTAATAAAACCAATATTCATATGGCAAAGCAAATAGGACATATAAAAGCAGTGGGAACTGTAGATGACAATGTGAACTTTTACTATACTGAACTGGACGGGTATTTAGCCAGGTTATTGCCTGGAGTTGACACCAAACGCTTCTGGAATGACCCTGCTTTTGAAGGAAGCAGAAGGAGTGCTGAAAGGTTTAAGCAGGGTAACATCATGTCTTCTATTATCTACTGCTTTGTACCAGTAAAGAGAAGGTACACGCATTTGTTTAAACAAGTAAGAACACTATCGCTGATATGCTTAAAGCAGGGTATGGAAAAGAAAGAGGTTTTCAGAGCTTTATTCAACTTCCTGGAAGAGCAAAAGCGTATTTCCCTTACCCGTGAACAGTTTAATCTTTTGCTTTTTTCTTTTGAAGAAGAACTAGCTACCAGGCTCAATGAGCCAAAGAAAGAGAAGGTAAAGAAGGAAAAGAACAAGATCAGCCTTAAGATGGAAAAGCCACTCAGTGAGGAAGATATCGAGTTCTTAGAGCTTTATATGGATGATTATAATTGGACCATCAGGTTTGAAGGGGAGTTTCCGCCTAATTACCAGGTACCATTATTCCTGCTTAAGCATGCAGCATGAGACAGTTTATAGTTTATAATTTGTAGTTTGTAGTTCTTTAGGTGGAAGAGTATAATTTATTGCAATGGCCGTTGATATTGTCAATTAAAAATGGTTAATGGTTAATTGATGCCTTAGGTAGTAGAGTGTATTTTTTATCTCAATCACCGCCTATTGGCAAGACTACAATATCAAGGTACTGCCATCTAAAGTTTTTACATTTTCCATTTTTCATTGCTCTCTATTTTCCATTTTACATTTTTCATTTTTCATTCTACCTCAATCAAAAGCTATAAAGTATCGTTTCCCCCCCGGTTTGGATTTCCAGCTCTTTATGCCCCTCTTCTACCCTTCCTATTACCTGTGCATCTATACCGAATTCGTCAGCTACCTGGATCAATTCCTTTGCTGCAGTTTCATTCGTGTAAATTTCCAGGCGGCAACCCATGTTAAAGACCTGGTACATTTCCTTCTCATCAGCACCACTGGCCTTTTGAATAATGTTGAATATTTCAGGAGTGTCAAATAAATGATCCTTTACAATTTTTACATTGTCCGGAACGTATTTCATGCACTTGGTTTGTCCGCCGCCGCTGCAATGGATCAGTCCATTGACATGATCAAAATACTCCTCAAGAATGCGTTTTACAACAGGTGCAAATGTTCTTGTAGGCGAAAGTATGAGCTTGCCAATATTGGTTTCAAAACTTTGCTTTTTGAACTGTATGTTGATAGGATCCTGCAAGCGGTGTTGGCCAATGTAAACCACATCATTGCTTAATGAGGGCTCAAAAGTTTCAGGAAAGTGATCAGCATAATATTTATTCAACACGTCATGGCGGGCACTAGTCAGGCCATTACTGCCAATTCCACTATTGTATTCCTGTTCGTAGGTTGATCTGCCATAGCTTGCCAGACCAACTATAACATTACCGTTAGCTATCTTTTCATTGGTGACCAGCTTTTCTTTAGGCCACCTGGCCGCCATGGTTCCATTCACTGCAATGGTTCGTACCACATCTCCCACATCAGCCGTTTCTCCCCCCAGGAATGCAATGTCCACATCAAAATCGCGCATGGTATCAAAAAAGGCCTGGGTGCCTTCTATCAATGCTTTCAGCACTTCGCCGGGCAGGAGGTTCTTATTTCTGTCAATAGAGGATGAAAACAATATTTTATCATATATGCCTACACAGAGAAGGTCGTCAAGATTCATAACGATAGCGTCCTGCGCAATTCCTTTCCATACTGATAGATCCCCTGTTTCTTTCCAGTACAGGTAGGCCAATATGCTTTTGGTGCCGGCTCCATCTGCATGCATCACATTGATCCATTCTTCATCATTTCCCAACAGGTCTTTGTATATCTTGCAAAAAGCCCTTGGATAAAGTCCTTTATCAATATTTTGGGTGGCAGCATGAACTTCTTCTTTTTGTGCGGAAACACCTCTTTTAGAATACAATGACATGCGGCAAAGATAAAAGAACTAAAATGATGATGACGCCGGCTGTCATGTCCATACCATCAAAACATTGCGTACAAAGCACTGTAAACAGTTATTATCTTCGCTGCCATGCAGGTGCATCGCAGTATAGATTATTTACCAGGTTTTAAAAATTCCGTGATTACCATTGGCACTTTTGATGGTGTACATGAAGGACATAGACAGATCATTGAGGCATTGAAGGCAGAAGCACAGGCTGTAAATGGCGAAGCGGTGATCATTACATTTGATCCGCATCCACGTAAGATCGTTCATCCGCATACACATTTACACTTGATCAATACCTTGGAGGAAAAGATAGAATTGCTATCGGGAACAGGTATTGACCACCTGGTGGTGGTGCCATTTACCAAAGAATTCTCCGACCAACCGGCCGAAGCATATATTGAACATTTCCTGATAGGCAAATTTCATCCTCATTGCATCATCATTGGGTATGACCATCATTTTGGGCATGAGCGAAAAGGTAATTTCCGGTTGCTTGAAAACCAGGCAGCACAATTTCATTATAGGTTGCTTGAAATTCCTAAACATGTGCTGGATTCCATTGCCGTAAGTTCTACCAAGATCAGGAAGGCCATCCAGGAAAGTCATATTGAAACAGCCAACAAGTTATTAGGCTATGATTTCTTTTTTGAAGGCAAAGTGGTGCCGGGAGATAAACTAGGCAGGCAACTGGGCTACCCCACTGCTAACCTTGAATATACCAGCCAGGAAAAGATACACCTTGGTCATGGCGTATATGCAGTCCATGTGGAAGTGGATGGTGAAACAAGAAAGGGCATGCTCAGTATTGGCAACAGGCCTACGCTGAACCGCCCCGGGGAGAAAGTAGAGGTAAATATTTTTGATTTTGACAGGGAAATATATGGAATGACCTTGCGCGTTACTGTAAGAAAGTTTTTGCGAGGACAGGTGAAATATGATTCACTCGATGAATTGATAGAACAATTAGGCAAGGATAAAAAAGATAGCCTGGAAGTTTTGTAAGTACTTGATCACGCAGCGATCATTTTCACCACCATCTCTTTTAAAAGGTCTGCATCTTCCGTTCCCGCATCATTTATACCAATGTTACGTAGGTTGTATTCATATAATAGCAATAACACTTTTTCTATTTCCTGCTGGCTGAAACGGATAGCTGTTTGAATATAATCCTTTACAAAGAAATTATTCACCCCAATAGCAGTAGCTACTGAACGTTCATCCCTTGCCTGGACGGAATACACCATCAAAACTTTACTAAAGAAATTATACAGCGAAGGGAAGATCAACTGCAGGGGCGCCGCCTTGGGATTAGCGCCAAAATATTGAATAATGCGAACAGCCTTGTACAGGTCTTTAGAGGCAATGGCTTGTTGCAATTCAAAAACATTGAATTCTTTACTGATACCAACAAAGTTTTCAATATCATCCTCAGTTATATTTTTTCTTGAACCCAGGTTAAGGGCCAATTTATCCACTTCATTATTCAGGCGGCTCAGGTCATTACCAATATGGTCTATGAGCAGGAATAAAGCTTTGTTGGTAATGGTATAACCTTTTGACTTTACCAATCCACTGACCCAATCCGGCAATTCATTATCATACAGTTTTTTGGAAGTGAATAACACAGCTTTATCCTTGAGCATCTTTGCCAGCCGCGTTCTGCCATCAAGCTTTTTATTTTTATAAGCCACGAAAAGAAAAGTAGAAGAAAGCGGTTTGTCAATATAGCTTTCCAGCTTTTCAATATCCTTCATTCCCTGCGCTTCTTTAAGAATAACCACCTGTTTATCTGAAAACATGGGATATCTTTTGCAACTGTTCACCACATCAGTCCAGGAAGCATCCCTACCATAATAAACAGTCAGGTTGAAACCAGCTTCACTTTCTGTTAAAATTTTGTTTTCAGCATAGGCAATAACCTGGTCTATAAAAAATTCTTCATCCCCTTCCAGCCAATAAACCGGCTTAAAGTTTTGTTTCTTAAGGTCATTTAGTATCTTTTCTGGACTCATGTCAATAACTCCCCATACTTTTTTTCTGGCACGGTTTTCGAACAGGTGCGTAAAATCTCAAAAATAAGTGTTCGATTTAACCAATAAAAATCAAATATCGTTTAACTAAAACCCCTACAACGATGGCAAATACAAATTACCCCTCAGCGGAAAACTCTAACAATCCAAATCGTCCGGTGAGGAACAACAACACTACCAAGAATATACTGATTGGCGTGTTGGCAGCAGGCCTTTTAGGTACATGGGCCTATTTCCTGTACGATAAAAATGATTCAACAAAGCAGATCCAGGTAAAGACTGCAGAAGTGAACAATGCAATGACCGCAAAGGATTCTGTTCAGGTATTATATAATGATGCCTTGACACGTCTTGATTCTATTACCGGCAGCAACAATAACCTGAGCGGCCAGTTAAGTGATCGCCAATCGGACATCACTAAATTGAAAAATGAGATCAACAGGATCATGCGTGATAAGAATGCTACAGCAGCAGATTACCGCAGAGCAAAATCACTGATCAGTGAACTGAACGGAAAGATCGCTAACCTGGAGGCGGAAGTTTCAAGATTGACTGGTGAAAACCAACAGTTGGCAGCTAACAATACTCACCTGACACAGGAAAGAGATGTATTGGCA